>CAJUBG010000001.1 GCA_910584575.1 uncultured Dorea sp.
CTCTCTAAAACTACCCCCCCCCCCGTACAAAAGAAAACGTACCATCCCCACATCCTAAATCAAGGGATGGTGAAACAAATTCAAAATCTCTCATCGATTCTACGTCAAGTGTTCTCCACAACGCAGTCTCTGGACGCAGCCAAAAAGCATTTAAAAATTTCATTAATACATTCTTCATTTTATATTTTTCCCCTCAGTATCTTCCTCGATTTCTCTATTCCGCAGTTAAATAGCAAATCTATACTGCTCAGATACGGAATAAACTTCCCGAACTGCTGCGGATAGACCGGATGCTCAAATTCCTGCCAGATCACTTCGATTCCAGCTCTCTCATATGGCGTCGCTATAAAATAATCTTTTGCCCCTACTCCAGATAAATAGCAACTACATCCCAGTTCCTTCATAATATTAACGATTAATTCATTACTCTTTCCTCCTGCCTTCAAACTGCTTGCCATAACCGTTTCAATTTGAATGTCAAAAAGCTGCATTAACATCCTGATAGATTTCAAATTAAAATCTACCATTCTCTCACACGGCATAGAATATAAATTCTCGATATACGGCATAATTTCCTGATAATACTCTGCCTTTCTATAATTTTCCCGTATGAGGTTCATATGATGAATTCTCCACTCAAAATCCTGCCGTAGCATCACCTCATTAATCGCGGCTCCATATGCAGCCTTTTTAATACCGATAGAAAGCCATTTTTCACCCTTTGGCGTTTTAATCTTATCCCTTGACGTCCAGGCCCTGCTTCCCCGTACATACTGCACATTGTCAAATACCACATACAAATCCGCCTTTAAAAGCCGGTCAAAGAAACCCAGATACGGTATAAAATCCGGCTGGTGAATCACTACAACCCTATCCTGCATAATGCTTCCTACACCCTTCTATCACATAATAAATGTTCTTCATCCCATCCAGCGTAAATGCGCTCAAAGCCGCTGCGCTCATTCTCTCAACATTGATATTTCTGATATCCAGGCTATCTTTACTGATGTCCTTATAATATCCGGCAAACTTTGAACCGCCATAGCCTGCAATGTACTGCGCGTTTTCTATTTCATGTATCTCATTGGCGATAATGATGCATGGCAATCCCGATGCATTTGCCTCAAAACAAGTGACTCCCCCGCCGGTAATAGCCAAATCATATTCAAAAAATGTTTCTATCAACGAAGGTACTGAAGCATAGACTTTAAAACCCTCGCCTGCTTCCTGATTCAATGCAGCGTTATGTTGAAAATTAGGTCCCGTAACAATATCTGCTTTCAATCCCTTTTCTTTTAATATTTTTACTACCTTCACCGTTACTCCGTATGTATCGCTTCCTCCCAGAGTAACCAAGATTTTATTCAACACAGTCCTCTGCCTTCTATACCTTGCAATTTCCGGATTTAAAACCATGAATTCTTTTCCGGAATAAATAAGTTTTCCCCGTAAATTATGAAAAAGCATGGCGCAAAAATGCAAATCTACATAATCAGCCCCCTCGCCGCAGTCATCGATTGCTGCCAGAATCGCTCCTTCATTTTTCACATGACGGGCTAACTCTGCCCCTGTTTCAAATCGGTCTAAGAGCCAGACATCCGCTTTATACTTGTGAATAATATTCTTTTCCCAATTAGTTGTTATGTCTGAATAATCTGCTATTTCAAAAGGTACAGAGGCATTTTTCAATATCTGAATAGCAGTTTGATCATCATTTAGTACAATAACTGCGCCCTCTCCCCTCTCCCTCAAATACTGCAGTATATTCATAGCCCTGTAAAAATGCCCCATTCCCCGTTTATGGGAACACTCTATGCTAATTACGATCATCTGGTATCATTCTTTCAACTTGTATTACAGATTATAAATATCCGTTTTATACTTATTCAAATTCTGTTGTAAAAATTCGATTGTACACTTTAAGCCTGCTTCCAGAGAATATTGTGCCTTCCAATCTGTCAGACGCCGTAGCTTCTCACTGCACCCAAGCAGCCGGTTCACCTCGCTGTTTTCAGGGCGGAGCCTCTTTTCGTCGCAGACAATCCTGGCCTTCGGATTAATCTGTCTGACCAATTCTTCTGCAAGCTGCCCTATTGAAACTTCTCTCTGCGTAGCGATATTTATTTCTTCTCCAATCGTCTGGCTGGATTCATAGATAGAAATAAAACCATTCACAGTGTCTTTCACATAATTAAAATCTCTTGTAGGTGTCAATGAGCCAAGTTTTATCTCTGTTTTTCCTGCAAGAAGCTGCGTAATAATCGCAGGAATCACCGCCCTCGCCGACTGTCTTGGTCCATAGGTGTTAAATGGCCTTACGATTGTCACTGGAAGCTTGAATGAACGGTAAAAGCTTTCCCCAAGCCGATCTGCCCCTATTTTTGTTGCTGAATAGGGCGACTGTCCCTGAAAGGGATGCTTCTCATCTATCGGGACATACTGCGCAGTACCGTATACCTCTGATGTAGACGTAATCAGCACACGATTTAACTCCTGTTTTCTTGATGACTGCAGAATATTTAACGTCCCCTTTATATTGGTATCAACATAAGTATCCGGAGAATGATAGCTGAACGGTATCCCTATCAAAGCTGCCAAATGAAAGACAGAATCCGTACCCCTCATTGCTTCCTGCACTCCGTTGGGATCACGGATATCTCCCTGAAAAATTTCCACATTTTCCATAATGTCTTTTGGCATTGTATCAAGCCAACCCCAACTATTAAAAGAGTTATAGTATACAAACGCTCTGACCTGATACCCCTTTTTTACCAACTCCTCTGTCAGATGGCTTCCGATAAATCCATCAGCCCCGGTTACTAATACTTTCATATCACCTCAACCCCTCGATCTTTCCTAAAATCCAACATCTGACCAACAGATTACAGAATCTGCTTCCATATCTCTGAGCGCTTTTCTTCCAATGACTGCTTCTAAATATTTCGGGGGAATTCCAAAGCCCGGTCTTTTGATGTCTACATCCTTCTCTGTCAGAACATCACCCTCTTTTATTTCTTTTGTACATACGATACTTTTTCTGTTATTTTTGCGGTTCTTCACCTCATCGCCCATTGGACGCTTGATCCCGTCGCCCCTCATCTGTTCATAAAGCCTTATTTTACTTACCATAGTTCTCATCTCGTCTTTTGATGCGGACAGTATATGATCCGGTCCATCTGCGTTTTTATCATAGGTAAAATGCTTTTCTATTACCTTCGCTCCCATCACAGCCGCAAAAATACAGGAATCCACGCCAAGCGTATGGTCAGAATAGCCTATCGTAAATTGTGGAAATTCTCTCTGCAATGTCCTGACTGACTCCAAATTTACATAGGCTGCCGCCGTCGGATACAGGCTTACAACATGCATAATAACTATATTACTGTTTCCTTCTTCTGTGATGGCATTTACAGCCTCCTTTATTTCCCCTAATGTGCACATTCCCGTAGATAACACAATTGGTTTCTGCAGTCTGGCAACCTTTTTCAAAAACGGTATATTTACTGCGTCATCTGCCCCTATTTTGTATAAGTCTGAACCAAGCCTTTCCAGAAGTTCTACATCCGAAATATGGGACGGAGTGGAAAAAATATCCAAGCCTTTCTTCTTCGCATACTGAAACAATTTCCGATGTATTTCCTCACTTAATTCGTATTTTTTAAACAGCTCTGTCTGCGGTATTTTTCCTGTATTTTCCATGTCAAATACCGCCTGCGTGCTAGTAATTGTCTCGGCACGGTAAGTCTGCAGCTTTACAGCATCCACTCCACATTCCTTGGCCAGATCAATCAATTCCGCCCCCTTATCGAAATCAACAAAATTTCCGCCTATTTCAGCTACGATATACGTTTTTTCACTATTATGAAACATATTCTCCTCCTTAAATCAGCCATCTTACATTTTGAAACGCTTCAGCATACTTCACGCCTATTTTCAGCCCGTTATTTTCAGCCTCATTTTTAAAATAAGAACACCATGAATTGCCTGTTCTCGACATCTCCGATTCATATGCCTGAATCGCCTTCTCTTTTACTTCCCATGTATCCGAAATATCCACATAAAAATTCTCATGAAAATCACGATCTGAATTATACCAATTACTCCTGTACATTAACAGTTTATTGACATGTCTTGCCGCATGCAGGGTACATAACGCAAGATTTCTATGGTCATGATGCACGTCATGGGTCCAGTGAGTGTATATAAGATCTATACCATTTTCCTCTATTATCTTTAACAGCATCACCTGTACATCTTCCCCATATTCCAAATAAAACGTAGGAATATTTCCCTGCAAAAGCTGGTATCCAATAATGCCTCCGGCATTTTGAGCCTCTTTTAATGCGTCGCTGTATCTTCTCAAAACGACTCCGTCAACGCTTGAAAATCCTGAACTGGTAGCGACAAAACCTAATACCTTATCGCCATTTTTAGCATGCTTCGCCAATGCTCCCCCGCAGCCTAATTCTATATCGTCAAAATGTGCTCCGATTGCTAATACCTTCACCCAAAACATCTCCTAATATGAAATACATCATTTTCTGTCTCGTTCATATATATCGCTCAATTCAATGGCCCGCTGTGTAGTGACATATGCTGCATGCGTATGCTGCAGAATATAACAAGCCTTTTCAAAATCCTCCACCGTATCAACCGTCAATCTTACATCTGGTCTGTTCTTTTCAGATGCAACCGATAATGTTCCATGTCTGAACTCCATTAAATGATCTAATATATACTCATCTGGATGCTCAAAATGTTTTGGCAGCGATGCATGTCCAAAACTTTTCTTTAATGCGGAATATGACATAATCTCCATCCCAACACCTATGGGAAGCACTGAAAAGTTCTCCGAAAAGTCTAATTTTTCCTCCAGATGATATATAATCAATCTATCAAGCTCCTCAATATCTGGAAAAGGATTATCTCCTGTCATTCTAATGATTGTATCAAACCGGTATTTTACTGC
Source organism: uncultured Dorea sp. (assembly GCA_910584575.1). Taxonomy (GTDB): domain Bacteria; phylum Bacillota; class Clostridia; order Lachnospirales; family Lachnospiraceae; genus Sporofaciens. The sequence continues at coordinate 4,970 of CAJUBG010000001.1, forward strand.
ACAGTCATAATACCGTTTCAATACATTCTGTTCATCTCCCCGAAAACAACATATGTTTTGTTTCCTGCAAAACAGTTCTACCTTATCGTCCTGCTTTCTATTGCTAGTCGCAATTACAATTTTCACTGGATAACTGATTCTTCCCAATCTGCTCAAAATATGATTTAATAAGACCTTTCCCTCAAGATCCATTAGAATTTTCCCCGGTAGTCTATGTGAACCCATTCTTGCCTGTATAACGATTCCTACCATTTTTATTTTCCTATCGTCTGATTTCTATTAATATAATTCTTTATGACAATCTCCCTGTCATTTACAAAAGCACGCTCACTGTCTTGTGTCGCACGTGGAAGATAGCATTTTCTGCACACTTCCATTTCTCTAAACCCACCCACTGCATGCAGTTTACGGATCCTATTTAACATTTCGCCATGCCAGATATCATAGATACTTTCATTCTTTGCATCACCCAGAATATAATTGCCTTCTTCATCATTAGAACACAGTAAAGCCCTTCCGTCAGAACCAATCACCAGACGTTGATACAGCTGAGGACATATGAAATCTTCCTCATACACAATATCTTCATCCTTATCTAAATAATCAATTAATGGATTAAATGCAACCAAATCCACATATGGAGCAAAGGTATTATAATATTCTGAAGGGTTATTACGAATTGCCGGCCAGATTCCCTGCACCTTGATTACTGGTTTATTCCATTTATTTTTCTTCTTAATGTCATAGATATCTTTTATTTTATTTAAAGTATCTTCAAATTTGAGAGGTTTTCGGATATCCTCATACTGCTTCCCAACACCGTCTATAGAAACCGTAATCCAATCCGCCCCCGCTTTTGCCACCTGTATAAAATATTCCCTGCTAAGCTTTGCCGAATTAGTCAGGAACGAGACTTCCTTAATTCCTTTGTCTTTACAATATTTAATACACTTTACAAAATCAGGATGAAGGGTTGCTTCCCCTCTCAGGCTTAAACGGACTGCCGTAACTTTTCCCGCTATTTCATCTGCCAATTTCTGAAAAAGCTTTATATCCATCAGTTGAGTACGGACTTTCTTCTTGAACTCCTCTGTCACGGTATAACACATAGGACATCTTAAATTACATAGAGAAGACAGCTCGATATCTACTAATATTGGATATTCTGAAACATATTTCTGCTTGGGATATTCACTCCAATTTTTTCGGTATCTTCTGTATTCTTCTTCCCAACCTGCCGCCCTATTAAGCTCAAATTGCTCCATTCTCTTTTCTGTTTCCATGTCATAATTGCCTTTATTGATTGGAATATATTCGGTCATCTTACACCCTCCACACATCGAAGAAGCCCTTCTTCCATTGTAATTTGCGGTTTCCATCCCCATGTATCCCAAATTAAATTTATATCGGCAACGACATCATTTATTTCATTCTTTCTAACCTTGTTTACCGAATTGACATTCTTATTTGTCCTTGCTGCTTTCTGTACCTTCTCTATAATCTCGCGTACTGAATAAGAGCTTCCAGAGCCTATATTAAACAAATGAAATCCCTTCGTTCTCAGTACAGATAATTCTATGGCCCTGCATACATCATCAATATATACATAATCTCTCTTTGGCTCTAAGTCTTGTACGGTAATCATGTCATTTTCTCCCAGAACCTGACTTATAATCAGAGGAATCAAAAACCGCACGTTCTGTCCTGCCCCGTAAACATTAAACAGACGCAGTACTGTAATATCCATATCAAAATACTTACCAAAAAATTCACATATCTCCTCTGCGAGATACTTTGACCTTGCATATGGATTATTGGGATTTACTGCTTCTGTTTCCGAAATTGGATTTTGCTTAGACTGTCCGTATATGTAAGCGCTGATATAGGTCATTCCAACCTTTTGGGCTTTACAAAAGCTAACCGCATTCAAGGTCCCGATTCCATTTATCTTGAAAAACTGCTCCGGGTTTTCCCAACTATCCGGAATAAATGTTTTCCCTGCAAGGTGAAGGACATGCCCCACGCTTTCTCCTTTCCAATATTCCCAATCCTCTTGCTTGGCAACATTCAACTCTCTCGATGATGGAGTAAACACTTCATAACCACATTCCTTTAAATACCTTGTAATATGCCTTCCAATAAAACCGCTTCCACCCGTTATCAGTATTTTCTTCATCTTCACTCCGTTATACATCCTGAATCCTATCTATCATTTTTTGCATCGCGCCAAGTTCCCCCATATCCTGCCATCTTTTCTCCATAACAGGATAAGCTCCAACTTTTCTTTCTTCTGCCAGCAATTTGTTCATCAAATCTGTCATGTGGAACATCCCATTTTGCGGGATACTGTTAATTACGGATGGCTCCATAACATAAATACCCGTACTCATATTGTAATTAAATGAAGGCTTCTCCGACAACTTTTTGATTTTACCACCCTGCTCCAATTCAATCACTCCATATGGTATCTGCACATTTCTTAACGAAGTTACAACCGTAATTTCATTTTGGTTCTTCTGATGAAAATGAAACAAATCAGAATAATCGATATCTAACAGCACATCACAATTACTGACAAAAAAGGTATGCAGCATTTGCTCATGCAATAACTGAATTCCTCCGCATGTTCCGCGAAACACATCTTCATCTACATAATGAACCCGATATGGCTTTTCTTTTTCATCCAAATATGCCTTAATCAGATTTTTTTTGTAATTTAAAATTAGCCAAAAGTCTATACATCCATTTTTTCTGAAGGATTCCATAATTCTTTCCAAAATTGTGACAGACCCTATGGGTATCAGCGGTTTCGGCAAAATACTCGTATACGGGTACAATCTTGTCCCCTTTCCTCCTGCCATTATGACAACCGGCACGTTTATCTGTTCATACCTTCTCTGCCCAGGTGCAATCATATCTCTTAAAAATACAATATCTATTGGTATATCGTCGTTGTCCACAATAGGAATTGCTTCAATATGAAACTCTAGCATCATATGCCTTGCTTTTTCGGATTCTCCTTTTCTCACCACATGCGGATTATGATGCATGAGTTTACCTACATCTTCTTCAAAAGACCCTTTCCGCAATATCCACCGCCTTACGTCGCCGTCCGTTATAACACCTGTCAGTCTTTGATTCTTGGTGACTAACAAGATTTTTTCTCCGGCTTCATCCAGTTTTTTTATACTCTCCGATATTGTAATACCTTCTTCGACACAAATTTTTTGGAGATTATCCATTTTCTTATCACACCCTTAACCCCTATTTCATCAAATGATATATATTGCTGTCACAACTTGCGGCTGCCGTCTTCCCATCTATTTCTATACTTGCAAGCGCCTTTATGAATCTGGTCAGTGGAATTTGTTCTTCACTAAACCAACAATGATTGGTACGTATTAAATCTGCTAAAAACTGTTCCGCCATAATATTTTCAATATTTGGGGGAACGTTTATTCTGACGCGCTGCAACCCTCCGTCTTTTTCATATACAACAAGCTCTTTACTTCGATTTCCCAACAAATACAGTTTATGCTCTAAAACCTTTTTCAGATTAAGATAAACTACTCCTTTATCTGGAATTGTACATTCTCCAGACAACGATTCCGATACAGACGCGTCTAAAGTATTGGTATTGACTTTTACAGCAACATTTGCATTAGCCGGTATTAAATATATGAAGTCACCCAGGACTGCCATATTTAAAAAGGAGTAATCAAAACCACAAGGTCGAAACTCAGATACTTGGTCGGCAATATGACATTCGGAGTATTCGCCGGATTCTACCTCCCACCTTACTAATGTATCCGTACTTACTTCATACAAAAATACTCGGCCACCATCACATTCAACCAACGAGAAGGATCCCCCTTTACCTCCAATCGCCTGTTCTCTGAATACGCCTGTTTTAAGATTATAAAAAACCAAAATATTTTTGTTGCAATGCAGATTAAATACAATCTCTGATTCATTTAACTTTCCTGCAAACCAACATAGATAAAACTGCGCATCCGGAGAGGTAGTACAGTCATGATACTTTTTATAAAAATATTCAAACAAATCCGCGTTGAATGACACCCTTCCTGTGATAATGTCATAGATAACAATACGATCATAGCAACATGGGATTAAAATAAGCGCATTATTGTACATGTACCCTGACACAAACTTTTTCGCATATTTTATGTTCTGAAGATCATTATCATCTCTTGAAATACCAATACTTCTTTTTTCAAAACATTCATTCCTCATATCGTATATGCCGATTTCATGGGCTGTACAGGGTGTAAAATATAATTTACCATTACATTCATTTATGGACGTATAAAGCCTGTTTCCATATGTTTCCTCATCCGGAAAGCTTCCTACATAATCAACACAAAATGTACGTTTACTCATTTTAAACAAAGCATTATATTCTAAAGATGTAAACCATAAATATTCCCCGTCGTCAAACATATCAAAAATGCCCATACGATCCCATCTACTATTATGAGCTGAATTTGTTCTTTCTTCACTCATCAATATTCTATTTCTAAACTCCTTTCCAATAAATCGTTTAACTTTCAAAAAGACTATCAAACTCTACTCTTTCAAATACCTCTAACTTACCGCCGCGTGTGGCGTTATAGATTCTAAATCCGTGTTTCCTTGAATATATTTCTGCTGCTTCATAAGCTTTTAATGCATTATCCGCTTCAAATGGTATCATTTTATACCTTTCCTTGTATCTTTTCTTCTGTTCTTCAGTATAATAATTTTTAATGAAATGATTTTCTTCCGCTGTCGATTCTGTTGAATAACTGTGATCTACTCCTAATAAATATATTTCTTTTGCACCCAGATACGCTGCTAACTGCAAAGCACCATAGGTGATTGTCCCCCCACGATAAAATCCTTTAGAAAGATCATTAGAAAACTTCGGATAGTTAGGCAAAAAAGGACGAAACATGTCATGATAGTATTGGATTCCTTTTATAGAATGTTCTGGCCTTTCTACATGATACCCATCCCCGATCAATAAATTTCCCGAAATATTATTTAAATCCTCCTTAGAATCATCAATCCCATCCTGATCACACATCATATGAAAATTAGCCCGAAAATTAGTTTGGTCATATGCTCTATGCATCATATTGCTAACAATGCATATATCCTGATTTTGATGTAATGTATTCAAATCCTCAAGGGTTAAGCTTGGGCCATTTCCAATAACAAAAATCCGTTTTCCCTTATACATATCCTTATATATTTCTAATTCAGGATGATGAAAGGAAGGCTCCACAAAATCCGGATCATAAATATCAATAAGGTCAAAATCTCCATCTGCGTTCTCATATACATCTAAGTTTTCTATTAACTGCCGTTTTTCGTTAATAATCAAGCAGTCAAAATCCTTGTCTGCCTCTTTCCATGTCACCACGGGAATCCCCATACATTGTCCGACGTCTGTATCCGTCTCTGAAATAACCTCTACAATATTTTGGTAATGATTCTGTATGGCTATCTCGGAAAGCAGGTATGGAAGATAATGATTGATTCCCAAAACTGCAATTTTATGATATTTTGATATGTTGCTACAGCTTAAAATCCGGTTATACGATACCCGTTCTATTCGCTTATTCAGTACATATACTGGCAATACCTCTATATCTATACGCAGATCATAATCGTGAAATATAAAATATTTTGTTATATGATTGGCAATGAGTTGCGCTTCCATTTCTTTAGAATAGTTCCCACTCGCCACAACAACAATAATATCTTCCAAATTTAGTTCCTTTAATTCTTCAAAACTAATCAGCTTTTTTCCACGCAGTTCTTTCCCATACGCATAATTATCCACAAAACACATTACCCGTAAATCTCCCAGGAAATCCAACGCCAGTTCTCCAAATCTGCCTGCGCCAAAAATCACATATTTCACACTTTTTTCCTCCTAATGTCCCTCCGATTTAACTCACTGTCCATAACCCCGAATAGACCTTTATCAAAGTATAGATTCTCTGATAACCCGTATGTATTTAATATGTCAATTACTTCTTTTGCATAATCCTCCTGCATACAGATTAAAATTCCTTTTGAACGCAGTTCTTCTCTTACGTAATCCAGTTCTTTCACTGGATGCTCCATATATTCTCTTTTCTTATCGCCTAAATGGGTTACACAAAAGTATTCATACCGTATTTTCCGCATGTCACAATATGAAGCTACAATATAAGCCATATGTCCTGCGCCGTATATGACGAATCCAGAATAACTTTTTATAAAGGCAATACACTTTGATATCCTTTCTTTCCTCTTTTTCTTTTCTCTGTTTTCATATACCTTAAGAGGTGTAAGTGATATACGAAGAAGTCTGCTTACAGGAACCTTACATATCTTTTTCCATTCCTTAATATACCTTAAGAACACTGAAAATCCAAAAATCCCCTCCATTTTCAGATTTTCAAACGCCGCTTCATCCTTAAAAAAGGTATATATTCCGTGTTTTAATATAGCCTCCTTCTTGTCTATATAATCTTCAGGAAGCCTTTCAATGGTATTTACCCAACTTTCACAAAAAATAAAAAATGTTTCATTATGCCATCCCGGATGTTTTTTATACATAGAACTTTTGAATTCTTTACTATCTATAGGAATGTGCAGAGCCTTGAAGTGTTCCATCTCTGCTATGCGGTTAAAATACAAACTCACATGAGAAAAATTAATCATCTCTCTTTTAAAAAATTTTTTCTCATATTCGTGCCACTCAACTCCATTTAATATCGTATGGACATTTAAAAGCGCAGCTCCATACAGTGTGAGCTTCCATGCACAATCTCTTAAATATAAATTCGCATCCTCGTATACCCTTAATCCCAAATATTCTGTATCATCCGGATCCATCTCGACGATATCATAAGAAGTATCTATGTTAGCAGTCAATTGCTTAAGCGCTTGTTCTGAAAACCTGATGGCATCATTGCATACCCATATAAAATCATACTTTCTTTCCAATCCATACTGTTGGAAAATCCTATATACTTTCACATTTGAATGTATCTGCGCAGGCATCCGCACATAATATATATCTGATATATTTTCACAAAACGTACTGACAATAGAATAGGTTTTATCATCAGGACTTGAATCATAATAATAAATATCCATGCCATGTTTTTGATAATATTCGGAATACTCATGCAAGAATTCATATACACATTCATGTCTTTGATATGTCGGTATACACAACGCTATACGGACCATTTTCTACCTCCACTGTCAAGCAGGATATTCTTAATTCCCTCACTAAAATCCGTCTCCGCATACCATCCTGTATCCCTCTCCAAATCCGACGTATCTGCGCACAGATACATAGTCTGGTTCTTCACATATGGTATTGTCCCAAAACATATATTAGTGCCAGGCGAGGCAATATCTCTTATTATTTGGATATATTCCTTAAGCGGTTTTGCTGTTCCACTGCCCAAAACATATATTTTCCGGTCAGTTCCTTTTTCACCTAAAAGATATAAAGCCTTGGCTGCATCATCACTATAGAGATAATCCCAGATTTGCTCGCCCTTAGTAAGCTGCGGCGTTAATCCCTGCCTTAATTGTCCTATGGTATACATAACCACACTTTGCGCCCCGTCGTTTGGTCCATATACGCTCAATATCCTAACCCATATATGCCTTAAATCTAATTGCGCTGCGTAATCTCTTGTCATCTGCCCTGCACATAATTTTGCATATCCATACCCCATGCTTGGGAACACGGGTGTATCCCATTTTAGGGGCGCTTCCGTATTCCCATACTCTGCCTGAGAACCTGCTCCAATAAAGGTATGACACCCAAACTTTTTTGCGGCTCTGACCGCATCTAGTGCATATCTTACATTTTGGTTCTGTATGTACATATCATGTCTTTGGGGACCGGCAGCTCCCATCCATGCCAAATGATAAAAAACATCATAAGTCTTTCCAGTATCATTTTCGATAGCTTCTAACTGCTCTAAGGAACAGAATTTTATGTGTACTAACGGATGTACTGGAATATTTTGATTTCTTCGGGAATTTTCTCTTGTAAGTACAAGAATTTCAATTTTTCTGTCAACTAACCACTTCACTAACGCAGTACCGATTGCCCCTGTTGCCCCTGTTACAATCACCCGTTTCATTTTTATTCTTCATTCCTCATCCGGTACAGATCTTTAAAATACCTGATAGCGTACTCTACTTCCTCGTCTGTCATATCTTTTACGATTTTCAAATCATATTCTGTCCTTAATACTGCTGTCATAGCGTTATTGGTTTGCTTTTTATCCTTTCTAATCGCATTAAGCATAATTGCCATATCAGCATCCAATGCTGCAATGTCAATATCTATAATCTTCATAAGAATTTCTTCACTTCGTTTTACAGTGTACTCATTTAATAAACCCCTTTTTACAGACAAACGGTCCGCCATAATCATTCCAATCGCTACCGCAGTTCCATGAGGAATTGCATAATCCGAAACCACTTCAACCGCATGGCCAAATGTATGGGCAAAATTCAGTTTAACCCTTTCTCCTCTGTCAAACTCATCTATTTCAATAAATTTCTTTTTATATGCAAGGCTAGAATTAACAAAATGCTGAATCGTCGTATCCTCTTTTCGTAAAAGGGATTCAATGCTTTTTTCAATGTTCTTTAAACCATCCTCCCCCGCCATAATATTAAACTTTACGACTTCTCCCAAACCGCTTTTATAATCCCGTTCACTCAAAGTTTTAAAAAATTTTGTACAAATATAGATTTTATCAGGCGGATAAAAAGTCCCTAATAAATTTTTAAATTTGCGATAATTTAGAGAGGTTTTTCCACCAATGCAGCTATCGCATGCCGCTAAAAGCGTAGTCGGAATAAACGTCCATCTGATTCCACGATAGAGTATATTTGCAACAAAGCCTGTGATATCCTGAACAATGCCGCCTCCAATAGAAATTAAGTGTATATTGCGTTTTGCCGGTATATCCGTCATCCCTTCGCAAATACTAAGAGCAGTCTCAATGACCTTGTTTTCTTCTGCTGCCTCAATCAATACCAATCTATTGCCAGGAATATTTCGGAAATACTGTTTGTATAAGCTGTAAACATTTTTATCCATAACAAATTGCACATTCTCTATCGAAAGCTCTGACAAAAACTCCAACTTATCTTCAGTAATTATTTCATAATCTTTCAATCTTGAATGAATTATCATTTTGACGTAAACCCTCCATCTACTGCTATCAACTGTCCTGTTATATACGTATTTCTATCCTCTGCAAAAAAGATAATTGCATCCGCAATTTCAGCCGGCTGAGCCATCCGTTGGATCGGAATATCTCTTTCAATGTGGTTAATCTGCTTCTCTGAATTGTTTTTATAAGTCAACTCAGTAAGTGTAAAGCCTGGACAGACTGTATTTACCAAAATATTATATTCCGCAAGCTCGACCGCCATCGTTTTGGTAATTCCATGAATCCCATGCTTTGTCATACTATATACCACTCGCCCTCTCTTTGACACGACTCCCCATATAGATCCAATATTGACAATTCGTCCATAGCGTCTTTTCTTCATTGCAGGAACGAACTTACGCAAAATCCTTAATGGTGATACTAAATTGATTTGCATGGCTTGTTCTATTTCATCATCTGTCACTTCTTCAATATCATGAATATCATTTATTCCTGCATTATTTATGATGACATCATATATGTCATTTTTATGTAATTCCAAAAATGCTTCTACAGAAGCAGAAGAAGAAAGATCCAGTTCCTGACGGGTGGGCGCCGCCACCGTATAACCTAACGCTTCTAATTTTTCACATACTGCTTTCCCTATACCTCTGCTTCCTCCTGTTACCAGGGCTGCTCTGCGTACCATCGCTTTTTCCATCCTATCTTATCGACCAACTATTTTTTACTTCCATATATTCATCTTTTCCCAAAAAGGGATACATATCATCAATCGAAGGTGACACAATCCTTCCGTCAGAGAGCACTTTGGATGCCGATTTGGGCGCAAAGTTTTGTTCCTCATCTACAAAGACTTCGCATATTGCCGCACCCTCCTCTTTTAAAACCTTTTCTATTACTTCCTCTGCATGATTCTGTTTTATAATTTTAAAATAGGGTATCCCAAATGCCTCTGCTAACTTATGATAATCAGGAATCGCAACACCGCTTTCACAATTCACACCTACCAATGGCTCGCCAAAATTATTTTTTTGCGTTTGGCGAATGGAATGGTAACCATTATTATTATAAATGAATATTTTTATGTTCAAATCATAGTGTTTCACGGTCGGCAATTCCTGAATATTCATCATAATGCTGCCGTCGCCCTCCAGACAAATTACTCGCTTTCCCTCCAAAGCAACGGCTGCCCCAAGAGCCGCCGGTAAACCATATCCCATTGCCGCACATCCTGAATTACAGAAAAGCCTTTGCCCCTGTTTAATCTCGCTCACCTGTATCGGTATCACACAAGAACTCCCATTACTACAGACAATCGTATCGTCACATTCTAATTCACTATACAGATAATGTGTGAACACATATGGATTAATATTTTTTTCATTACCATAATATGTATTTAAAACAACCGGATACTTTTCCCTGATTTCCTGACACCATTTCAGCCATTTATCATGAATTTGCGGTCTTACATATGCACATTCAAGCATTTTCTGAAGCACATCACAGACATCCGCGCATATTGGCAAATCCGGCTGATACGTAGGCTTATGAAGCTCAGCCTCATCAATATCTACCATTATTTTGTATGCATTTTGCGCAAAATCACCTTTTGTATATCCAACCATCCGCACATTCATACGGCATCCCAGAGAAAGCAGACAATCACATTGTTGCACGACAAAATTCCCCGCCCTGGTTCCCAAAGTTCCCGGTACGCCTACAAAGTATTCACTGGAATATGGCAATACATCATTTGCCGCCCATGCTGTTACAACAGGAATTTTTAATTTTTCGAGCATCTTCCAAAAAACTCTTTCTGATTTGCTGTATCTGATACCACTTCCGGCTAAAATAAGCGGTGCCTTTGCCTGGGATATTTTCTGTAAAATTTTTTCTACCTGTGCGGTAGATACTTCCTTCCTATCTCCATATATTTCTTGCTCAGGACAAAAATGAACCAAATCTTTTGTTTCAATCTTGGCCCCTTGGATATCTAAAGGTATGTCGAGCCAACACGGCCCTCCTTTTCCCTGTTTACACAGATACAACGCCTTTTCCAAATGATAGGCTATTTCATTCTTATTGGTAATCATGACGCTGTATTTCGTAAAATTCTTAGCCACACGGATGATGTCAAATTCTTGATCTCCTAACTGACGCAGATTAACCTCCGGACAACTGGATACTGTCATTTCCCGTTTGACTTGTCCGGATAAAATAAGCATCGGGATTGAATCCAACCATCCTCCTACAACGCCTGTAATCGCATTGGTCCCTCCTGGCCCGCTTGTCACACATACGCTTGCAATCCTTCCTGTCAATCTTGCATATGCCTCTGCCGCCATTGCGCTCGCCTGCTCATGGTGATTATAAATGCACACAAGCCCCTCTTTATGTCCCAACGCGTCATTCAAGTGCATTGCACCGCCGCCTGTGACTGTGAAATTGTGTTTTATTTCATTATCTACCAAAAAATCAGCAATATATTCTGCTACTTTCAACTCCATACCAGTCTACCTTTCCTTGCCATATTTTGAGGAAGTAAGAAAATTTACCGTCAATACCTCTGCAATACTCTGCAAAAATGACCTTGTATAATGGTTTAAATACTCTGCTTTTTGTTTCACAAAATCATATTCCATATTCTGATTATAATAATTGGATTCTTCACTTGAATAACCGTCAAATCCTGCTAACATTACTTCTTTGCATCCTACACGGATAAGCGCTTTTAAGAACATTACAAGAGAATTATCTATAATCTCAGCTTCTTCATCCATCAAACCACTGAAATTCAATACAATTTCAAAGACTTCATCTCTGGTTCCAGTCACATTGGATGTTGCTATAATTGAATACTTTTCTTGGCTTAATTTAGTTGCTAATTGTGTATACCGCTTAGAATTGCTTAAAAAAATGTAATCAAGATGAATCCCGTCGGGAATGTAGTTAATCGAAATCACAAACGGACGATTATCCTGTATGTATTGGTTAATGGTTTTTCTCTCTGATTTTACCGTGACCCCCGGACCAATCAGAAGGAGCTTTTTTCCCCTAAGTTTTGCTTCTATTTTTTTCCAGGATGTCTCGTCATTAATTTCATTTTTTTGGTATTCTGCATACAGCTTTTCAATATATTTTTTATCATAAAGCAATTTCTTTTCGCCTTGCAGTTTTGCCAGTACCTCATTGACTGACTTAACAGATAACGTCTTCTTATTCAGCAAATAGGTCACATAATCGGGATGACAATGATTCGACGCCGCAAGGTAATAAAACATATTGTACCCCCACCTTACAGGGGGATGGAACTGTGTAATATTTACGTCAATCGCCTCAAGAAGCTGGCTGATATGATACCTTTTTCCAAATGTATGATTCATATACATTGCAATCAATTCAATCGGTACATTACCTGCACCTTTTCCCATACCATAAAGACTTCCATCCACCATCATATCTCTTTCCGTTTTATTAGAAAGCATAGCAATACAGTTCGCATATCCCATCTGAAAATTATTGTGTCCATGATATCCAAGCATGATTTCAGGCTTTAAATAAGTGTTCAGAATCCCAAAATAATGAAGCAAGTGGTCTTGATGCATTAATCCATAAGTATCCACCATGGATACTGCATAAGGCTCTACTTCATTTGCCAATCTTATCAAAGACATCATTTCTTCATCACTGTAGCTTGTCACTGATACAAGCTGTACAAATACTTTATATCCCTTCTCTTTCAATGCCTTACAGAATTGCAATGCCGGCTCACGCAAATGCTTCTTAAAAATCACACGTATTCCGTCAAGAAAGCTCTTCTCACAAGACTGCACATTTTCAAGCCCGCAGGTTCCAAAATCAATCATACCCACTACCATTGTCTGCCTTCTTTTTAGGTTTCCATATATTTTTTCAACACAGTTAGTATTCGGCATGATGCTTCTATCCAAATCAAATGGACGGCGCTCGTCTAAAAATCCTATTTCAACCATTTCCACGCCGGCGCCCACAATCCTCTCAAAAATGCTGACCAAATTATCATGTCCAAAATTCCAATCATTGATATATCCGCCGTCGCGAAGCGTACAATCTAATAGATGAATCATTAGCTTACTGCCTCCATAATTACTTCTGCCATATAATCAATCTTCTCATCCGTCATTCCCGGATAAACCCCGACCCAAAAAGAGTTACACATAACAAAGTCTGTTACATCCAACCCTCCTGCCACTCGATATGCCTCTGTGCCTCTAATCTGGTCAAAACATGGATGCTTAATCAAATTTCCACTAAATAGTAACCTTGTCTGAATATTATGCTGTTCAAGATACCTGATAATCTCATCCCGTCTCAATCCGACGCCTTCCCTGACGCTGAGCAAAAATCCAAACCAGGAGGGCTCGCTGTTTTCTGCCGGTTCAGGAAGAATAACCCTGTCTGAAATCGTTTCTAATTTTTTGTACAGCCGTTTCCAATTCCTCTTTCTGGCTTCTATAAATGCCGGAAATTTCTTTAACTGCTCCACACCTATGGCCGCCTGCATGTCCGTAACCTTTAGATTATACCCGAAATGGCTGTACACGTATTTGTGATCATACCCTTTTGGCAGTTCTCCAAACTGTCTGTCAAAACGCCGTCCACAAATATTATCCATCCCCGACGGACATACACAGTCACGTCCCCAATCGCGAAAACTCTTTATCAGCTTATTAAGCAAGGGATTATTCGTATAAGTACATCCGCCTTCTCCCATCGTCATATGATGCGGCGGGTAAAAGCTGCTTGTGCCAATATCACCCCATGTTCCGGTAAACCGGGTCTCTCCGTCAATCGTATACCGGGTTCCGAGCGCATCGCAGTTATCCTCCACAAGCCACAGATTATGCCTGTCACAAAATGACTTAACTTCCTTTAAGTCAAAAGGATTTCCCAAAGTATGTGCAATCATAACCGCCTTTGTCTTAGAGGTATAAGCTTCCTCAAGTCTTGTGACGTCAATATTATATTGAGGAACCGTAACATCTACGAATACCGGAACCGCACCATATTGAAGTATGGGCGCAATTGTCGTGGGGAATCCGCAGGCAACAGTAATCACCTCATCCCCTTGTCTAATCTGCCTGTCTCCAAGCTCAGGTGCCGTCAACGCCATAAATGCAACCAAATTGGCCGAGGAACCGCTATTAACCAAATTGGCGTAGCGTACCCCAATCCAATGTGCAAAACGATTCTCGAATTCCTCTGAAAAACGTCCCGTAGTCAGCCAAAAATCTAATGCTGCATCTACTAGACTGCACATTTCATTTTCATCATAAATACGGGATGCATAAGAAATTTTTTCTCCTGGTGTAAACGCTTTTTCTAGCTCTGGTTTTTTAAATTCTCTATAATAATCTGTTACTAATTCTTTAATCTGAGCTCTAGCTTCGATTTCATTCTTCCAAGTTGTCATGTTTTTCACCTTTTTACTGTAATCCATTCTGCATTCTCCTGTTTTGAACACAGGAATTCTTCAATCTGCACATCCATACATGCCCGAACATCCCCGCCTGTATTCCAGCATTTCGTCCACTCAACTGTTTTTTCAACCGCTTTCTCCAGGTTCCATCGTGGAGCCCATCCTAAATTTGCTTTCAATTTCGAGCAGTCCAATTTCAAACACCCTGCTTCATGGGGACCACCCCTATGCTCATTCACCTGCTTTAAGCTTCCTCCCCAATGTTTTATAAACATATCGGCTAATGTCTTTGTACAAAAGCAATCCTGTATTTCCGGCCCGACGTTATAACATCCTGAAACCTTTTTGTCTGTATACTGCATTGCAGCAATTAAAAGATATGCATATATTGGTTCCAACACATGTTGATAAGGTCTCGTTGAATACGGGTTTCTTATAATAATATCTTTTCCTTCTAAAGCGGCGCGTACACAGTCCGGCATAATGCGGTCCTTTGCAAAATCTCCGCCGCCGATTACATTTCCTGCGCGTGCAGTAGATATTGAAACATCTTCATCATCTCCAGAAAAAAATGCATTTCTATAACAATGTGTAACTAACTCTGAACAGGACTTTGAATTGGAATATGGATCATATCCATTTAATTCTTCATTCTCCCGATATGCCCATTCCCATTCTTTATTCAGATAAACCTTATCTGTTGTTACATTCAAAAAGGATTTTACACAGGATTTGCCTCGTATACATTCCAAAATATTCACTGTTCCCATCACGTTTGTTTCGTATGTATAGACCGGATTCTTATAACTCTCCCGAACAATCGGCTGTGCAGCCAGATGTATCACAATATCCGGCTGCGCCCCTTTAAAAACAGACTTTAACCGTTCCAAATTCCGTATATCTCCAATATTTGAATGGATGTCTCTTTCTAATCCACTCAACTCAAAAAGAGACGGCTGCGTTGGCGGCTTATTAGCATACCCTGTAACCTCTGCTCCCAGATAAGAAAGCATCTTGCACATCCATGAACCCTTAAATCCAGTATGTCCGGTTATAAATACTCTTTTATCCTTATAAAAACCTAATATTTTATCCTGCATTTTACCTTTTCCCTTTATTTTCGTTATATGTCAGCCCAGGTCTTCCATGGCGCATTTCCACTGTCCCACAATCTTTCCAACAAATCTTTCTCTCTTTTCGTATCCATGCATTGCCAAAATCCCTTGTGATAAAACCCCTTTAATTCACCTTTTTGAGCTAGCTTTTTCATAGGTTCCTGCTCTAAAACAGTCGTATCATTATGCAAATATTTAAATATATCAGGATTGCAGACCATGAACCCTCCATTTATAACCGCCCCGTCGTTCTCCTCTTTTTCACGAAATGATATGATGGTATTGTCCCTATTTATATCCAGAATCCCCTTTTGCTGTGCAATATTTACGGTTGTAAGGGTTACCGTCTTTCCATGCTCTTTATGGAATTCCAAGAGCTGGTTAATGTCTACATTAGCAACCGCATCACCATAGGTCAGGAAGAAAGGCTCATCACTAATATAATTCTGTATTCGTTTTATTCTCCCGCCAGTCATTGTATTCAAACCAGTATCTGCAATCGTAACCCTCCAAGGTTCTGATTCACTCTTATGAACGATTAGCTTATTATTCTCCCTAAAATCAAAGGTTACGTCACTCGTATGTAAATAATAATTTGAGAACCACTCTTTGATTACATCCTGTCTATATCCTGCGCAAATAATAAATTCCTGGAACCCATAAGCAGAATAATGCTTCATGATATGCCACAAAATAGGCATTGCGCCTATTTCCACCATAGGCTTTGGTTTAAACATAGATTCCTCTGCAATCCTGGTTCCATACCCTCCTGCTAAAATCACTGTTTTCATTCTTATACCCTTATTCAAAAACCAAATAATCTAACATTTCGTTTTTACTTTTTATTTTTTTAATATATTTCTCAACTTCTATAACTCCACTCGTCAATACTGCAATAATAACTAGAGTGTTCTCTTTTTCTAAAAATACTTGTGCCTCCTGCACTGGATATCCTAACAAAGAATCGGGGTTTCCCTGCTTTCTCGTCACTACAAAACCATCAAAATCTATCTCTATATCTTTCAATAATCCTGCACACTCTACTGCATGACGTCCTGCTCCGTAAATCATTACTTTCCATCCCAAATGACGCGCCTTATTGATTCTTTTCACCATCCTGTGGCAACATATATATTTAGATAACCCAAAGGGCAGAAGCGCAATCATTGTATCTGTCCAATATGCCTCCGGGCATATGATTTTTATCCATTTTCTATACTTAAAAAAACTTCTGATACCAAATTGTCCGCCTTTTTTATACATTAGCAGTTTATATTTTGTCAGAAACCATTTATCCTGGGTTTTCAGCGCCTGATACTTAGTACGATACACATCAGGCAACATTAAAATATTGCTCCCCCAACATTCCGTACAAATACGAATTGTATCCTTATCCCAACTTGTTTTTTGGTACCTTAAAAAGTCCAAAAAGCACTCCCGCAAAAGCTCTAATTTACAAATTTTTATATTTTCAATCTGTGCTGCACGTTCAAAGTAAAAACCTACATGGGCATAATTCAACGTTTTCTCTTGGAGGTATTTATCCGAAACAACTTTCCAATCTGTTCCTTTTAAAAAAGTTGTTACTTTTACAATTGATGTGCCGAAGCTATTAAGCGGCCAGGCGCCCATCATCAGAAATTCATCCAGATTCTGTATCTGCGTTATCCCATAAGAATTGCTTTGCATATTAAGCAAATAGAAATCAAATTCTTTTTCTAATGCATACAAAATATAAGACAAAGCGGACAACTCCATGCATATCGTATGGTCGTGAAGCAGCCATATATAATCATATTCTGTAAGCTCAGCTTCCCAAAAAATCTGATAAGCCTTTCTGTTTGGATGAACAGCATAATCTATTCGCTCATAAAAGAGATTTTCGTACCCCTTATTTTGGTACTCTGACACAAGAATCTTAGTGTCGTCTTCATTGCTTGAATCATAGATTCGGATATCTATATTCAGTTTTTTCAGCATCTCTATCTCTGTGCTTAACACCCTTGCTATACATTCCTTGCGATTACATGTAGGCATACAAATACAAAGCTTCATATTCATTTAAAATTGTACTCCCAGTTTTTTTCCAATTTGACCGCCAGGATGATTGCGCTTAAACTGCCCGATATCCAGTTTCATCTTATTTGCTATCATCATAGCCAATCCCTGCAGAATAATCAGATTGATTGTAGTTGAATTATTAGGCATTATATTCCACAAATCTCCCTCATGCCGCAAGTCCGTTACAATAACATTATCAATCTCTCTTGCAAGTGTACTATCCTTCACAAAGGTAAGCAGCCATATATTCACATGCCGCTGTTCTAACAGCCTTACAAGCTTTACCGATTCTTCCGTTTCGCCGCTTTTTGTCAGCAAGATTACCATATCTCCATCTTTTACGACTCCCATATCGCCATGAACAGCAGAATTCGTATGCAGAAAACATGCTTCATATCCCATAGAAATCATAGAGCCTACAAATTTCTCACAAATTGGTACATTTTTACCAAGCCCCGATGCAATAATCTTATGGCCCTTTTCTAAAGTTTGCACCGCATCTTCCACCCATCTTTCAAAAATTTTCTCATCCAGAGAATTTATAGAATGGCTGAGTTCTTTCATCTGTTTCTCAAAATAACGAATCATAACACTTCCTCCAGATAATACAAACCATTATAAAATGCCCCGCAAATCGAATCGTAATCATGCCACGCATAAGTGGTTAATGACAGCCATATCACTGCATGAAGAATCTTAATTTCTTCTGGTTTTGCCCCCGTCATTTCAAAAAAATCCGGTTCCATATCTTCCCATTGATTTGACTGAACAGTAAGCCATACTTCATTCTCACCTATCTCCAGTTCAAATTCCCTTTTGTTAAAACGGTCATAATTTCCTACAATGGAATAATAAAGCTTTGCCCAGTCATAACGAGGATCACCGTATAACTCTGTATACCCAAAATATCCTCTTGGATCAATCAGAACCGGGCTTTTATCCCTGCGCAGCATCATGTTGGAAAACGTACAATCTCCATGAATAAAACAAAATGATTCACAGATAAGCTGCTCCAACCTTTGCTCTAATTCTCTCTTATAATAAAATACATTTCTGCACTTTCGTTTATTTACCGTAATATACTGTTGATTTGCAAAAGGCACCAAATTCCTAATATTCCCTATACGTTTAAAAGTTTTATTGAAATAAGCCTCCTTACAGCTAAAGCTGTCTGCCTGAATCTGCTCTGCTTCATGAAGCGTCTGCAAAGATATTACCAGTTTTCTTAAAATTTCTTTTTTTTCTATATATGAAAACGAATCTTCATAAATATTCTTGCCTTCTATTCGTTCCATTTCCAAAGGATTAAATCCATAAATCTTAGGAAGATTTTTTATTCCTACTTTTTTTGCCTTATCATACCATGCACATTCTCTGTCAACTAATTTTATTCCATGCGCATCCCTGCCTACTTTGACCACTTTATCTGCTTTTATGATTATCTTGTTAAACGGACGACATTTTTCCACTTCCATTTGGCTATATTCTTCAAATACACCAAATTCTTTTGTTCCTGCCAATCCGATTTCGCTGTATATCATTTTATTTTCCTGCATCCATCGCACCAACTCACCACTTTCGGCCACTGTCTTTATCTTTTCTTTTTCCGTAAAAAGAAAAAAACCAGCCACGCCATGTTCACTGGAACTCTCCTCCCAAAACCTGCCTTCCTTGTAAGACCACCTGCATGAAAAAGTCTGCGAAATGCCTATATAATCCTCTTTGGGAGATACTTCTTTCGGAAAGTCTCTATACCCTATCGGCATCTCAAAATCGTCAGGCAAAATCAAATCTGACCATATTAGCAAAAATGGCTCTTTCTCTGGTATCAGACTGATTGCCCGCTTTACTCCTGCACAAGTTCCGTCACCTTCAGCATCTACAAGCTGGTATTTCACATCTGCAAATGCTTCCAAATATTCACGCATAACCTCTTTTTTATAATCTGCTATAATGATAAATCGCTTGTCGGGATATTTCCTGAAAAGATGGAAAAGCATTGGCAGATTTCCCACTGGGACAAGGGCTTTCGGTTTATTTCTGGTAAGCTGTTTTAAGCGAGTACCCTTACCGCCTGCCTGCACAATGATATATTTCATCATAACTTTTCTCCTATTTTTGATTTATAAATAAGGCACATTGGTCATCTCTACGGATGATGCAGATTCTTCTGCTTCGCTCCCTGCTACATCATGACTTGTCTCCTTCATGTTCACAAGGTCTTGGCATACCCAATACTCAGATATTTCCTTTCATATATGAAAGTGCATCCGACTTCTAATGCCGTCCATATTTTATATATCATGAACACTCTTCTTAGTCCTTCCGGTAAAATTCTGATTCCTTATCAGTATTTATCTAAAAACAGTTGTTCTTATGATCCATTTTCTTCAGCACCACTTAAAACCCTCGTTGCTGAAAACATCCTTTGGGATTCAGTGCTCCATCCCCCTGCCCTCTTTTCTTCACATTTCGGGCAGTATTCACTTTTTCTTCATCCTGATATCCACATTTGAGACAGACAAATTTTCCTCTTTCCTTCTTTCCAATTTGTCCGCACTCGCTACATTCATTACTTATATCTTTACCTAATACTTCCACAATCGCTACAGCCTGTTCTTTACACTTTTGCTGAATACGTTTTCGTATATATCCCCTCTGCCACTGCGCCATACAATGATTGATCCTCTTATTCACACCTCCTGCACGGGGTTTCGGTAACTTCACAATATAGATAACCTGGGGCTTTTCCTCCTTAAGAAATCGGTTTAATTCCTGATTGATATAGCTGTGTAGCTGATCTTCAAGGCGCCTTTTCTTCGCATAATACTTTTTTCTGCCTGGATTTTCATTTCGATTCTTGTTATATCTTACTGTTTGCTCACGAATCCAGTCTGCATACTCAATCTGATATTTCCCCAGATCTTTTCCGTAATGCTTCCCCGTATCCGTCGTCAACATAGTATATACACCCACTGCCACTCCTACATGATTCTGATAATCCCTGTGGTCGTGAACCGTTACATTAATCGGAACTTTAATCTCAATCTTTTGTTCCTCTGGAAATAATTTGACATATAACTGACTCTTATACTGGTTATTATCCGTCAGAGGAACAAAGACACGTTTCCTTTTTTCTTTTATGGAAATATATATGCCGTGGTCTGCATATCGGTATGCCCTCTCTGCTATACAAAATCCATCTGTCCTCTCTGTATGGAGTTTTATATGATATTTCCGAACTTGTCTGCACAGATAACGATTCAGCCTCTCTGTATCCACCTGTGCAGAAACGTTTTCATACTGCTTCTGTAGTGTTATGGGCAGTTGTACAGCCTTTTTGTTCAACACCGCCTCAAATACTTTGTTTACCTTAAGCAAAAATCTAAGATAGTGTTTATCGTCCTCTGAAAACTCTCGGTTCTGATTCAGGAGCTTCAGAATCTTTGTTTTTGTCCGCGTCCACTGGCATTTGATATCGCCCAAAGCATCGAAAATTGCCAGATAAAAATATACAGAGGGCATTCCCAGAGTTTCCCGAAATCTGCTACCTGTCATCTCATTTTGAACCGTATAACCAGGATATAGCTTAGAAAGGCTCGCTATGCCTCCGAAACGTGTATATATATAGTTTTTTACTTTCTTATAATCCCTGGCAATCTCTAAAAGTTTCTGCATATCAGATGCATTGACTGGTTCCTTATTGTACTGATGAATGGTTTTACATATTGTTTCTGACGGCATCTTCACTTCCTCCAACGCCCTTCATTCAGGTGAACTTCATCCAATAATGTATACTTTTTCGTAATGGCACGTCTCAAATAAATTCTCAACTATTCTAATATATTATCGACAAAAAGTCAATAAACTTAATCTCTATTTTTTGTAATATTTGTCTAAAAAATTTTCCAGAAAAAGCATTACGAAAAAGTATACTTTTTAGTAATGGCTTTTTGTATCTTATTATATAAAATACCAAAAAAGAAGAATCCTTACATTAAGCAACGATTCTCCTTCTACTCACCAAACTATATTATATCCCCCCCTTACTTTACCAATATCACCCTAAACTACCGCCTCAATCAGCAGCTTCTCCCCCATCCGAATCTTTTGGACTCCGACCTTCTACGCCTGTTATATCCCCCCATGCCATATTTTCAACTCGCACACAAATTGCTGTCCACAGTAATCGATGACAACAGACCCCTGCTAAGATTACGGATTGGAAGGTCGGCTCCGCCTTCCTCGTCAGATATTTCCGTCTAAGTATGCCAAGAAAACTTTTAAAAGCTTCCGGAATTCCTGAAACTTTATGATATGTCAAATACCTGTATAAAAGCCGGCAGAATCTTTCGCAAAATATGGCTGCACTACTGTATGCTTCGTCCTCCATACCTTCAAAGCTAATGGAAAATACAGCGTAATCCTCCGCCAATTTTTCTGCCAACAGATGAATTGTTGTCGTCTTCCCATACTGACGCGTCCGATTAATGACAAAGTACTCCCCTCTGTCAACCATACCCTTGATTTCTTCCAGACGTTCTTCTATATTCACCATATAATGTTCTTCCGGATAGCACACTCCTGTAATATTGAAATGCTTACGCATGTAAATCACACTCCCTTGTGCTCATAGTATAGCAACTACGGAATATTGATTCAACCTCCAAAGATTAAAATTCTGAGCATTTCAACAAACCTCCGGACTCCAACTGACAATCTCCCCACAGGCAATCATTTCCCCCGCATCCCCCGAAGGCTGGCTGTGGAAATCATCCGGATTCTTATGTATAATAACCGTACGTCCAACCACATCCTCCGGATAAAAACGGTTTGTATAGACTGCCATCCATGCAGTACCATGATTGCTCAATAATGGCGGCAGATCACCGGCATGCTCCGGATGTGGTAAGTCTCCTGGATTATAATGTCCTTTAGCATCAGCAAATTCATTCTGGGCATTTCCGGTACATGAACTGCCTTCATGGATATGAAATCCGTGGAAGCCGCCACTGTTTTCCTCTGTCTCTTGCGGCAGGCCGTAAACAGACGCCACCACCACTGTTCCTCCATATGTGTCATAAAAGGCAGCCCGCCCTTTAATATTCGGATATTTCTTACTTCCCCTGATTACCGCATAAGCTGCAGGATTTTCCTTGATATCTATCATACTCCATCACACTCCTCCCATCATCTTATGCTGCTCAAAGTTCAATTATTCTGCTTCTTTTTCAAGTCAACTTTAAATAGGCCAGATTCCATGCTGTCAACAGTAACATATTCTTGAAAACAGAGAATACTGATGATAGAATAAATAGAAACGAAAGGGAAAATTCTGACATGAATGAAAATCAACAGATCATATATATGCAGGCAAGACTCGTCAGGCTTGCTTCTGAAGAATGGAATATACCCATCAAAGCAGTTGCGTCTATTTTTACGGAATTTAAGGTATTTCAGTTTATCAGAGAATGCTTCGGTATTTTTCATATAGAGGGAGATTATGCTGTTTTTGAGGACATAACTGGATATCTCAACAATAAGGGGGCTGTTTTTGATGCAGGAGTTAATTGATGGCTTAATCCTTTATCACGGAAGCTATTGTGAGGTGAAAAACCCAGAGGTACGTTACGGTGCAAGATATAAGGATTTTGGACAAGGCTTCTATCTGACACCGTCTAAAAAGCAGGCACAGAACTTTGTACAGATGTCTGTAAAAAAAGCTGCCTTCAATGGAAAGATAGATTCCTTACAGGAATATGGATTCGTTTCATCATTCCAATTTTCCATGAATAAAGAGTTAAATATTCAGATATATCCTGAAACCGATTCAGAATGGCTTCATTGTATTGTGGGGCATAGAAGAAAAAATACATTTCCTAAAATTGTCAGGGAATTAAAAAAATATGATATTGTTGTCGGTAAGATTGCTAATGATAATACCAATGCAACAATAGCAGCTTATATGGCGTCAGCATATGGTGAAATCGGTTCCAAATCGGCAGATACGATGTGTATCAGTCTATTAATGCCAGAGAGACTGCAAGATCAGTTTTGTTTTAGGACAAACGACGCGATTAAAAGCATAACATTTGTAGAAAGTGAGCGAGTATGGCTGTAAAAGAAACCATTCCAAAAGAAGTAGAAAATAACGCAATAGACCTACTTATTACATTAATTATAGAAGAATTATCTGAGGATTTGAAACAAAACCCTGACGAGGTATTTTCAAAATTCATATCTTCTAAGACAGGAGAATTGCTCTATGATAGAGAAGCAAAACTTTGGTGGTGCGGACCATCCTATATAGCAGATATGTATAAAAAAGAACTAGCAGAGAAATAACCTTGACAAACCCGTAATCGAATGAACCAATGAGGAGGCATATTTTTAGAAATATGCCTCAACCATTCATACCCACTGGTTACTTATTTTTCGATGTACCAGGTCTAATCATCGCCGATGCCAGCAGCGCCCTCTGCAAATCAAAATCCTGATACGAATAAGACATGGATGATCCCTCCATCTCCCAACCATATGTATCCGAAGCCAGCCAACCCGTCAATCTCCCCTTTTTCTTATGAGAATTGCCGGCTTCCTCCTCAAGTTTTTCCATGTCTGGTTCCAGCGTTGTAACAACATTCCCCTTTTCATCAAACACAAGCGTGCATTTTTTAACCGGAGGATACAAAGCTGCTTTCGTTCTCTGAAACTTAGGACTCGCATAATCAGCCAGCATAGCGTATACTTTTTCACGAAGCGCAGCATCATCGTTCATCCTGTATAACACATCTTCAGGAATCCAACATTCTTCAGCATCTCCAGGCACATTCACCCTGACGCCAAACTTCTCATAAATCTCAGCTTTAGAATTTCCCACCGCAAACGACCTAAGCTGATTCCGAAAATCCTTCCCCGTACTTATCTGCCAAGTAATATCCCAAGTGCCGTTTGCCGTAAAGTCAGAAACAAAAGCCAGCGCCTCTCTCATTTCAACATTCAAACTATCCCTCCTTCTCTGCCCTCATTTTTTCCTGCCGGATAATCCGCTGAATACTTTTTTCCGCCAGAAAATATTCCTCTGCCAACTCCTTAATCGATATCCCTGCCTGAAAATCTGCATAAATCCTGGAGTTCCTTTGCGCAAGCTCAATCCTCGTGTTCGTTTTCTCTCCCCAAGACTTCTTTCCGTCCTCCTTTTTTGGGATATATACCATGGCGCCATCCACATACTTCTGTAACTGCTCAATCAATTCCTGCGGTAAAATCTCTGCCGCCCGCAAATATTCCATCGTATTTCATTTTACCTTATGTCCAGACTGCCCTCCGCCCAGTTAATCCGTCGTTCATAACTGATGTTACTCTCAAATAAGTCCATAACAATACAGAGTTTCCAACAATCTGACATCCCTTTCTCTCATCATTTCAACAATCTATCACATTCTCCGGATAGACGACATTTACAAAACTCCCTCCTTTCTTTCGCATACTCCCCCACTTTTCTATTGTATCATGCCGCATCCAGAAACAAAGAACAAACTTCTTTATAATAAAAAATGTGCCGGAAAATTTATTTGTGCCCACACTTGACATCTATCTCAAAACCTTTCAAAATAGAGATACCAAAAACAATTTGATTCCACAGAGGAAAATCATGATCAAAAACAAAAAAACCGTACTCCCCGTCATCCTTCGGGAGCTCAATATATTAAAAGAAGAAAAAAAGAAACACTTATACCTCTGCATGTCAGCAAGCATGTTCTGCGCCGGAGTCAAGCCCGCACTCCTGGCCGTAATCCCCAAAATCTTCGTCTCATGGATTAGCGCCGGCGGCACAGGGACGAACAACACATACACCATTTCCTGCATATTCGCCGCAATACTGATTGCAGGTCTCCTGGAAATTGCATGTGACAATATCCTCGAAATGCGGCTGGTGGAATTACGCAGAGACGAACTGCAAAAATACCAAAAATGGTATCAGCAGATAGACTATTGCCATCTGGAGGACGCCTCTTTTGCCACCAAAAACCAGAGCGCCATTGACGCTTTGGGCGGCTCAGACGGATTTTACGGGACATATATAGCCCTTGTAGAAATGGGAAAATATCTGGTAACCGCCGTATTATGCGGCGCGCTTTTACTGCGCTTTCACTTAAGCGTCGTATGCGTCTGCCTGTTAGCCGTCTTTGCCATAGGAAAGATTAATTCAAGCATCGGAACCTGCATTGAAAAGAATGAACCTGCCAGAGCAAAGCTTAATAAACAAAAAAGTTATTTTTCTGAATTAGGCTATGATTTTTCATATGGGAAGGACATCAGAATCTTTGAACTGTCCAAAATGCTGCGAAAAAATTTCGTCAGCAAATCAGAGGACTATATCCGGAACCTGCAGAGAATCTTCCAACGGAAAATGCAGTTAGGCTTTGCGGCGGAACTATTGGCAGGCGGACGGAACCTGTTCATCTGCCTTATGCTTGCCCTGGAATATTACAATGGCAATATTGATATCAGCCAGGTGACTCTCTATCTTGGGATGGCAATCGCCCTCAACCAGGCTCTGGATTCTGCCTCAGACAAACGGGTAGAATTAATACAACATGCCGTATATGCCTCCCATTACTTTGACCTGGTGGCTGACAGAAGTTACATAAGCCTGCCTACGCTTCGCGGTTTGCCAAACGGACAGATTGGGACGATTCAGTTCTTGGACGTATCCTTTTCTTATCCCACAAGCGAAAAGCTGGTGCTTAAAAATATTAATTTTCAAATTCAGCCAGGCGAAAAGATTGCATTCGTAGGAATCAACGGCGCAGGGAAAAGTACAATTATCAAACTGCTCACCCGTTTGTTTGACGCCACTAAAGGCGAAGTCCTGGTAGATGGAGTCAATATTAACACAATAGACAAAAATGTTTACTACCAGAACATTTCCGTTGTATATCAGGATATCAATATTTATGCCGCCAGTATCCTTGAAAATGTCACCGGCTGCCTTGACGCAGAAAATGGACGTGAGAGGGCAATCGCATGTCTTAACGCAATGAACCTGGACAAAAAAATAGAAGCCCTTCCTCTGCAATATGATACTTCTCTCTTAAAGATTATAGACGAAAACGGCATTGACATATCCGGCGGAGAAGCCCAGAAGGTTGCGATTGCACGGGCTTTATACAAAGACGCGGCTCTCTATATCATGGACGAGCCAACCTCTGCCCTGGACGCCCTGGCTGAGATGGAGGTCTATGAATTATTTAACCATGCCGTAAAGGATAAGACGGTAATCTTTATCTCCCACCGTCTGTCCAGCACCAAGTTCTGCGACAGGATTTATCTGCTGTCTCCTAATGGTATCGAAGAAGTGGGAACCCATGATGAGTTGATGTTGAAAAAGGGAAAATATTACCACATGTTCATCACTCAGGGAAAATATTATAGAAAAGGAAATGAGAAAAATGGCGTTGGGGAGAATACTGATTAAATTTATCCGAATTGCAGACCAGGCATACAGGAAAATATTTGCGGTGGTCCTGTTAAGATGTGTAATCTATGCAGCTTCGGCATTTTACATAGCTATGTTTGTGTCTGCCATTATCAGATGTCTGGAAGCCCAGGAGTTCAAAGAAGGATTGACGGGAATCGCGGTCTTTATACTGGCAGGCACAGGAATCTATCTGTTAAAAAGAGCGTCGGATTATTTATATGAAATCAGCCAGGAGTGTATGAAGGAACGGCTGGACCACATCGTATTTGATAAGATTTCGCGGATGCCCTATGAATACCTGGAGAATCCCTACTATCTTGACCTGGTCAAAAGGGCAAAATTCTGCATCAAAGACGAAAACTGTATTGACTCCATACTGCGGAGGGGATTTGGATTGATACAGAATGTGTTTGTCCTGTTTAGTATCTCAGGACTCTTAATCCGCTTTGACATAACTGTGTTTATGCTTCTGTTGGCTGCCGCAGCTTTGAATATCATTTTTTATATGATATTTGTACACATAGAAAAGGATTTCTTCGAGAAAAGCGTGGAAATTGACCGTAAATATATGTATTATATGGATACCCTGTTATCGAAAGAATACGGGAAGGATTATAGATTTTACACTGTGGGAAAGCTGCTGCTTCAAAAATTCGGACAATTTTCCGACAAGTTGACAGTGTATTTTGACTGGTATCAAAAGAAAGTCATTTTAATCCAGGGAATTGTGGAGGCGGTCAAATATATTGCCATGACTGGGATTTATTTTTCCGTGTTTCATAAAACAATAAAGCTTAAGCTCGCCCTTTCCTCTTTTACTTTCTATGCATCGCTTGGAATTACATTTCTCAATTCAATATCAGAGTGTATCGAAAATGTCATGCGGTTCTATATGTTCCTGAAATACGCAGAGCCAATGATTGAGCTTATGGAGTTAAAAGAGGATATCTCTGACGGAACACTTGATTTAAAAGAAATACAAACACTGGAATTTAAGAATGTGACCTTCACCTACCCCCACAGCACGAATATGGTGTTAAGAGACGTATCGTTTACAATCCGCAAAGGCCAGAAAATATCTATCGTAGGGCTAAACGGCGCGGGCAAGACTACCATCGTCAAGCTGTTATGCAGGCTGTACCAGCCGGATAAAGGAGAGATTCTGGTAAATGGCTGTCCCATCAATACATACAGGTATTCGTCATATATCGCCCAGATATCCACATTGTTTCAAGATTTCCGCCTGTTTGCAGTCAGCATTGAAGAAAATATTATGGATACAAGGCATACCGGACAGGATATCATGGAGATGCTTAGGAAGGTAAACTTAAAGGATAAGGTGGAATCTCTGCCCCAGGGCGTAAAGAGCATCTATTCAAAAGTATACGACGAGGACGGAATCGAATTTTCCGGCGGCGAGGAACAAAAGCTGGCTTTGGCAAGAATGTTGAATAAACAGAGCAGTTTGAAAATTCTGGACGAGCCTACTTCCGCAATGGATCCTTACGCAGAGTCGGAATTCTATCAGACATTTGACGAATTGGCGGGGGAGGGCATGGTAATCTACATCTCACACCGGATGTCCTCATCGGTTCTGGCTGACAGGATTCTGGTTATAGAAAACGGAATGGTTGCAGATTTTGATACCCATGAAAGGCTTTTGGAGAAAAAAGGGCGGTATCGTGAGCTTTTTAATATTCAGGCAGAGCATTATAATTAGCAGAAAATCCGGCCCTATCATCAGGTAGGGCCATTTGATGACCTATGTGCACAATCACATCATCATCTCATAAAACGTATACGGAATAAAATCAATCCTTTCCGTAAGAAAATGATACTCTACATAATGCCCCTTCATAGACTTACGAACCAACCCCGCCTGATTCAAAATCCTCAGATGCTTCGACACGCCTGCCTCACTTATCCCCATTTTCAAAGAAATCTCCTGCGTAGTAAGCGTCCCCTGCATCAGAAGCTTAACAATCTTAAGCCGTGTATGATCCCCCAAAGCCTTAAAGACCAGGACACAATCATTCGGAATCTCCTCCTCCGCCTGCTCGGTCAGAACCTCCTTCACCATCTCCAATTCTCCATCTCCCTTATATAGCCAGAGATGAGGATTCACAAACGTGCTTGCCATAGCGTAGATTCTATGGACATGCGTTTTCTGATAGCAATACTCCCTGTTTTTGCAATACACCAGGCAATCACCCTCCACCAACAGGCGCGGGTGAATCCCTTCGCACCACCTCCAGATACCAAGCCTTTTGCACAACTCCTGTTCCTTCTGCAAAATGCGCGTAAGGTAGGGTCTAAGCAGCCGTTCCTCCCTCATAAAAACCCGTTCATAGTATTCCTTTATCACTCTGATTACAGCATCCCGTCCGGCTATATCCATCCTCCGTCCAGTATATTCTATCATATCATTCCATTGGTAAATGTTCTTCTCCTGCAAACAGGAAATCAACTCCTCAATCTCCATCTGCCGCATCTGGCTCCACTTAGGGCTGTCAATCACAAACAGCCATTTGTCCGTGGCCGCGCTCATATCTATCATATGTTTTACCAACTCCGGCTCTTTCTCACTGATTCGCTTCACCCACCTTCTCCGATACAAATGGTGGTCCGAATCGACAAGGACATGCATGGAAAAAAACATTTCCCACACAGGAAAATATGCAAAAACGACCTCTACCTTCTCATCCTCAAATCTGTCTATAACCATGCTCTCCCCCGTTTCTTCACAAAATCTTTAATAAAACTGAAGCTGCCCTGTTTCCCGATTATGCTTTTCAGCCTTAACAAGCAAATATTTCGTAATAATCATCATGGCAGTAAGGCAGAGCATAAGTCCGGCAAAGCTAAAAAACACGTCATTCTCCTGTTTCTGAAGCCCCAGAATAAAACGAATAATATTCAGGCAATAGGTCAGTGGAAAAAATAGTGAAATCACCTTTGCCCATTTCGGAAAACAACTGACAGGTATTCTCGTCCCTGCAAATAAAGTCATGGGCGCGTCGAATAAATCCATCACAATCGAAGCATCCCTGGAAAACAGAAATATGGCGTTTAGCATACCGCCCCAGATGGTAGACGACACTAACAGAAGCATAAGGAACAGAGGCAGCAGCGCCAGGTTATCCCATCTCAGTGTTTTTGTATAGAATAGTACAAATATACAAAAACAGCAAAACATCCACACCTCCTGCAAAAGCGCGCCCAATGCCTTTCCGTAAACCATAGCCAGTCTGTTCGCCGGAGTCAAAAATGAGATTTCCAGAGTTCCGTTCTTTCGCTCTTGATTTGACATGGACCATGCATTCTGAACCATTGACCAGAAGCAAGTGTAAGCCATAAAGCCAGTCCCCAGAAAGGCCAGCAAATCCCTGCCCTGTGCCTCAAATGGCCGATATGTATAGTAGATTTCCAAAAACCCTAAAATCGGCCACACAAGCAATGAAAAGTACACAAAATAAGAATGATAGTCATTCTGCTGCTGTTTTTTTATCTCCGCCTTCATTACTAACAGACTTTTTCTCATACTGCGCCCTCCCGCGACTGACTGATAATTTTCATCAATATTTCTTCCAGATTCGGCTCATGTATACTTAAGCTGTGAATCGGGAT
Organism: uncultured Dorea sp.; assembly: GCA_910584575.1. Taxonomy (GTDB): domain Bacteria; phylum Bacillota; class Clostridia; order Lachnospirales; family Lachnospiraceae; genus Sporofaciens. The sequence continues at coordinate 35,930 of CAJUBG010000001.1, forward strand.
TTGGTGTTCAAACAATACGTTCAAAACGTCTGACCAGTCCTTGGATGTCCCTCTTATATGAAGCAACCTCTCCGTTCCATTTTCAAACCGAATCCTGTTACGGAAATGTTCTCTCAGCTCGTTTAGTATTGCCATATTGTTATCCGAATATGACCCATTAATAGATGGGGACTCGTCCTCTGATGATATCACGATAGACAATTCTGGTTGATACATAAATAATTCCTTCAATTCTTCTTTCGTTCCCTGGGCAATCACCTCTCCTTTATCCATCACATAGATGTAATCGCATAATTCCTCCGCCTCACTGATATAATGTGTGGTCAGCAGTATGCCTTTTTTCCGTTCCTTTGCCAAGTTTAAGATTAGCTCTCTGATTTCCTTTGCAATCATGATGTCAAGCCCCAGAGTCGGCTCGTCCAGAAAGATATATTCCGGATCATTAATCAATCCCCTGGCAATCTGAAGCCTCTGCTTCATCCCTTTTGAATACCGTTCGACAGGTACGTCCTGGGCGTCCTTCAAACCAACAATCCCGATTAAAAGGGAAATGCGTTCTTTCAGCTCTCTCCCTCTTAACCCGTATAAACTTCCGAAATATCCCAGATTCTCCCTTGCAGTAAGCCTCCAATACAGATTCCGTTCGCCCCCTGAAATAACATTAATGCGCCCTTTCACCCACAGATGGTTTTTAACCGCATCCACTCCATCCATTGTCAATACTCCGGAGGTAGGCGCAATAAGTGAAGCCAGCATCCGGATTGTCGTCGTCTTTCCTGCGCCGTTGATACCTAAAACACCCGTGATTTTTCCTTTTGGTATCTCCAGAGAAATATCCTTTACCGCATGAATCACCTGTTTCTGTTTACGGCCTAACAGGCTGCTTTTTTCTTTTAATATATAATCTTTTACCAAATGCTGAGCAATAATTTTTCTTTCAGGATATTCCTTTGTTCCACTATGCATAACACGCTCTCCTTTACCCGAATATACTTTCTTTCGGCTTATTCTCCTTCTTACGATTTACAGATTGGTTAATTATTTCTATTTTTACTTTAAGCGCGTGTATTATAGAGAGACTTTATATTTTTGTCAACATTTTAATCTTTTTTTGTAAATTTTTTTATCCGTCCAATCCGTTCCCAATTTTCCGGAAATCCCATTTTCTCAATAATCTCTTTATGCACCGTATACGTCGAAAAACACTTCTTTAAATCATGAAACAGAGCTTTAAACTCGTCCTCCGACAGCAAAAGTTTTAAACTAATAAGCAAAGAAAACAAATCATTTTTTCCACATACATAGCGCCCATGCACTTTCTCAAGCCTAAGCCTGTCATGAAGCCCCCTGTCAAGAATTGCATCCTTCGTATGGAAATCAAACAACCGTTCATTGTGGGCGCATACATTTCTGAACTTCGTCATGACTGCCAGCAGCTTCCCCATTTCATTCACTTTGATTGGTCCAAAATCTCGGCAAACAGACGTCTGTACCCGACCTTTTTGACAACTATATATTTTCGACAACTGCCCAAGCGTTAGCACATTCAGAAGTACCCATAATGGCACATACCCATACTTTTCCATATAATGCCGAATATATGTATAATCACTGTCTTTACGAATCTGCCCCTCCATAATCCTCAGCATGTTTTTAACAACATAGGATTTCTTTCCAGTGCAGTCGTAATGACCGATGTTCAGATAATCCTCCTGCATATCTCCGTAAACCAGGCAGAAATGATAAGACAGGGAAGATTTTAGATTACGCTCTGCCACCAAAATATACTTCAAAAAAATACTTCGCAAATCGTTATCAAATTGATACAATTCATAAATATCTTCAAAACACACGCCCTTTTGAAAGCGTTTGCTGTCTGAATCCTTAAATGCCTCCTTATAACCATTAATCAGCGAGAAATATCCCGTTTTAAACAGAATTTTTTTCGCATATTCCACATCCTGTATTTCCAAATCCTTTCTGTCTTTCAGAAAGGCAATCTGTTCTTCATATGTTAGAAATTGCTTTTTTCCCATGTATCTTGCCGCCCTTTTATTTCCTCTACTCGCCGCGCGCCCCGTGCGCCGCCTTAGCGGCATATTTCCTCTGCGCGGGACTGTGCATATATAACAAAAGGCCCCCGCAGGAGCCTTTTGGACTACGGGCTTCATAAGTTTCCGTAGTGCGATCACTGGGTATATCTTATCCTTTCCAAACACTTTTGTCAAGGGAAAGCACACCCTTTTTAGGATATTCCTGTTGCATTGAAATCATACAGGATATTCCTTTGTTCCACTATGCATAACACGCTCTCCTTTACCCGAATATACTTTCTATCATCCTTCTCTCAAGCCACCTATTCCACAGTAATCCCGCCGCCAGATAAATTCCCGAAAGAACGAAAATCTGTAAAATAAGCCAGATATTATCTGCCAAATACTGACGCCCTATGACGATATTCCGAAACAAGGTTACCGCCGGAGTTAAAGGAAATATCTGCGCAAAACACTGAACCCACTTTGGCAAATATTGAATCGGATATGCGATTCCGCAGATAAGGCTCATCGTAATAAACAGGGTATTCTGTGTGATGTATGTATCCCGCGTATACAGCATAACTCCCGACAAAAAAATCCCCATACAGAAGAAGCCAAATACTGCCAAAAGAATTGCAAAGAAAGCTCTGAAGGACAACAGAGCGCCAAGATTAGCGCCCAGAGCCGCCCCTGCCAATAATACTGTCACGAATTCGATTAACGCCCTTGTTGTCTGCTCTAACAGGCACCCCAGGAAATATAAATTGCGGGATGCCGGCGCAAGCAGCAGCATTTCCAGCGTTCCTTCTCTTAATTCCGTGATAAGCGCTCTCCCTATATTCATCAGGGTTGATACCGCAAGCACATTCAAAGCTGACCCCAGGACGATATAGGTCATATAGTCTGCGCCGTCTGCATATTGGCTGAACTCACTGTTAAGATTTCCTTTCATTAAATATACATAGATAAAATAAGGAAAGACTATCTGCATAACTCCGGTTGTAACCCTGGACACCATGAAGGACCACGGGACTGCCCGCAGTATTCCGATTCGGATTTTTTTATACGTGGACCAAATTACTCTCATACCTTCACTCCCATTTCTTACACTGATGATCCAATCCTGTCTGTTAGTATCGCCTGAGTATGGATTACCCATCCGGTTAATCTTTCTCACTTTTCCTTAAGGTGGAGGTATTATAGAGAGAACCTCATATTTTGTCAATCCCATTTTATTAAAAAATTTTTTCTTTCCACTTTACCCCTCACTCGTTCCATGATATAATCAATTAGAAAATTTTACAAAACCGGCTTGGCAAGATATGCAGATATAACTACCAGGAGGAAGCAAGAATGATTACGATGGAACACGTATGCAAATCGTACAAGATTGCAAAAAGAGACGGCGGCATAAAAGCTGCCTTAACTTCCCTTTTCCACAGGGAATACGAGAGCATCCACGCCCTGAAGGATGTGACCTTCACCATAGGAGACGGCGAGATGGTGGGCTATATTGGTCCCAACGGCGCGGGAAAAAGCTCTACAATCAAAATTCTAAGCGGAATATTAACCCCTGACAGCGGAACCGTCCTTATAAACGGACGAATTCCTTATAAGGACAGAGTCAGACACGTCAAGGATATTGGCGTCGTGTTTGGCCAACGTTCTCAGTTATGGTGGGATGTTCCCGTCATAGATTCCTTTGAATTATTGAAGGATATCTATACCATTCCAGAACCACAATATAGACAGAGCCTAGAAGAACTGACTGAATTACTGAACCTAAAGGAACTTTTGCGTTCCCCCACAAGACAGCTATCCCTTGGACAGAGGATGCGCTGCGAGATTGCGGCCTCCCTGCTGCACCGCCCCCGCATCTTGTTCCTGGACGAGCCTACCATCGGACTGGACGCCGTGTCCAAGCTTGCAGTGCGCGATTTCATTTTACAACAGAATAAAATCCACAAAACTACCGTAATCCTTACCACCCACGATATGCAGGACATTGAAGCCCTGGCAAGCCGTATCCTCCTAATCGGCAAAGGACGGCTTCTTTTGGACGGCACTTTAGACGATATTAAAAGGGGCGGCGGCAATATCGACGAAACAGTAGCCGAGCTGTACCGCGCCTATGAAATTTGACATTAATATTCAGAGGATTTTAAAAATGAAAAAATACCTATCCTTCTTTCGGTTAAGATTTCTGATGGGACTGCAATATCGGGCCGCCGCCCTTGGAGGAATTGCGACTCAGTTTGCATGGGGCTTCATGGAGATCATGATATTTCGGGCATTTTACCGCGCAGACGCAGCCGCCTTCCCCATGAGCTTTTCCGCTACGGCCTCCTACATATGGCTGCAACAGGCATTTCTCGCCCTTTTTGCAACATGGATGATGGAAAAAGAAATCTTTGACGCTATTGTAAACGGAAATATTGTATACGAGCTTTGCAGGCCCATTAGCATATACAACATGTGGTTTTCCAGAAGTATGGCAAACCGCCTGTCAAGGGCAGTCTTAAGATGCTTCCCCATACTGGCTTTTGCCGTATTCATACCAAAGCCTTACGGAATCGCATTGCCTGCAAGCCTCTGGCATTTTGTTCTGTTTCTTTTGACTTTACTTTTGGGCCTGGCAATGACGGTATCCTTATGCGTCCTGGTCTACATATTGGCTTTTTTCACCATATCCCCCCAGGGACTTCAGATGATATTCATCACTATGACTGACTTTTTTGCCGGCGCGCTGATTCCCCTGCCCTTTTTTCCGGAAAAAATGCAGCGGTTCATGGAGTTACTTCCCTTTGCGGCTATGCAGAATGTTCCCCTTCGCATCTATGGCGGAAGCATGACAAGATTTGAAATACAGAAGGCAGTCCTCCTTCAAATCTTCTGGCTTCTCGTCATTACAGCAGCGGGGAAGCTGCTCTGTAAGCTGGCGCTGAAACGAGTCGTCGTACAAGGAGGTTAAAATATATTGAAAAAGTTACATCAATCCATCCGTCTTTATTTTCATTATGTATCCCTTAATATCCGATGTATGATGCAGTATAAAGCATCCTTTTTCCTGACAGCCCTTGGCCAATTTCTGGTATCATTTACCGTTTTTCTGGGAATCTTCTTTATGTTTCAACGATTTTCCATGGTAGAGGGCTTCACTTACAGCGAAGTACTGTTATGTTTTGGGATCATGCTGATGGAGTTCTCTCTTGCGGAAATGTTTGCCAGAGGGTTCGACATGTTTCACCATATGGTGAAAAACGGGGAGTTTGATCGGGTTTTAGTACGCCCTCAGAATGAAATCCTCCAGGTATTGGGAAGTAAATTCGAGCTTACGCGAATCGGAAGGATGGCGCAGGCAATTGTGATGTTTATCTATGGAATTGTTAAAAATGAAGTTGCATGGAGTTTTTCCAAGGTGCTTACCGTTATCTTTATGCTGATTGGCGGAACTGCGGTATTTTCTGCCCTGTTTCTGATTTACGCCGCCCTTTGCTTCTTTACGCTGGACGGGCTGGAATTCATAAATATATTTACGGACGGCGCCAGAGAGTTCGGCAAGTATCCGGTGGGCGTGTATGGAAAGGAGTTTCTTATTTTTACTACGTTTTTTATACCCTATGCGTTAATACAGTATTACCCCCTGCTGTATATACTGGGGCGCAGGACGGAGGTGTTCCTTGTGCTTCTGCCCCTTCTTGCCTGCTGGTTTCTGGTTCCCGCCCTTCTTCTGTGGCGGTTTGGGGTGCGGCATTATAAGTCCAGCGGGTCGTAGCGGGGGCTGTTTCGATATAACAGCCCCTTCTAACTATATTTGCTGCATCTTTACAAACTCCTCAAATCTTGGCAGTGCCAATCCAATCTTTCCATATTCCCTGGTATCTATCACACCTTTTCTTTTCAGTCTCTCACGGTATACTGAAAACAGTTCTGATTTCATTCTCAGCCGTTCCCTGAGCAGCTTTACTTTATTTTCTCCGCTTATTGAAATCTCTGTTAATATCTTTTTGTCCAATTCCGAAAGCTCAGACCATATCTTAGCGTAAACATACTCCTCCAGATATTGATCATACTCCGGCAAAATATCCTCTATATCTTTTTCACGGTTTTCCCAATAAAGATAGCCTAATACCTGAAATGCAAAAGGATAGCCTTTTATCAATACTGTCATCTTCTCTGCTGTTTCCAAATCTATTTTAAATATATCCATATAATTTTTTCGTACAGCCGTGTAATTCAGAGGTTCTAAAATCAACTTCGGTGCCCTGTATAAAAACGTCAGTGAATCTTCATTCTGTAAGTCATAGATATTCTCATACAATCCGGTCATCAATAGATAAATCGGATAATCGCGTCTCAGAAGAATCTGAAAAGAACTGGCAAAAATCCTTATATATTCCGAGTTTGTCACCTCATCAACCGTAATCAGCAATCTTTTTCCGGCCTGTTTTATCTGTTCTAACATTCGTTCAATTACATTTTCAATGTCTGTAACTGGCGCTGTATTCTCAATTGACACCCCCAGTCCAAACGCAGAAAAATCCAATCTGGCTTTTAAAAACTTTGAATACATCTCTGGAATACTGTATATCTTAGCCGCCAGACTCTCAAGCAGTTCTCTCATCGGATTTAGTTCAATCACTATCCAGTCGGTGTCCTGACGCATCTCCTCAGCAATATTCGTCATCATGACCGTCTTTCCAGAACCCCTTACACCTGTAATCATAAATATCTGGTTGGAAGAATTTTCTGCCTTAAAGCTTTCTATAATCTGATTCGTCTGCGCGAGACGTGAAATATACTGTAATGGTTTTTTCCCAAATGATAATGAAAATGGATTATTCAATCCCCTCAACTCCTATATAACTTTATATAATCTTTTATAACTTTTTATTTATTATATAACTTTATATAACTTTTATCAATCCCTTGCCTCTCTCTCCAGTCTTTTCGTAAATAAAATATCATGGTTTATCTCTGTATAGAAGTCCTTCTTCATCCTCTCATAGTCCGACTTCCCCTTCCCCATCAGCCACATCATTTTCGTTATCACAGCCTCAAGGGTCATATCATAGGCTTCCAGGAGTTTAAAGTCCTGCTTCACACGTTTTCCCACCTCATAAACCGTCATATTGCTTCCCTCGTTGGCCACCTGGGTCGTCATCACCACATATTTTCCCTTGCCCTCCCACTCCTTCATCTCCCGATAGAATTCCTGTACCAGCGTATTGGGAATTCCGCCAACCCCGAAGCTCTCAATCACAATACAGTCATAATGCATAAACAGATAGGGCAGAATACTGGCATGCATCCCTGGAATCAGCTTCAGGACATACACACTGTCCTTCATATCATAGCCAAAGCCAACCGGCCCATCACAGGGAGGCTCTTTAATATAGCGCACAATCATCCCCTCCTGAATCACTGCCAGATAAGGGAAATTAATACTGGAAAACGCGTCATAACTCTTTGCCCTCTCCTTCTTCGCCCGCGTACCGGCAATTACCTTCCCGTCAAAGACAATATTAACATTCTGGGACTCGTCGTCTGCCGCATAGATGAAGCTGTCCAGAAGGTTTGTCCTGGCATCGGTCACATCCATCTGGATCGGCCTCTGGGCGCCTGTAATCACAATAGGCTTCGCTGAATTTTGTATCATATAAGACAGAGCCGCCGCCGTATACGCCAGGGTATCCGTTCCATGGCAGATAACAAATCCGTCATAGGCATCATAATTCTCCTCAACGCTTCCTGCAATCAGGCGCCAATGCTCTGGCGTTACATTGGTGCTGTCCAGATTGCACACCTGAATCGTATCAACCTCACATACCTTTCGTACAGCCGGAATGTACGAAAGAATATCCGCTGGCGTAAGCCCCGGCGCCAGCCCGTACTCTGTCGGCATGGAGGCAATGGTGCCTCCGGTTCCTATCATTAGTATCTTTTTCATCTCTACCCCTTTCCCCTTTTTAAGCCTCTTAAGGGATTATATGAGTGACCGAATCGGCAGTATCTCAATTCGGTCAGTAAAAAACTGCGCGACAGCCTGAATCATATAGAAGCTGTCTTTCACTCCGGAAGTCTCGTAGGCAGAATGCATTGCAAGCTGTGCAAGTCCGATATCAATACTGTTCATGGATACCTGAGTCATGGCGATATTGCCAAGGGTACTCCCGCCTGCCATATCCGAACGGTTGGAGAAAAACTGAAGCGGCACGCCCGCCGCCTCACAGATTCCCCGAAACATGGCGATGCTCACGGCGTCAGTGGTATATTTCTGTCCGGCATGGGATTTCACAACAATACCTTCATTCATATACACACAGTTGCCCACATCCGTCTTGTCCGGATGGTTCGGATGCACTGCATGGGCGTTATCACAGCTCAGCATAAATCCCTTTGAAGCCGCCCTGAAAAACCCTTCTTCTCCCTTACCCAGACACAGGTTCGCCCGATAAAGGGTATCATACAAAAATGTAGACGCTGCCCCCTGCTTCGTACCGGAACCAACTTCTTCGTTATCAAAGCAGGCAAATACATTGACCCCATGAAGGCCAGCGCCCTTAAGGAAGCCTTGAAGCGAGGTATAGGCGCACTGCAGGTCATCAAGCTGAGGACAGGAAATATACTCCTTATTCGCGCCCCACACAGAGGGCTTCATCCGATTGTAGAGATACAAATCCATCCCGTAAATGCTCTCCTCTTTCACATTCAGCTCTCCTGCAATCAGCTTCTTAAAATCCCCCTCCTTACACTCACCCCCGCCAAGCAAGGGCAGCATATCCACCTGCTTATTATAAGCATAGCCGTCATTCACCCCACGGTTCATATGAATCGCCACACTGGGAATCATCAACAAATCCCTGTCAATATTCAAAAGCCTTGCCGTATATATCCCCTGTTCCTTAACTATGACCCGTCCGGCAACAGACAGAGGCCGGTCAAACCATGAAGCGCACAGCATCCCGCCGTAGCCTTCTGTATTCAGCTTCATGTACTTCTCTTTTACCTGAAGCTCTGCATTCTCCTTAATCTTGAAGGCAGGCGAATCACTGTGAGACGCTGCAATCTTAAAACAGTAGTCTTCAAGATTTGTTCCTATATTCAATGCAATAATGCTGGAATCATTGCGGGTCACATAATATTTTCCTCCTGGGCTAACCTTCCACTTTTCGCCCTCCTCAAGCCTTTCATAGCCATTTCCCTTTAATATCTCCCCTATATTCGCCACAACATGGAATGGCGTTGGACTCCTTCCGATAAAGGAGGTCAGTCCTGATACAATTTCTTCATACATTCTGCTTCACCTCGATTATTTTACCGGAAAATATTATACTATGAGCATATCCGAAAAACAACCCAAAAGTTCACATAGGCTGCTAAAGGAAATAGAAAGAAAATATTTACTTTAACACATTATTTTGCTAGTATAAGAGAGTAGTATGCTGTTGGGATATGAGCATCCTCAGCATAATAGTTATGGCATGAGAGAAAAGGAGGAAGAACATGTTAGAAAAGCTCTTTAAATTGACGGACAACAACACAGATGTCCGGACAGAGGTACTTGCCGGAATTACAACCTTTATGACAATGGCGTACATCCTGGCCGTGAATCCCAGTATTCTTGCGGCGGCAGGAATGGATCAGGGGGCTGTGTTCACGGCGACTGCGCTGGCATCGTTTATCGGTACGCTTCTGATGGCGTTTCTGGCGAATTATCCCTTTGCACTTGCACCAGGGATGGGACTCAACGCATATTTTGCGTATACCGTAGTCCTTGGTATGGAGTACGAATGGGAGGTTGCACTTACAGCAGTATTCGTCGAAGGAATCATATTTATTGTCCTGTCTCTTACGAATGTGCGTGAGGCGATTTTTAATGCAATCCCTTTGAACCTTAAAGCCGCGGTCAGTGTCGGTATCGGTTTATTTATCGCATTTATCGGTCTTCAGAACGCGAATATTGTAATCGGCGGCGCAACTTTGGTCGAGCTGTTTTCCGTAGACGGATATAATCTTGCAAACGGCGTAGAGGCAAGTTTTCATGACGTGGGAATTACGGTTCTGCTGGCCATTGCAGGCGTAATCATCACCGGAATACTTGTGATTAAGAATATTAAAGGAAATATTCTGTGGGGAATTCTGATTACATGGATTCTTGGCATCATCTGTCAGTTTGCAGGTATTTATGTTCCCAATCCAGAGCTTGGATTTTATGGGCTGCTTCCGGATTTCAGCAACGGGCTGTCTGTGCCAAGCATCATGCCTGTTTTCGGGAAGCTTAAATTCAGCGGGATTTTTTCACTGAATTTTATTGTCGTTATCTTTGCGTTTTTGTTTGTAGATATGTTTGACACGATCGGTACGCTGATTGGCGTGGCATCCAAGGCAGATATGTTGGATGACGAAGGAAAGCTTCCAAGGATTAAGGGCGCGCTTATGGCCGATGCTGTTGCCACAACTGCAGGCGCGGTACTGGGAACCACCACGACTACCACGTTCGTAGAGAGCGCCTCCGGTGTAACAGAGGGCGGCAAGACTGGTCTTACGTCCGTTACAACAGCCGTTTTGTTTGGTCTTTCGTTGCTCCTTTCCCCGATTTTCCTTGCCATTCCTTCATTTGCGACAGCGCCGGCATTAATCGTGGTTGGGTTCTATATGCTGACAAATGTGGTGAATATTGATTTTAGCGATATCTCCGAGGCTCTCCCGTGTTATATCTGTATTGCGGCAATGCCATTCTTTTACAGTATCTCCGAGGGCATTTCCATGGGAGTAATCTCTTATGTAGCGTTGAATCTGATTACAGGAAAGGCAAAAGAGAAAAAGATAAGTGTGCTGATGTATGTGTTGGCGGTACTATTTATTTTGAAATATATCTTCCTGTAATTTATGAAAACAAATATGAAATGTTTTATTTTGCAAAGTATTTTTTCTTTAGCTTTGTGGCGGTTACTGATGACAGGGCTCGCCTGGATAGATATCAATTTTGAGGTATTACAATATATATTGCTGGCACTATGCTTTGGTATAACGCACTATTTTTTTCATTGTATAAAGAATAATAAAAAAATAGGTGATATTTACTGGTGGATTCTTCTGGCCATTGTACACAGGACAATTATAATACCTTTGGGATATTTATTAATCACTTCAGCGGCTCAAGGTGTAATCCTGTTATGGATGATATTTATTGTAGGAATTCCTTTTGCAGTATTCATAACAAACAAATTATTTAAAATAATAAAAATGACTGTCTCATAACATACCCCATTCTGCCCGTACCATTACGTGTACTGACAGAATGGGGTATATTGCATGTCATACCTACCGAATATCATATACGCTTCTCACCCGTATTCCCTCCGCCTTGCCAGAGATAATCTTCACCCTTTTTTCATCCCCGTTCAAGTCAAAATAATTATCCGACAGAATCAAGTCCTCCTGCTCATTTAGAATCTCCACACTCTTGGCATACGCCCTGGACGATACCACAAGCTCATCCCCCTCCACACGGCAGGAAAGCATGGGATCTTCGTACCTGAAATACTTAGGATAAGAGAAAATAACCGTCCCGTCCGAGATAACCTTCCCATCCTTTTTCATCTCATAACTTACGTACTCTGAAAATACGTCAATTTCCGGCAAAAGCACCTTGTCAAGCCACACACTGGACAGAGCCAAAGCCTTCACCTCCTGCGTACCGCCTTCCCTCAGAATCTCTGCCCTCCCATTGCGTACCGCCCAGGAAACCTGTACATACTGATCCTCCATTGTCTCATTAGCAACATTTAAGCGAATCGACTTCTCAAACTCAAAATGCTCTCGGTTCATATCCGCCTCCTGGGTCATCATCCCTTCCTCCTGACAGGAAACCAGAAGCGGCGCAAAGAAGCGTTTCTGTGCATAATGTAACGCCTTCCATCTGCCGCAGTAGTCAATAGACGACCATGAAATCACCGGCCAGCAGTCGTTGAGCTGCCACACAATAGCGCCCATGCACCGTCCCCGATTCCGCCGGAAATGTTCAACCCCATAGCGAATCGCGTCCGCCTGCAGAAGCTGAGACGCATAGATTAACGTATCAAAATCCGTGGGATACAGATAAGTCTGCTGCAAATAATTCATAATCTTCCCGTTTGCGCCATAATTTCTCTGATGCTTTTCCATCACATAGGAGAAAATGTTCATATCCTTCGGGTCATCCGTAAAGGTCTCTATCGTCCTTCGGCTCGGAAATGACTGGAAACCAAACTCAGACGCATAGCGGAAGAAATACTTGCGATACTCGGAAAACGGCTTATTCCCATGCCACACCTCCCAATAATGCACATCCCCTCGGTTGGGGCTGTTTGGCTCGTCAAAGGCGCCGCCGGACGAGGGGCTTGCAGGCCAGTAGAAGGTCTGAGGGTCGTACACTGACAGCACCTCAGGAATCAACTGCTCATACATGATGACATAGTCCCGAACCTCCGTCTTTTTCGTAACCCAGTGATGTCCCTCCTCCACAAACATCTCCATCTCATTATTGCCGCACCATAAGCCTAACGAGGCATGGTGGCGGAGACGTTTGACATTGTCAATAAATTCCTGTCGGATATTCGCCTTGAATTCCGGCGTCAGCTCATACACGGCACAGGCAAACATAAAGTCCTGCCAGACAATTAAGCCTAGCTCGTCGCAAACGTCATAAAACCAGTCCTCCGGATAATAACCGCCGCCCCACACACGGACGGTATTATAATTCGCCGCCACGCACTGTTCAAGAAGCTTCCGTGTGGTTTCCGGCGTAACCCTTCCAAGAAGGTGATCCTCCGGAATATAATCCGCGCCCATGGCGAAGATGGCTATCCCATTTACCTCGTGGGCAAAACTCTCACCCCACTCGTCTTTCCGAAGCTGCATGGTCATAGTACGAAGCCCAATCCTACGCTCCCATACATCCACAGGCTCGCCTTTTACATAGAGCGTAACCCTCACATGATAAAGAGGCTGGCTGCCGTAGCCGTTGGGCCACCAAAGCTCTGGACGCTCAATCAGAATCTCCTTTGGGGAGTCCTGATACCTGCGGATTGTCCCATCCGGTTCTTTTATTTCTACCATATAAGAAGCGTCTGCCATATACGAAACCTCTAAATGCAGCACAACATTTCCGTCCCCATGGTCCTGCCTGATATAAACGCTGTCAAGCCTTGCCCCTTTCACTCCTATCAGCGATACCGGACGGAAAATTCCGGCATCCGGCAGATGCGCCCCCCAGTCCCAACCGAACATACAGTGCGCTTTACGCATATGGACGAAGCCCTCCATGGCATCTTCTGAGCCCAATGTCCGGCATTTGGCGAATTCTTCTCTGATAAATCGTAAAGGTGAATGTAATACAACCCGAAGCACATTCCCTTTTTCCTTAATAAGCCCTGTCACGTCAAACTCCCAGACGCGGTGCATATTGCAGGTCTTTCCAATCCATTCCTGATTGATGTAAATATCGGCAATCGTATCCACCCCGTCAAAATGAAGCAAAATCTGTTCCTGCGCCAGCAGCTTAGCCTCTGTATCGAAACAAACCTCGTATTCATAGTCATTTTCCATCAGAGGAAGTGCGCGGATTTCATTGTCCTTCCAGAACGGGTCCTCCATATTGCCGTTTCGCAGCAAATCCGTGTAGACTGTCCCCGGAACAACGGCGGGCTGTGCCGGTTCTCCCTGACAGTGCAGCCGCCAATTTTTGTCTAAAATCTGAGTTATCATGTTGCCTCCCCTTCCATTCTGCTTTATTACGCCGCTGTTTTTTCACTCAATACCATTGCGCCCATATTCGTTGCACAACAAACGATATGGAACCTCGTCCTCCTCAATCTCCGGAAAACGCCCAATCGGCTCATAGAACCGATTATCGTGCTCATCGTCATTGCACATGGACACCTCGCCAAGAAGCACGTCGCCGCTTCCTTCCTCCACATGAAAATCATGGTACATATACGGATAAATCGTAATACTTTCCCCTGGTGTCAGCCTTACCTTCGTCCCTGCCGGCACGGTAAACTCCCTCCCGTCGCAATTCACGGTAACCTCCGTGTCAGCAAATCCGCCGTCCTCTGTGGAATTGTAAACCGTAATCAGAACATTTCCGCCGCCTCTGTTAATAATATCCTCCATCTTTTTCCAGTGAAAATGCATTGGCGCCATCTGTCCCTCTTTTACAAGCAAGAGCTTCTCTGCATAAGTCTTTGTATATTTGTCCATCTTCAGATTCCCATTCCGGAGGGTAATCAATGAAAAACCTACCTCATCGAATCTGCCAAGGCCATAATCCGTGATATCCCATCCGAGCATATTATCACGAATCTCATCATACTCCGCCCCTTTTGTCCTCCACTCGTTGGGAGACCATTTACAGAAGGGAGGAAGCTCAAAGCCATGAGCCTTTATCATCTCCTCCATATGTTTAATCTCGGCATTTATTTTTGAACGTTTCATTTTTATCTCCTTTCCGCCTCTCGCCTCACCTCGTCAAGCTCTGCGCCCGAAAGGAAGGTAAGCACAATCCTCTTTTTTTCCGTGGCAAACGGCTCAATCATATGCAGGCTGTCCTCCTTCATATGATACGGTCTCCCGTAAACACTGGAATTGGCCGGTTCCAGACCAACCACATAATCACCGGAGGCTATCGATTTCCACTGCATAAAATAGGGCAGCTCACTCACATTGTATTCCACCTTAAGCCCAATCCCAAGCTTCTTGTTTACTACCGCGGCAAACGTATTTCCTTCCTGGTCAGCCTCCATCTCATGAAGAAATACATACTCCGGCTCATTGTCTTTTGGCGCCTCCATGCGGTTAAAGGCTGCCGCGTTCGATGAAGCTGCCTTATCCCTTGGCGTCACTTTTCTTGTGGGAATCAAAATCTCAGAATCCTCGCACAGAAGGGGATAGCCAACATTGATGTGGTACAACAGCATCATGGGTTCTCTGCGAAAACCCTCGTTCGTAATCTCATCCTCAATACAGATACGATTCTCACCGTAGCAGGTTGTAATCTCTCTGCGAAGTACAAGATTCTCCCCGAAAAGCTCAGCCTCACGCATGGTGCCTGATATTGCCGCCACATATTGCTCCCCCGCCCACCTTGCATGTGCGCCTACATGCTCTGCCGGCGTCGTGCGAATCCGTCCATGCATAGGATAAGCCTTGCCGTCAATCTCACAGGGGGCGCAGATATTCTCAAGCCCGCAGGTAAACAGCATCCCGCCCATAATACTGCGTCCGGCCTCCACTCCGTTGGTATCAAAATGATTCCGTCCCATCAGCCCAGGCTTTGCAAGAAAACTTATGTTATGCCCGCAAAAGGAGACATCTGTAATATCAAGGCATTTATCAGCCATCACACTGAATTTCAGAGGCCCGTTCTTCACCTCAAACGCCTTCATTCCTCTTGCCCTTCCTTCCTCAAAGGTTACCGGACGCACATACATAAGCTGCTGCATGCTTCCCACTAATCGAAGTAATTCTTTCTTATCTGCCACAGACAATCCCTCCATTCCTGTTTCTGTTCTCTGTTATTCTCCACGCAAAATCATACCGGCTCTGCGAATCTCCTCTCCGTCTGTGCGGAAAATCTCGAATTCACTGAGTCCGGGAAGCCCCATATTGACACGCTCGTTTCGGTAAACCATTCCGCTGTCCACCCTCCGTTTTCCGGACATATGAAAACTACTTGCATGGATGTCCTCCTTCATCAGCCGGATTACCTCTGCATTTACCCCGCTGCCTACCAGAATCTCAATCCGCCCGCCTGCAAGAGCAAGAAGCCTTTTCAAGACCTCCTTACCCGCCATACAGTCAGACGCCTGACCCGAAGTGAGTATGGTATCTACTCCCAATGAGACAGCCTCCTCCAAGGCCCGTTCAGGGTCCAGGCATACATCAAACGCCCGATGAAGTGTAAACTGCAATCCATGGGCGCAACTCCGAAGCTCTTTCATCCTGTTAAGATCCAGATTCCCGTCCTCAAGCAGACAGCCGGCTACAACGCCGTCAGCGCCCAATTCCCGAAACATCTGGATATCCTCCCTTATCATCCGGAATTCCGCATCCGTGTACAAAAAGTCTCCGGCTCTTGGACGAACCAGAACATTTAACTTAATCCTGCATGCTTTTCGTATCTGCTTAAACTGGCTCACACCAGGGGTCGTCCCGCCAATGAGCAGATTGGAGCAGACTTCAAGGCAGTCTGCGCCTGCCTCCTTGGCAATGATTGCAGACTCCACAGAATCGACGCATACTTCCAGCTTTGATTTCCTATTCATATCCATATTCTCATCAATTTCCTTCGTATTTTTAAGAGAGGCAGCCCCCTTTCAAACACATCCTAAAGGGCTGCCCTCTCTCCTATTCTACTTCCCTGCCTTCCAATCGTCAATCTGTTTCTGCATCTCATCGATTACCTTGTCAATTCCCGTGGCCTCAAGCTTCTCCTGAAGCTTCGGCAGATATTCCTCCGGATCTACGCTTCCTGTATACAGGGATTTTCCGAATTCATCCATCACGTTTCCGAAGCCTGCCACCTCCGTACTTACCGGCTCTAAGTCAAAATCAAACCCAAAGGACGGCGCCTCTACCGATGAGGAATTGAATTCCTTGAAGGTTGCCCATTTGTCAACCGGCTCGTTTTCGAGAACATAAGTGTTAAACAAACCTCCCTGTACCCAGTAGGAAACAGAATAATTCTTTCTTGTCTCCTCGTTCATCTTAATCTTGTTGTCATACACATAAGGTTTACCCTCTGCCTCTGCCGCTTCGTCTGCCGGAACCTCCACCTTATCCCAGTGCACACCCTCGATACCATAGTTTAACAGGTTTCTCAGATACTCGTCCGTATTAATCAGGTTCAGTAGCTCAACCGCCTTTTCGGGATGGTCTGTCTGTGCATTGATGGCAGTCAGCGCGCCGCGGGCGGAAATATTGGTCACATAGGTATCCATAATCGGAGTCGCTACCACCTCGTAGCCTAAGTCCTTGCCCCATACCAGCTCTGCGTATGGCTGTCCGTCGCCCTTTGTCACAAAACGCTTAATGGACTTGTCGTCAGAAGCCGTGGCCGCGTCCTTGTTGATATAGCCGGCCTGATAATACTTCCTCATGGTTTTAAGCGTAGACTTCATCTTCTCTGTCTCAAATACATTCTTCACTGTCAGCGTCTCATCCCCATACTCAATTCCCACAGGATTCTGGATTAAATCCATATAAATCGGCGCGGAATAGCTGCTGGTTAAGTACATCGGGACAACATCCGGTTCTTTTTCCTTGATCAGCTCAAGCCACGGCTCTAAATCCTCCAGACTGTGAATCTCATCCACCGGAATTTCATATTTGTCAACGTATTCCTTCGTAAATACCCACATAGGCATGCTTCCGATTTCTTTCTCACTGGGAACGCCGTAAGTCTTGCCCTGCACTTTGGCTGCCTCCCAGAAACGCTCGTCTATGTTCTTGTACATCTCGGTATCCTTGATATAATCATCAATCACAAGAAACGCGCCTTTGTTGGCGTTCTGGAGATAGTTGTTGGCCCATGAGCAGGTAAAGCACATATCCCAGTCATCCCCTGTATTAATCACAACCTGCATCTTCTGGTCATAATCACCCCATCCTGCCGTGTTAATCTTAAGCTTCACGCCAATTTTTTCTCCAATATATTCATTTACCTTCTCAAGAACAGCCTCCTGGTCCTTCTGGGCATCCCCAATCTGCCACCAGATCAACTCCACAATTTCTTCACCGTTAGAATTAGTCTCCGCCTTCTTCTTGCCGCAGCCTGCCAAAAGCCCTGCCGCCATCACAACAGCTAACCCCGCCGCCGCGAATCTTTTTAATATCTGCCTTTTCATTCTCACTTTCCTCCTTTTTCATCTTACTCTTTTACCGCGCCCACCGTCAATCCATTTACAAAGTATCTCTGGAAGAACGGATAGGCAAATATAATCGGCAGCGTGGAAATTACCACAATCGCCATCTTAATCGTCTCCTTCGGCATATTTGCCGCTGCTGTAATCCCGTCAACGCCCATGGTTGCCTTGTTGTTTGCAAGCCAGTCAATCGAGCTTTCAATCTGGATTAACAGATATTGCAATGGGATTAAATCTCTGTTATCCATATACATCATGGCATTGAACCAGTCGTTCCAATAGCCAAGCGTCAGGAAAAGCCCAATCGTTGCAAGCCCAGGCAGCGCCATGGGAATGACTATCTGAAAAAACAGCCTCCACTCAGACGCCCCGTCAATCTTCGCTGACTCCACAACCGCATCTGGAATACTGGTCTTAAAAAATGTCCGAAGTACAATTATATTAAATGAGTTCAGACACAGGGGCAGTATAAGCGCCCAGAGTGAATCCTTTAACATAAGTACCTTAGTCACAATCAGGTAATTGGCAATCATACCGCCGCTAAACAGCATAGGTATGGTGATTACGGTTGTAAAAAATTTGCGGTAGGCGTAGGTTTTTCTGGACAGCGCATAGGCGTAGGTGCCGGTCAGCAGAAGTCCGATGATGGTTCCCACCACAGTGATAAAAATAGTTACCCCATAGCTTCTTAAGATATTTTCTCCCGCGCTGACGATATATTCGTAAGCGTAGAAGCTTAATTTCTCCGGAATAAACCGGTATCCGTTCATTGCCAGCGAAGCCTCATCCGTAAATGAGATGATAATGACAAAGATAAACGGAATGACACAGACAAGGGACAGGATTGTCAGGATAATGTTAAATGCAACGTTGGTCGGTGTCTTAATCTGATTGTATTTGCACTCGTCTGCCTCAATCTTTCTAATTCTTTTCTCCATTTTTCTTCTGGATATTTCAGCCACACTCTCTCCTCCTTCCCTTCACTAAAACAGTGCGTTCTCGCTGTCAACCTTAGATACGATTTTATTTGCAATCATAATCAATATGAATCCTACCGTTGACTGGAACAACGCCGCGGCTGAGCTCATTCCAATCTCACCGCTTGTCTTTAAGGCTCGGAAAATATATGTATCCAATACATTTGTCACCGGATACAAAGGCCCTGAGTTCCTGGGAAGCTGGTAGAACAAACCAAAATCTGCCTTGAAGATTCCGCCCACAGACATGATGAGAAGAATCGTGATTACCGGCTTCAAAAGCGGCAGTGTAATATATTTAATCTGCTGCCATTTCGTCGCCCCGTCCAGAACCGCCGCCTCATAGTAGGTCTTGTCAATCCCGCAGATGGACGCCAGATAGACTACGGTGTTATACCCCATTCCCTTCCACTGGCTCATGAAAATAATGATAAACGGCCAGTATTTCTTTTCTGTATACCATGAAACCGGTTCGCCGCCAAACTGTTGGATAATTGCATTAAAATATCCCTTTTCCGGATTTAAAAATGCAAACACACAATAGCTTACGACTACCCATGACAGGAAATAGGGTAGGAACATAGAGCTCTGATAAATCTTCATCATTCCCTTGTTCTTAATCTCATTTAACAACAGGGCCAGCACTACCGGCACCGCGACGCCTAATATAATAAACGTCAGGTTATAAAGCACAGTATTCCTCACAATAATCCACGCGTCGCCGCTGCTGAACAGGAACTTAAAATTGTCAAACCAGACAGTCTCGCTTGTAAACAGATTGTAGAAAAATCCGTCTCCGGACAACCGGAATTTCTTAAATGCTACCAGGATACCGAACAACGGCAGGTATGCAAAAAACAGAAACCAGATTGCGCCAGGCATACTCAAAATAAGCAACTCCTTATTTGCCTTAAGCCGGCTTAAAAAATTTCCCTTCGGCTTTCCGGCTTTTTTTGTATTCGCCTTCAACTCTTTACCTCCTCCTTTTCGATGACACTCCTCGCTCTCATTTTGCGGCCGCGCTTTCTGATTGGCTGTGGAATGTCCATACTGTCCGTCAACTTACCGGTTCGTTAAACTGCAGTATTTTTTATCTGTATCAACTATATCATTGTGCAGTTTGTATTGAAAGTTGAAAACTTTCAGGTTCATTGAACAAATTCTAGTATTAAAAAATCGCGAAATAATTTGTCCATTATTTCACGATTTTGTTCACTCTAATATTTTTTCATTTCCCTCATTGAAGCCGGCGACACTCCATAGCTCTGCTTGAATTTCCGATAAAAGTAACTGGTATCCGGATACCCCACCTGCCTCGCAATCTCGTTAATCTTCATATTCGTATTCAATATCAATTCTTTGGCAATCCCGTTCTTCGTATTGCTCAGATATTGCGCAAATGAGCAACCTACCTCCTTCTGGAAAAGCTGCCCCAGATAAGACGCATTCATGTGATACCGATGAGCCAAGGTTTTCAGATTCATATCTTCTCTATAATTCTTGTGCACCTCCGCAACAATCTGGCGCACCACAGGGGTATACATAGAATCCTCCTCATGCATACACTCAATAATCTCAATAATCTCCGATATAAATGCAGTCTTGATTCCATGAATGTCATCCGCACTGAAAATTGTCTCCATAAGCTCTGAAAGGTCATGGAATCTTCCGGATTCAAGCTTATACTCTTTCTTCATATCCTGCAAAAGCATTGCCATCTTTACCGCCATCTGGTACAAAGAGCTTACGGCAGCATCCTTTCGGAGATTATTAATGAACAGATCCTCTATGTAATCCACCGCTGCTTCTTTTTCCTTTTTTAAAATGAATTTCCGAAGCTGCGCTTCATCCATACGGATCGACTCCGTTTTCCTATTCTGAATCTGGGACAGGCTGACACAGTTTCCATACCCTTCAATAATCAGATACTTTTGAAGCTTCTTTGCACTTTTGTAGGCTTTTGGAAGTTCTTCAAAGCTCTGGAAAGAATTTCCTAAACAGATAAAAGTCATAATATTAAATCTGCCCTCAATCCTGTCCTGAAGCTCTGAAAGATATTCCTGCACCTTATCGACACTCGTACCATCCACGAGCATAAGCAGGCTGTCCGGCGGAAGATGTACGATTCTCAAGGGTTCTTCTTTCTTTAACTCCACAATCATATCCGTAATCTTCTTTTCTTTCAGCCCCTCCAGGTTCCATTTCATCACAGCCGCATGACAGGTCTGCCCCTCTGGTGGAAGTCCTAACATCTCGGCAAATTTTTCGGCATCGCTTTTCTCGCAATTTCCCTTTAAGAAATGTATCCATTGGTTTTTTTCATCAATGTATGTAAGCTTCTTCTTATCCATCTCGTTAAGCTTCCCCACGGTTTCCCGAAGCTGGCGTATAAGCTCATCCTCATCGATTGGTTTCAGGATATAGTTCTCAACATCTAACCGGACCGCTTCTCTTGCATAGGCAAACTCGTCGTATCCGGTCAGGATGATAAACCTCACCTGCTCCTCCCTCTTACGAATCTCTCGAAGAAGGGTAAGCCCGTCCATCTCCGGCATACTGATATCCGTTACTACAATCTGCACAGGCTCTCTCTCCCACATCTCAAGAGCCTCCACTCCGTCGTGGGCCATGTGCACCACGCGAAGCCCTAATGCCTCCCAGTCCACGATATTGCGGATTCCCTGAAGGATTAACTCCTCATCCTCCACAATCATTACCTTTTTCATACTTGACTACCTCCCATAAATCTTAAGATCACCCGAAGTCCTCCCTGACTCCTTGACTCTAAACGGATTCCACACTCCCTGCCGTAAACAGCCTTAAGCCTCCGATTCACATTGGCAATCCCGATAGAAGAATGTTTCTCCATGGTATCCTGTTCAAGCTCTTGATTCTTCGCCTCAATAGCTTCTTGTGTCATTCCTTTGCCGTTGTCCTCCACAATAATCTGATAATCTCCCTCCTTCTTAACAAGGATTCTCACAAAGTTATCCTTTTCCTTCAGCCGTATGCCGTGAATAAAATAATTCTCAATCACAGGCTGCAATACGAACTTAATAATCGGCACCTTAAGATATTCCTCCGGACATTCCACATTTGCCTGAAATTGATTCTGGTACCGGAATTCAAAAAGCTCCATATATTTCTTACAATAGTGTAACTCCTGGGCCAGCGTAATAATATCCGCCTCCTTAATCTGCGCCCGAAAGGTGACTGCCAGGCTGTAAAGCATCTTCCCCACCTCCCTGTCGCCGTTGCAGATTGCCTTCATACGGACAGCCTCCAGCGTATTATACAGAAAATGAGGATTAATCTGGCTTTGAAGTGCGTCCATCTCCGCATTTTTCTGCTCGATTTCTGCGAGATACTGCTTCTTGATATGTCCGTCCAGCCTGACGCACATTTCATTAAAATATTGTGCAATCACATCAAGCTCATCACCATTTTTATCAGTGGGAATACGCACCGCCAAATCTCCGTCCATTACCTTTGTCATACCGTCCAAAATCCGGTTAAGCCTGCCTGCCAGCTTCTGAAGATAGTATCTGACAAACATCTCCCCTAATGCCATCACAGCAATTCCCACCAGCACAAACATGACGACAATCGAGAACGGTACTGCTGCCGCCCGCTTCTTTTCAAGATAGCTTACGGTATGATACTCCCCCCGCTGCGCCTGTTCTACATATGCGCCAAGCAGAGCCTCAAGCGCATCCTTCTCATCCGCTTTCATAATATCAGCAATCTCATACTCTTTTGAAGAACTGTATACAACCGTTCCGGCATCATGATATACCACCAACTCCGCACGGGAATAGTACTGCCAGATTGACTCGAACTTCTTGCTCTTAAACCCAAGTATCATGCAGCCCTTGCTCTCCATCGTTGACGGATCGCGAATCTCCTTCAGGTAAGCAAAACTGCCCTCCTTTGCCAGATTGCCACTTTCCAGCCGCTTCTTAAATTCCTTATCTCCATCCCTCCTGTAACTCTTTCCATCCCTTGTGTACTCTGTAATCTCATCCCGCCCGTAGCTGAACAGCGTGATTTGGCCAAGGCTTTCGTATGCCTGAAACGCATCCAGAAAAAATTCCTCGATTCCCTTATATTCATTAAGCTTATTTTCAATATAGGTATCCAGGCGGTATTTCTGGTACACATCCGGCTCGTCCGCCAGATAGTGAAGCACGTCGTTTAACTCCATACTGGAATTGTACAGGTCTTTATGAATATACTCCGCAACATCAGAAGTATCCTCCAGGTAAGAGACCGCGGACTCGCTCATCATTTCCGTGTAGCTTAAACTCTGTTCCAGGAAACGATTTCTGGTACTGTTAATAAAGAAAATAACCAACGCCGATATAGCGCAGACCAGAATCGACGTATAGATAAAAAACAATTTGTGGTAAAGCTGCTTTGAACCCTTGCCCTCCATATCCGATTCCCCTTCTTTTCTAAATATATAGACAACGCCAACAAGGAAATGCAGCATTTTCTGCATTTCCTCGGCCTTTTTTATCTATTTTCAAGCTGTCTCATAACACTCTGGCTCATAAACATCACCAGAAATCCATAGGCGCTGCCCATGAACAGCACCGTCGTCCCCGCGGAAATCTCGAATGACGCAAGAATAATTAAAAACGCCACAATATTTCCAAGGGTAAATATCGGTTTCACAAACATTAACGTAACCGCGGTTTTTGCAATCTGTATATTGCCCATCTCATAACGGCTGGCAAGCATATAGAGGTTCGGCGTGACAAGGACTGCCGCCGCAAAAAGCACAATAAACAGAATCGCAAGCAAAAGGCTTCTCACCTGTAACGTGAAAAACTCTATATTCGTCCAGCATACCAGAATCACAAGCAACTGCCCTGCCCCAAGCTCTGCCTTTCGGAAAAAGTCCCTTAAATATCCCTTCCTGTAATCACGCAGAGCATTCCCTTGCATCCCCCGTATCAGCCGGTTCATGGCATACATCACAGCCGACAATGCCGGTGCCATTGGAAGAAGGCACACAAGGAACAGAGGAAGACATTCCCGAATCTGCCCCGCCCCTACAAACAGAAGAAACAGCAGCACCGGAATATTGGAAATCACAAACAATATATTTACCGTGAAAAAATAGCACACCTTCTCACAAAATCCTAATACCTTCTCTATGTTAAATAATTCTTCCATTCCTGAGTCCTTTCTCCAATGATTTTTTATTTTAAAGATTACACTTCAATCAATAGGGTCTTAATCTCATATGCATGAAGCTGCATCTGAATCTCGTCCCGCCTAAATTCTGTGACTGGCCGTTCCCGCAAATCACATTCCGCCCATGAACGGTAAGGGAAGCCTGGCTTCACGATTACCTCCTGCTTTGCCCCTGCAAACTCGTGGAAACGAACCACAATGTATTTCCCGTCCTCGGATTTCTTCACAGCGTCCAACTCCACCTGCTCATTGTCAAAGGAAAGGAAGCTGTCGAAGGAAAGAGTGCTTCGCCCTGCCACGGCCTGCATTGGCTCATTTAGCGCAAATGCTTCCTGAACTACCATTCCTTCCACGAAATCTCCCTTATGAGGAAGTAATGCATAGGTAAAGGTATGGCTTCCCTGATCCTGAAGATGATCCGGATGGGTTCCTGCCCTTAACAGGGAAATCCTCAGCACATTATCCTTGATATCATGTCCGTACTTGCAGTCGTTTAAGATACTTACCCCGTAATTTCTATCAGACAAGTCCGCCCATCTGTGGGCTACCGTCTCGAATTTTGCCTGCTCCCAACTGGTGTTCCAGTGGTTCGGACGGCGAACGTTTCCATACTGCACGTCGTACGTGCCATAGGTGGAACGGATATCCACAGGGAACGCTGCTTTCAGGAGTTTGTGCTGTTCATGGAAATCTACCTCCGTCTTAAAATCAATTCTCCTGTCATTGCTGTAAAGAATCATGTCCTGCCTAATACAGGAGGACGGCCCGTCAGCCTTCTTATCCGGCGCAAAATCCCATTCCATATGAAGCCTCATGCGAAGCGGCCCCATCTCCGCAGCCTCAAAAACGGTAAGTCCGGTGATTTCCCGCATCTTTTCCTGGTAAAAGATATCAATATCCCATGCATCGAAATCAAGGGGTTTGTCCTCAAATACCTGAAGCACGTTCGCCCGCTGTCCTTCAGGAATCACGTCGCGCGCATAGGTTTTGTCGTACAGCCTTGTAATCTGTCCGCACTGATTCAGGGAAATACGATAGTAGGGCGTCTCAATCTCCCTGTCCTCTATGGTAAATGCCCCTGCCTTTTCTGAGGATTTTTCCTCCTGCTTTACCGAAATGACCTTCATCCCCATAGGCGGCACGTCCTTTACCTGTACATAGGTTACCCCCTGCCCTTTTTGGGAAACCAATTCATTTCCGTCCTGGTCCTGAAAACTGCCGTCTTGATTCTCCGGAATAGTCACCATCTGGTTCATGGCCCATCCGGAAGGATTGATTACGGTATAGGTATGCTCTTTCTTCTCTGTGATATGTGCATAGGCGCTTCTTTCCACTTCACGGGCTATCCCTTCGATATATGCATAATCTTTTCTTGAATCCTCGTAAACCTCATGAATTGAAGAACCTGGAATAATATCATGGAACTGGTCTGTCAAAATATGCTTCCAGCCCTTAGTCAGCTCGTCCTGCTTTGCATCCGCCATATTGCCTGACTGTAACGCCTCCATCACAGTAAGCCACTCAGCTCTGCGGTAAAGTAACTCCATCCTCCGGTTCATGCGTTTATTGTAAGCCTGGCTTGTGTAAGTGCCTCGGTGATATTCCAGATACAGCTCTCCGTCCCAGGTATGGACGTACTCCTCCGTATGCTCTACGGTATCATGGAGTCTCCTGAAATATTCTCCTGCTGTGGACATCTTTACATTGGGAAGCCCAGGAATCTTGTCAAGCCTTCTCGCACACTCTAACATATCACGGTTCACACCGCCGCCTCCGTCTCCGTAGCCAAAGGAAATGAGCAGGTCATGATTCATCTGCTTATCCCTATATGCGTCCCACACTCCTTTTACCGTTCTGGGAAGAAGGTTCCCATTATATGTATAGAACCATGAGTCCCTCTCTCTCCACGGCTCAGGCGTGGTGATGAAGTGTGTCAGCACCTCGCTGCCGTCGATTCCTTTCCACATAAAGGTATCGTGAGGCATACGGTTATACTGGTTCCAGCTTATCTTCGTAGTCATAAATGTGCTTATCCCTGCTTTCTTCAAAATCTGGGGAAGCGCCCAGGAATAGCCGAACACATCCGGAAG
This sequence comes from uncultured Dorea sp., assembly GCA_910584575.1. GTDB lineage: Bacteria > Bacillota > Clostridia > Lachnospirales > Lachnospiraceae > Sporofaciens. The sequence goes on from CAJUBG010000001.1 coordinate 62,143, forward strand.
CCACAGATATTCCACATCTTTGCCGAACTCCTCCTTGATAAATTTACTGCCTATAAGTATCTGTCTTGTCAGAGATTCCCCGCTTGTCAGGTTGCAGTCAGCCTCTACCCACATGCCGCCGTCAGCCTCCCAACGGCCCTCCTGAACCCTTTTCTTGATATTTTCAAAAATATCAGGGAATTCCTCCTTCATATACTCGTATAACTGGGGCTGCGTCTGTAAGAAAATGTATTCCGGATACATTTCCATCAGACGGAAAACCGTAGAAAAAGAACGAGAGCATTTTTCCCTGGTATGCTTCAGCCGCCACAGCCACGCCACGTCGATATGGGTGTGGCCTACGCAGTATACATTTACCATAGAGCGCTTATCCATCTTGTCAATACTGTCATTTAACGCGTCATCCGCCCTATACACAGACTCGTAGAAATCCCCGCTTCCTGGATAAGCCCAGTCAACCAGACGGAACGCCTGCTCAAGCGCCCTGCGCAGTTCATGCTGGATTGGGTCGGAATCGGCAAGCTCATCCAAGGTCTGGCGCACCATCAGCGCCATATAATAGAAGTCGTCTACCTTTTCGTCCAGCCATGCAAGGTCGGCACGCGTGATTCGATGCTCTTGCTCTTTTGGGACGCCTCCGCCCTCCAAGCCTGACCACAGCCGGAAGGTCAGGTCCACGGTGGTTCCACAGAAAGCGTCCTCCAAAAACAACTCCTTGTGGTTCACATCCACGCCCTGATACATCTTTCCGTTCACATATGCCATGGACTCAAATCCGGAATTATTTCCCCCGCCTGTGTTGCCAAAATCGAATACGCCCACTACTTTTTTTCCTTTCCATTCTGCGGGAACGGCGATGTCCTTATGTAACCATACGAAACGGTCACGGCCTTTCCATGTATCGCCTGTGTTTAATGTATACCACTTTTCTGTTCCCTGGCCATGGGGCGCTGGCAGCTTGGGATTTGCTACCCCCTGTTCTTCTTCTGCTGCCGCAAAGCTCTTGAATTCAATGATATCCCGATATCGATACTGCTCTATCTCGTCGATACGTCTCTCTAACTTTCTGTCTGTCAAAAACATAACATCCTCCTTAATGCTTGCCCTGTCTTATAGCATCATTTTATTATGGGGCTTCAAATATTGCAATTCAGAAAATTCTAGTTTTGATGAACATTATCCATAAAAAGTTCTTTACGGAATGACTTCTATATAGTATAATCCTATCACAATATGACCAAATCCATCCAGAACAACAAACACGAAAGCGAGGAGAATTAGAATGAACGCAGAAGTAAAAGACTTTGTAACCGAGAAAGTGAATGTACTGCTTGGTGCAGCCTCCTGCTGCGCCGAAGCAAAAGAGGCCGCAAAAAACTGGCTTGACGCCGTGGGAACAGACAGTGAGGGGGAAGCAACGAAGAACCTGATTGCAGAACTTGAGGAGGACATTATGCCAATCGACGGACTGATTGCATTCGCCGGTTCAGAAGCGGGTGCCCAGGTGTTCGGCGCGGAGACTGCCAAGAATGTACTTGCCCATGCAGAGGAATTGAAAGCCTCTGGTGCGAAATACTGTGACTGCGCGGCCTGTGCGGCTTGTGAGGCCATTCTTGAAAAGAAAGACGAACTCTTATAACCTGTTCGGGGACTGTCCTTTTATGGCAGTCCCCGAATACATTTTTCTTTACATAAGCAAAGCAAAAACAGAGGCCCAAAGGACGGTCAGAAGTCCGGCAACAGCTATGGCAAGGCTGCTCATAGCGCCTTCAATCTCGCCCATCTCCATGGCCTTTGCGGTCCCGATGGCATGGGAGGCTGTTCCGATGGCAAGACCTTTGGCAACCGGATTATGAATCCGGAAGATTTTACAGATTAATTCCGCAGTAACATTTCCAAAGATACCAGTAACAATAATGGCAGCCACGGTTATGGTTATGGTCCCGCCCAGTTCCTCCGAAACTCCCATACCTATCGCTGTGGTAATGGACTTTGGCAGCAGCGTTACATACTGCTCATGGTTCAGGGAAAATAATCTTGCCAACAGAAAGATGCTCAGAAGGCTTGAGAGCACTCCCGCGGTGATTCCTCCTGCTACGGCTTTTAAGTTTTTCTTAAGCAGCTCCATCTGCTGGTAAAGAGGGACTGCCAGACAAACGGTGGCAGGAGTCAGCAGGTAGCTGATATATTTAGCGCTTTCATTATAATGCTTGTATTCTACGTTCAGAGCCGCCAGTACAGCCATGACGGCAACGGTGGCAACCAGCAGCGGATTAAAGACCGCCAATTTAAATTTTCTCTTTAACAAAAGTCCGGCTTCATACGCCGCAAGGCTCAATACAGCGCCGAAAAATATGGAATCAACCAGAAATTCTTTCATTATTTTCTCCATTCCTCTTATCTTTTTGAATCATTCTCTGTGTCACCTGCCCCGTTACTGCCATTACAATGACGGTGGAAACCAATGTGATGAAAATAACCGGAAGCCAGACAGGTTTAAGGAAAGGCCAGGACTCCAAAAGCCCTACTGCGGCAGGGATGAACATAACCGGCATGATTTCGATTAAGAAGCCGGCTGCTTCCTTAACTTGGTTTAGTTTTATGATTCCTGCGCATAACGCCGAAAGCATGAGGAGTAACCCGTAGACGCTGGCAGGAATTGGAAGGGGTATCATCACATGTAAAAGCTCGCCTAGAAATGAGACAAACAGGATAATACAGAATTGTCTTAAGTACAGCATAATAATTTCATCTCCTAACTGGTAATGCATATACAATTTAGTAGTACCTGTACATCATAGAATACAAATATTTAAGTGTCAAGAAAAAGTAAAATAGCGTTGTCTTTTACGGGCGGAATTGTTATACTTACCGTATATCAGATACAGAGTTTAACAAATGCAGGAAAAAAAGGGGGGACAAAAGGTATGACCGGTGAAGAAAATCGTTTTACAGGGGAACGGGCGGCAAAGTATGTTCTGCTAAATAAAGATGTGGAGATTGCGGAATTTGAGGTGGATACAGTATTTGATACGATTAAAATTATAGAACAGTCTGTGGAATTGCCATATTGGTTTGACAATATAGGGGATTTTATTCGTAACAGACGTGCGCCTAAGCAAAGGGAGAATATTGAAGAATTGTTACGTTTAAGCGGATGCGATACTTTACAGGGATTTTTGGATATCTCTCATGCATTGTCTTTGGTAGATACGTTTTGGGTGAAGCGTATAGACAGTGGACTTTGTTGGAAAAACGTATCTTTGTATACACATCCGTTTAATGAAGTTATTGCCAAGACTGCTTTTGAGGGTGGTCTCCATGGCAGACAGTTAAGTACCACGTCCCCAGAATATGGTACAGACGGCTCTTTTGCCAAATGCTGGATTAGGGAGGGAGAACAGATTAGAATGCTGAAGCGCGGCAGTTCGGGTGCTCGCAATGCCGGTTTGGAACCTTATTCAGAGTTTTACGCAAGCCAGCTAGTGAAAACTTTTACTAATGAATTTGTGACATATGGTCTTAGGATGCACAATCGAAGAATCTGCTCGGTGTGCGACCTGTTCACATCCGAAGATTATGGATATCTTCCGTATGCAGCAGTTGACAGAGGAAATTCCTCGGTAGAGTCCGTATTATGTAAAATGCAGGAATTTGGCCTGGAAGAAAAAACAAAACGCATGTTTGTCATAGATGCCGTAATATTGAATGAGGACAGACACAAAAATAATTTCGGGTTTATTGTAGATAACAGGACGCAGGAAATCGTCGGGATGGCTCCGCTGTTTGACCATAATATCTCGTTATTGCCCTACGCAGAAGAAGGTGAGTTTGTATATGGCGGCGATTATCTCAGACGGAAAGGCCCTCGGATTGGGGATGACTGGATAAAGACTGCCGCAATGTGTCTTGATTCCAAGACCAGAAAAAATCTGATTCAATTATCAGATTTCCGTTTTGAAAGGCACGCGAAGTACAATCTGCCTGACTGGCGGCTTGATGCCCTGGAGGGACTGATTCGCACAAACATTCAGAAAATATTAAATTTTCCTAATTAAGACCGCGCAACAATAAGGTTGTCGAAAGATGCTGTTTTCTGCAATGTCTATCTTCCGACAACCCTTTTTAGTTTTCCTCTTTGTACAGTGTATAATAATCGGATTCTAAATTTTCCATCATCTGGCCAAACCACCTTTTCGCATCATCCAATGCCTTATTGTAAATGATGGGCGCCAATTTTTCTTCAAACAGCTCTAATAACTGCATCTGTTCAATCATTCCGATTTCTTCGCCGCGTACATCCAAGTAGAATGCTTTAATCTCGTCATTCAGCTTTTCTTTCTGCACATCTGACAACTTAATCTGGGATATAGACTGCCTTTTTCTCATATTCCTTCCCCTGTCATGCCTTTGCATCGATCAGATTCACCGCCGCAGGAATCGCGCTCAGGTTGCTTATATCTACTCCGTAATCTGCCAGATTCTCCACGTTATCAGTGTCTACCGTCACCTCATCCCAACTCCACAGAAGCCCGTATGAACCGACTGCATGCCCATAATCCTCTTTTGTCCGGTATTGGTAATCTGCCAACTCTTTTCCCGTATACTCCTGGTATCTGCCCTTAAGCTCATCCCCAAGGCTGACTAGCTGCTCCTTCGCCTTAGCAAGATACGCAAGACCTTCCTCTATACCTCCGGCTTTTTTCAATCCTTCTGAAATACTGGTAATCTTATCCGGTATATCCCCAAGCAGCGCCCGATATTCTTCACTGAACGGTTTCCCGTACACAGCTTCACAGTTGCCCAGGTTGTCGCTAAGGAGTTTAGCCGTATAGTCAAGCACGCCTGCCATGTCCTGATATTCCGACGCCATCAGTTCATTCATCTTTTCGGCATGCTTTTCGGAACCATTTGCAGTAAGCTTCTCGTATTCAGACTTTAGATACTTAAGCCGTGTCTCCTTGTATGTAATGCTGTCCGCCAGAGTGCCTGCGGTCTGGTAATATGCCTCTATCTTCTGAGCAGCCTTCACAGGTACATCTTCCTTCGCAACCAGAAACGACGACAACGCCGCCGGTCCTGTATTCTCAAGCCCTGTATCTATCTGCTTCGTATCCCCGCCTCTTATCAGAGCCGCGGCTTTTTCCTGGATTGCTCTCTGCTTCAATGCTTTCTGCGCGTCTGCCGTTCTTGCCGCCCCTGGCAGAAATTGATTAAATGTATTCTGGCTGCCTGGCTTATTCATCCAGAACATATTCTGTGTATTAATCCTCATGCTTCTCCTCCTTGCCTGTCCCACACAAATGTACTGCTGTTATTAAAATAATCGACTTCCGAATATGAATACTTAACGATATATGGACATTTACTGCAAATTCCTTCTTTTTATGTGTCTTTTCAAACCGTCTGCCTTATGCTGATAGTTTTTTCTTCTCCAATCCTTTCTCCCGCCCGCACTCTCAGCCTCAAAATCTTCCATTTCATACGCTTCGTTTGGAGTCTGAGGTCTTTTACTGCAAAACGGACAGTTCGGGTCACCGCAAGGCTCGTCAAGCCATTCATTGCAAGTAATACAGCACCTTGCGTCGTAACGCTCAAACCAGTAAACCGACTCCTGGCCGCACCAGGGGCATGAAGAATCTGAATGTTGGCATAGCTGCTGCCATTTAAGACGCTTTTTGCGGGCTTTTAGATAATTTTTTCTGTTTTTCATATGTCTCACCTTTTTTAAGTATACACAATAACCTCCCGAATCGCAACCGCACGCAGTAAATGACTCCCAATAAATCGGGAGTCCAATATAAAATCCACTATTTAATATTTTTCCTTTCAAAGTAGTCATCTATTTTCTGCTTAATCTGCGACGGCTTTAAATATTTTACCAGATACCCGTCAGGCTTCAGGGCTATCAGCTTCTTAACCGTCTCCGGGTCAGCCCTCCCTGTCAGAAAAATAATCGGAATATCTGCGAATGCTTCCTCCGAGCGCATCATTTCAAACACCTGCTGTCCGTCGCAGACCGGCATTTCATAATCCAGCAAAACCAAATCCGGCTTATCCAGAATCATGCACCGGATTGCCGCTGTGCCGGACTGTGCAAGCGCAATATCATAATCCTCTGCCAAGAGCTTCTTGATTCCCTGTCTAACTGTAACAGAATCATCCACTACAAGCACCTTCCATTTCCAACGGCTTTCCCTCTGCATGAGATATTTCTCAACCTCGGCTATTGCGTTGTCTATTCTCAGAGGCGCGGCACCTCCTTTTTTGGGCGGACGCTTTGCAGACGTACAGTATGAAAAGTATCCTTCACCTGTATCAAACAACAGGCTTATTTGCAATTTTTCATTTTCAAACACATCCTGGAACTGCTCGTAAGTAAGAAGATTTTCTTCTTTTAATTCATACCCATCCATATCCGGCAGATGGTTCTTAATATGCTCTGCAAACTGGCGCGCCATATATCTTGACGCGTTCATTAACAAGGTATTAAGTTTATTCGTCTTGATTCCCATGGCTTTTCCAACCGTATTGATTAACAGTTTTTCTTCAAAAACCAGGAATATTTCGTATTTTTCCTCCTCATTTTCTGTCCCATAGACCAGGCGGTGGTACACCCCTTTTCCGAATTTTTCACCTCCATACGCGTCACTGATTACATAGGACTCCAAATGGAACAAATCATACATCAACTGAAGAATGACCTTCTTCATTGCCTCCTGTTCCTTTTCCTGCAAAAGCCCTATCCACCTGCTTGTGCCCCTGCCCGTGATTGCGCGATCCTCCATCAGTGTATGTCCGACCAGCCATCCGGCGCAGACTCCAAGAAAATGATCCACGGAATCCGCGCAATAATCCGTCTTTTCCAGTTCTTCTTCAAGCGCCGGCAGCGTCCTCTCCCGAAACTCGCTGTGAATATGCCTGTGTACTTTGAGCCTTTCATAATTGATGGATGCCATATAATCTTCTTCCTCAGCAAAATGCTTCACCGCATGGTCCTTGAAAAACTTGATTCCCTCCTGGCACGCCCATTGGCTCTTATTTTTTTCGTCGCTGAACCGGAATAGTTTGTTGATAATCTTAAAAAGTCTTCTGTGCTCCTGGTCGATAACATCAACGCCAATATTATATTCTTCTTTCCATACAAGCTGACCCTCCATTTTGTAATCCTCCTTAATCAAAATATCTGCATAAAATAGCTGTCATCTGTGTACACTGTTATATTATTCATCTAACAACATTTAGGTACTCACACCATTCACATCAAAAAACATCCCGTTTAATCAATCGCCTTGTATCCAAATCTTATTTTTATTATAATACTCTCATCTACATTCATATGGGGCGGATTTTCCCCCATAACATACAATGCACAAAAAAGGAGTGTGTGAAAATTGATTCGGATTGCAATTTGTGAGGATGAGACGCTTCTGCTGAACCAACTGGCAGATACCGTAAAAATAATACTGGACAAACATTCTGTCAGCCATACAATCGAGCTGTTCACAAGCGGAACCGCCTTACTGGTTCGCGCACCCTTCGACCTCCTGTTGCTTGATATCGCAATGAAGCCCTTAAGCGGATTAGAGCTTGCAAAAAAACTGCGCACACGGGGAGACGACAGCAAAATCATCTTTATTACCGCCCACCAGCAATACGCAATAGACGCATTCGACGTACAGGCTTTTCATTACCTTGTCAAACCAGTGGATGTCCCAAAGCTGGAAACCGTACTCCTAAAGCTCTGTCCCTCCATACAGACCGAGCGTAAATGTGCCATTGCCATCCGCCAGGGTACGGCTGTCAGAAGAATTCCCTTTGAGCAGGTATTCTATCTGGAGGTCATCAACCGAAAGATTCATCTCCACACGGAAAATGAAAGCCTTCCGTTCTACGGCAAACTGGAAGAATTAGAGCCGTCCCTGCCGGAGACATTTTTCAGGTGCCACAGAAGTTATATTGTGAATTTTGACCACGTACAGCGTTATGACAAAAAAGACGTATGGCTAAACAATATGGAAAGAATCCCCCTGTCCAAGCGCAGGTATCAGGCGTTTGGCCTTAAATTCATGGATTATCTGAAAGAAAGCGGGGATGTATTTTGAACGGGGCGGCAATTTGCTCTATCGTTTGGGGGGTATTGGATACTTTTCTGAGATACCGCTTTTTGAAGAAAATGCTTGGGGCAAAATACCCTTATACTTTTGTATGGTACTATCTGGGTACCCTGCTCTATGGCCAGCTAAATGCGCGGCTTGTGTTGGCCGGCACTCCATGGGGCAACCTCATATATCTGTGCGGCTGTGCATTTGCGCTTAATATGCTTCTGTTTTATGGAAGTACATTAAAAAAGACTTTCTTAACAATATGGATGTACTGCGTCCCTGAGGTAGCCTTTTGTATATTCTTTCCGCTGTTTTACGCTCTCTCTGTCTTAAGGGGACAGGCCGGCTGTTCTGATGCTGTGCTGAAAATAATTGAAATATCCGCATGTCTTGCGCTGTATGTTATGATGGAGTTGCTGTCACGAAATCTCCATTTCCTCAAACGTGATTTCGGGGACCGAGACGCCGTTTATCTGATATGCATTATTGTATTTATCTGCGCGGCGGTTGATATGATGCTGAATCTGTTTACCGGAATCAGCGGTTGGACCCCTGAAACCGTGCTTATGACTGCCCTTTCCTTAAGCCTGACTGCCCTGGGAGGCGAGATACTCTATATCTATTGCATTATCATGCTAGAGAGGCGGTTGGTGGAACGGCTGGCAAAACAACAATACCAGATTCTTGGCAGACATTTGGAGGTTTCTAAAGAGCAATACTGCGAACTGATAAAAATCCGCCATGATATCAAAAACCATGGCTTATGTCTTGCACAATTACTGGCAAATGGGAAATCAGAAGAAGCCGCCCGCTACCTTAAGCAGATGAACCTGCTGTTAGATGAAGGCAACTCCATGATACAGACCGGATCTGTTTTCGCAGACGCCCTCCTAAACCCCAAGTGCCATTATGCCAAAAAGCTTGGTATTGACCTCACACTCCGGCTGTCTGTCCCTGATGAAGATACAATCCCGCCCATTGACCTCTGCTGCCTGCTGTCAAATGCATTGGACAACGCAATCGAGGCATGCCAGCGGGGAATCGAAGCAGGAGAGAGTGCAGGCTGGATACGGATTGTGTCTCGGACGCATCCCAATTACTGGGTATTTGAAATCAGCAACAGTATCCATACGCCTGTCAATTTAAGCGGCGCAAGATTTAAATCCTCCAAGCAAACGGCAATCTGCGGTGTGGGGCTTCAAAATATCAAGGCCGTGGTTGAACGGTACGGCGGCGTCCTTGACCTGAAAAGCGAAACACAGTTTACCTTAAGCGTCATGCTGCCTTTGGCACCAAAAAAGAACCCGTCTGCGTCAAAGAAATAAATCTGCCCGACACATATGCCGATACTTTAACATACCCAAAGGGCATGGATTACGGCGCGCCCTTTGGTATATTCAACAAGTATGGAGGTATGAAGGATGCGGATTAATTTTAATCAGACAAACAGTTTTTTACGGACACGGCCTGCAAGTCCTGGCTTCGGGCAAAATATTTCTTTAAAAGACCAGAAAAAGGGGATATCTATGCGCAATGACACGGCAGTCTTATCTCCCCAGGGGAAAGCCGCCAGCCGTCTTGCGAACCTCTTAGGCCAGAAGGAGTTAATCCAGATGAACAAGGATTCTCTGCTTGGGCAAGCCCTGGACGACGAAACCGGCGCCGGTTCTGCCGGAATGAAAGAGAAGTTAGAGGAATACGAGGAACAACTGGACGCGCTCAACGAACAGATTGCAACTGAGATGGCGAAACAGGCTGAGGATGAAAATGAAACGGAAAACGTTTACAAGAAGCCGCAGGATACGACGTCTAAAGAAGCCCTGGACGACAGCATTGCCAGATTAACAGAGCTGTCTGCGGATTTGGATAAGGCCAAGATTTCCGGCCAGGCAAACATAAGACGCGAAGGAGAGAAAAACGTGTGTAAAGCCGAGATTAAAATGGGTTCTACCGCGGCAAAGCGAAAACTAGAAAAAGTCAGCCAGATGGAGAGGACTGCCGCCAAGATAGCGCCGCTGTTTCAGAAAAGGTAGTCCTCTGACACATACTGTCGGGAAATAGCCCTTCTATTTTCCGACAGCATGTCAATATAAAACGATTCGCATTATGTAAGATTCTTCACCCATCCATACTTCTTATAATGCCGGTAAACCGCAGGCAGCTTCACGAATTCATCCAGATGCAGCCAAAAATAAACCCACAAAACCGGAAGCTCAAGCCAGAAAGCCGCCAAAAATCCCGCCGGTATAATCACCACCCACATCGTAACGGCATCACAGCACATCCCGAATCTGGTATCGCCTCCGGCACAGAATATCCCTGCGATTACAGTACAATTAATAGATTTACCCACCAGATAATAGCTGCATATCCACAACATAACATTGAGGTACTCCTGCGCCTGTCTGCTTAAATTTCCTGCAAAAAAGACCATCATGGGCTTGCATGCCGCCAGCAGAAGCAAACCTGACAACACGCCTGCCGCCACGGCTGTCTGGCATAACTTTCTCCCGTACTTTTTCGCCTGGTCCAGGTTCCCGCAGCCCAGTTCATTTCCAATTATGATTCCGCTTCCTGAGCCAAGCCCAAGGCAGAAACAGGCAATCACGTTTTTCAGAATATTGGATATGGAATTCGCGGCTACCGCATCGCTTCCCAGATGTCCCATGATGACTGAGAACATGGTAAACCCGCAGCCCCATGCCAATTCATTTGCCAGCACAGGGCTTGTATAATAAAAATAATCCTTCCGGAGTTTAGCCTGGGGATTTCTGAGGTTACTCAAACGGATACGCACCACCTCCTGTTTCCTGTTCTCCCACAGAACAAGCAACAGTTCTACGCCGCGGGCAATCAGCGTCGCCAAAGCCGCGCCTTTAATCCCCATCCGTGGAAATCCCATCGCCCCGAATATCAGGATAAAATTCAAAAGCAGATTAAGCAAAACGGCAACAGAACCGTAAACGGTGCTTTTCAGGGTTCTCCCGCTGTTTTTCATGATGCACAGATAAACCTGCGAGACTCCCATACAAAGAAACGAGCCGCTTACAATACGCAGATAAGAAGCGCCAAAAGTAATTAACTTTGGCGAATTCGTAAATATTCTCATAAGGACCTCTGGACAGAAGTATGCCGCCATGAAAAAGAGAAACGTTATCAAAACGGAAATCCGTAAGGTTACGGCCAGAATGCCCTCTACGGCCTTTGTATCACCTTTGCCCCAATACTGGGCTGCCAGCACAGTGGCGCCAATCGTCAGGGCCGCTAAAAACAGATTCAATACAAACTGAACCTGCGTCGCCAGAGAGACAGCCGAAAGCTCAGTCTGCCCCTGCATCCCTAGCATTAGCGCGTCGCTTGCGCTGACCACAGCAGTCATAAAATTTTGCGCTGCAATGGGAAGCACCAGGGAAAATAATTTCCTGTAAAATTCCTTGTCAGCCTTTATTCCTTCTTTTGTCCACATACTCATACTCCTCTTGTCTTTCCATATATGGGTACGCATTAATAAAATGCCTTAAGCATCATATTTCAAGCGTACTGACGATATCGGCGTAACCTGCCCTTCTTGCCAACTGCTTCATGCCGTCAGCTACTTCTTCCTTAGAATAATTATGCTGCGATAAAAAATCTTCATCTTTTTCACTCAGATATTGATAGATAAGCAAAGCGGCGGCAACATCATTCTTACTGCTATAATCAATACCTGTCAGCAGAATATTTTCCGCCTCATTTATATTCCCCTTATCAATCATTGCGAACAAATCCTCCAGGTTTTTTCCTGATATCTCACATTTATTCCGAATCTCCTGCTCAACAGAGACATACTGTTTTCCAAACATAAGGGAGAATAATATTCTGACGGTTTCCTTGATAAGCCTCATAATATAGTCTTTTTCATCTTCAAAATTCATACGCAATATCCTCCTTTAATCACTAAGCATCTCCTCGACTGTGACAGGCTCGAAATCCGCTAAAGCCTCATGGTTTGTCAGGGTCTTTACAATCCTCCAGCCATCGCGGCTATGGATCGCGTTCTTGGGGATTGGCCTGAACCCAAAATCAAGATATATTTTACATGCCAGCCATGTTGTCGTCTGTGTCGGAATCTTCGCATGTGTATATCCCAGGCCCCGCATAATCTCCAGCACATATGAAATCAGAGGTTTTGCAAGCCCTTTTCCCTGATATTCCCGACGCACGGCAACCCAGTGAAGCCACCCGTCCCCTGACTGGTCAACGCCTCTGATATCATAATATGCTGTTGCCGTCGCAACCTTTGTGCCTTCTTTGTTTTCAATAAAAACCATCCTTTTTGTCAGTTCATGGTCTTTACCGCCGAAAAATTTATTCCACACCTCCACACCCTGTCCATAACTTGTCAATTCCTTTGCAGACCTTTCAATATTAATCCATTGCTCACTATCTCCCTTCTGAAAGAACACAAACCTGTATCCCTCCGGAAGCGGAAACTGCGGCAGATTCTTGAGACTTCCCTCCAGCATCAATTCATAAAACTTAATCCGTTCATCATGGTTATCAAACTGAATCTCCATTTCTCGCCCTCCATAAACATTTCCTGCCCATTATACCTAATGGCGCACCGTAATACAAGCCCTTATCTCCAAGAGGGTTGGGATATTCGCTGATTGATAAACGAAACCAATAAGGTCTGCATATACTACGGTATAGGACCGATAATAAGGCGGTGTTGGTATGAGGCTGTGCGAATTAGAGGACAAAGAAGTCATTAACGCATGTGACTGCAAGAAATTGGGATATATCGTGGATTTGATTATAGATGAATGTAATGGATGTATTGAGGCGCTGGTGATTCCAAAAGCAGGAAAGCTATGTGGATTTTTCTGCGACGGTTCAGAATACATTATTCCGTTCAAATGTATAAAGAAAATAGGGGCTGATATTATCCTGGTAGAAATGCATGAGGAAAAAAGATAAGTTATCCCCGCAGGGCTTGTACCACAAACATACCCTGCCCTGCGGAGATACTTTTTATTCCTTGTGTACTGTTATTCATCAATATCAATTACGGAAACAGGACAATCATCTCGCGCCTCTGTTGCCGTACTTTCGTATTCCGGCGCTACATCTGCATACGCTTCCGCAACACCGTCGTCATTAAACCGGAACACCTCCGGACATGTGGCAACACATGCGCCGCATGAGATGCATCCATCGTTTACTCTGGCCTTCATGGGTCTTCCTCCTTACATTTTTTTAGTAGTATACCCAATCTTCTGCCAGTTATTCATCCCTGTCAATTTATCTGATATGCGTCCCTGTCCTGCCCTTTAAGGCATCCTTTAACTTATCAAAGGAGGTGATTAAAGCGCTTCTGCCTTCTCTTTTCTCAATAAAGGCTACGGAGGCGCTGAATTTTGGAAGCATGTTATACTCTCCAAAATGTCCCTCCTCCATATACTGTTTTGCCTGTTCCAGATTAATCTCTCCAAGCTCGTCTTCGTCGGGCCTTCCCATATTAATCTTTACTTTTTCTACGCTGGTAAGAATAATCAACTGGTCTGCATCGATCTCCTCCGCCATCTTGCCTGCCGCCAAATCCTTTTCAATCACAGCGCTGGCGCCCCGCAGATGGTGCTCCTGCTCTAGCACCGGAATTCCTCCGCCGCCGCATGCAACCACAATCTGGTCTGCGTCCAAGAGCGCACGGACAGCGTCAATCTCTACGATACTGACCGGATTTGGCGCGGAAACAATACGCCGATAGCCCTTTCCTGGTTCTTCAACAATATAGTTCCCTTTCTTGCGTTCTTCATTGGCCTCCTCAACATTCATATAACGCCCCAGAATCTTCGTCGGCGTATAGAATGCCTCATCATAGGGGTCAACGATCACCTGGGTCAGAATCGTACTGACCGTCCGGTAAATCCCCCTATCCAGCAGTTCCTCACGGATACCATTCTGAAGGTCATATCCAATATACCCCTGGCTCATTGCCGAGCATACGGACATGGGCGCCGGCGTATAGTCCTGGTGCGCCTTGCCAAATTCATTCATGGCTGTATGAATCATTCCCACCTGGGGCGCGTTACTGTGGGTAATCGCCACCTGATAATCTGCTTCGATTAAGTCTGCGATTACCTTTGCCGTCTTACTTACAGCCACCTTCTGTTCAGGCAGCGTAGTTCCAAGCGCCCTGTGTCCCAATGCAACTACAACTCTTTTTTTCATTGTCTCTACCTCTTTGTATTTTGTCGTCTAACGAATAAAATTGGTCCATTCCTTTTCTTCCTTCTCTGGAAGCCCATACTCCTTCTTACCAAGGGCAATACTTTTTATCAGGAAAGACATGTTCCCCGCAAGGGTACGCATAACCTGAAGCCCCTCTCTGTCCTTTAAAGCCTCGTCAGCATTATTTCCATGGATACTGTTCCAATATTGGCTGGACGCCACAGGCATACCGCTAATGGTAAAATATTTGTTCAGCTCGTCAAACGTGGCTGACAGTCCCCCACGTCTGGCTGAAACAACGCTGGCGCCTACCTTCATGGTCTTATCAAAATGTGCGCTGTAAAAAAGCCTATCCAGGAACGCAATCACTGTTGCATTTGCCGAAGCATAGTAAACCGGACTTCCCACCACAAGTCCGTCACATTCCTTAAACTTCCCTGCCGTCTCGTTCACCAAATCATCAAATGTGCATTTTCCTGTTTTTTTGCAGGACCCACAGGCAATACAGCCGCGGATATCCTGATTACCCACATGAATCAGCTCAGTCTCGATTGCATTTTCAGCAAAAATCTTCTCCATTTCATGTAGTGCGGTATATGTACTGCCCTTGGCGTGAGGGCTTCCGTTGATTAGTAATACTTTCATAATCTTCTCTCCTCTTTTATTAATTTTCCTCCATTGTATCATTCATGGAACTATTCAGCAATTTTTCTTTTGATTTTTTTTCCTTAAAGTATTATACTGGTATACAAAGGATTAATAAAAGAAAGGATAACGCAATGAAAAGATATGTTGTAGCAACGCTTATTTCCGTGACACTTTTGGGAACCATAACCGGATGCGGCAAAGGCGCGGACATCGGCAAAGACAAAGCCACAGACATCGCCTTAGCGGATGCACAGCTCTCAGAGTCGGATGTTACCCGTCTTCGGGTATCTAAGGACCGAGACGACGGCCAGAGTATCTACGAAGTGGAATTCACCTGTGGGGCTACTGAGTATGAGTATGAAATTCTGGCATCTAACGGAGATATCTTAAGCACTGACTATGATGGCTCCAATAGCCGGAACCAACAATCTCCAAATGGACAGCAGGGGCAGACGAATCAACAGTCTCCGAACGTACAGCAAGGGCAGACAGACCAGCAGTCTCCAAATGGACAGCAGGGGCAGGCGAATCAACAGCCTCAATATGGACAGCACAGGAACGGAGATCACGGACATTCCGGCAATACACAGAATACGCAGGCTAATGTACAGCTTACGTTGGAGGATGCCTCCAAGCTGGCACTTGACCGTGTTCCTGGGGCTTCCGCACAGGATCTGAAGATTGAGCTGGATTATGATGACGACGGCTACTACAAATATGAAGGTGATATAATCTATAACCAGACGGAATATGAATTCGAGATTGATGCAAATACCGGAGATTTTCTGGAATGGAAGGAGGAGAGGCGATAGCCTCTCTTTTTACCATGCCCGGCCTTTCTGCCGCCTGAATACGTATTGCTGAATATCTCTTTTTGCCCCTTTGGGAAGCTCTGTAAACTCGCATCCATACCCGTAACGCCCGTCGCGAAAATCTTCTTCTCTCAGAACCAATGCATTTAAACGATATTCCTTTTCTATAAACGAGTATCTGAATTCTATTGTATCGTCACAACCAAGCCTGGTGGTGGTAATAAAATACAGGCCGCCTTCGCTGATATTCTGGATATCGCCTTTAAGTTCTCCCCGCTTAAATGATGTCATCAAAACCTCATCCTCCATCTTAACCCGCAGATATCTTCGTCCCTGCACGATCTCAATAACTTCAAGCACCCCGCAGTCTGCAATCCATGGCTCACTGACAGCCGGATCATAGTTCCTCCGGACAACGATATCACAGTATGTCCTGACACATCCTATCTGTCCGTCAAAGAAATCTATCCGAATCTTTTCTGAATCGGATAGTTCATTTTCCCGTTTCATATATAATGTAATCTGTTCTCCGTCACATTTTACACGGAGTCTTTTTTGAACCGTTTCTTCTGATTCATAGACAGTGCATACGGTACAGTTATTCAAAACCATAGACTATACTTCTCCTTTTTCTCTGTATTTTATTTACTTCTATCTTATTTTTCGATGTACTGAGATTCCATTGGATGTAACACCAGGATGGGTTGCGCGGATACGGCAGATTTCTTCCACAAATTCATAATCTAACTTGGACAAAAATAGGGCATGGCTTCTGAATTAGGAGTCATGCATCGGTTCTTTTCTTTTTCAGTCGCCGATTCGTCGCCGTAATTTCTTTGGAATCTTTAGACTGTCAGTCCTGTCTACTCACACTATATGTCTTGAAATTTTTGCAAAACCTGTTCCGGACTCCATACCTTCATATCTGTTCTTTTATAATCTTTTGGATTCCGTGTAACAATTCCATCCATCTCATTCAACAATGCAACGGCATACTGAACAGAATCAAACTGTACGCCTTGGTTCTCTTTTCAGAAGGACATCTAACAAAATATTCGTATCAATCAGTAATTTCATACTTCCTTAACCTTTCGTCCCGTAATTCAGACAATGTTTTATCTATATATGGAATTGCGCCAACTAACGACTGAACGATTTCTTTCACATTCTCTTTTTTTCTACAAATTCCTTTTCTTCTATTGGAAGGATCATAACCTCTAATTTCTGATTTTTAAAATTATCCGGTAATTTCATAATCGTCATCAAACTGCTTGCATCAACATATTTTCTTACAACTTCCATATGAATTTCCTCCTGTATCTCTGATTATTGTATCATTACTTTTTTCTAAATACAATATACTCGTATTCATTTAACAATATCTATCTATTCCACATTTGATATTGTATAGCATCAACCATCTTCAAAATCACTCCCGCTTGAAAAAGCAGACATTCCAAAACCGTCGCCATATAGGGGGCGCAGACGTCGCCGTCCATCGTCATTCAATGTTTTTTTCGTAATTAGATGTACGAACTATTCTGACCGCCAGATACTTTGTTGCATTGAAAAAGAGGCGTTTCCTCCAATTCAAGGAACACGCCTCTTTTTAAGTCGGGGTAACAGGATTTGAACCTGCGACCTCACGGCCCCCAGCCGTGCGCTCTAACCAAACTGAGCCATACCCCGATATTGTTATTTTAACGAATCTCCTCCAATAATGCAAGCATTATTTTTAATTTTGTGTTAAAATATAATAAATTCTTTACACCAAACTAAGATATACGAAAGGAGTTCAACGAATGAAAGTAATCATAATCGGGCCACGAGGTAAGATGGGCCGGCTAATCACAATGATTGCAGCCTCTCGTGACGATATGGAGGTGGTAGCCGGCGTCGCCCCCAAAGGACGCAGCTACATCGGACAAGATCTTGGCGCTGTCGCTATGATTGGTTACGAGCTTGGCGTTCCTGTAACAGATGATCTAAAAAGCGTGATTGAGCTAGGCGACGTAATCATTGATTTTTCCACAAAGGAGATGGCTATGGAGGTCTTAGAGCTTGCCATCACTCACAAAAAAGCGTTGGTATGCGGAACCACCGGATTTAGCCCAGAGGAAATGCTCATGTTCCAAAATGCGGCAAAGGAGATTCCTATGCTCTATGCCGCCAATACCTCCAAGCTGGTCAACATTATGAACAAACTGCTAGAAGTAGTAACATCGACTCTGAAGGACGAGATTGATATTGAGATTCTTGAGATGCATGACCAGTGGAAAAAAGACGCACCAAGCGGTACCTCTAAAGAGATGGGGGAGATTATGGCACATGCCTTGGGAAAAGAGTTGGATGAGATTGCTGTCTACGGGCGGGAGGGTGCCTCACCACGAGTACCAGGAACCATCGGCTATCATTCCTTACGGGCAGGAAATATCCCAAGCAGCCACACGGTTTTCTTTGGTGGCATGGGTGAACGGCTTGAGATTACCCATCATTCCTATAACTGGGAATGTTTTGCAAGAGGCGCCTGCGACTGTGCCGCGTTCCTTGCAGAGCAAAAGCCTGGCTTTTACACAATCAAGGACGTTTTAAACTTGTAGTACAGATTCCCCATCTATCACATAAAAAATGAAAAAGGCAACTTGCCTCCATGCCATCGCCATGGGGGGAGGATACGCCTTATAAACTAGGAGGAAAGAATATGTTATTAGTAAACACAGATTATATCACAGGGAAAAAATTTGAGATGATCGGTATGGTACGAGGCACCATGATCCAGTCCGTACATTTAGGCAAAGATATTATGAACAGCTTCCGCACTCTGGTAGGCGGAGAGCTGACCTCCTACACGGAGATGATGAACGAGGCAAGGGCTGTCGCAACCAAGCGAATGGCAGAGGATGCACAGGCTATGGGGGCAGACGCAGTCGTCAATATACGCTATGCTTCCAGCTCAATCGTCCAAGGAGCCGCCGAGGTTCTTTGTTACGGGACTGCAGTTAAATTCATCGATTAATCTCTATCCAGGGCTGTCGTATTAGGCGTTTATTTTTCTTGCTTAATGAGACAGCCCTAATTTCCACCTCTATTTCTGGTTCGCAGGCTCGACTGCTACTGATTTTCCCTTAATCTTTGTATGGTTCACAGAATTAATAATCTCCCGCGCGTACTCTGTCGGAACCTCAACAAATGTATACTTGTCATACATATCTATCGTCCCCACCACTTTTCCTGGGATACCGCTTTCTCCTGCCAGTGCACCCAGGATGTCTCCTGGCTTTGCCCTGTCCTTCTTCCCGATATTGATAAACAGTCTGACCATTCCTGGTTCTTCTGCGCCGGTGTCTGCAAATGCCTCCTCAGATTCTTCTTTTCCGCCAGCACACAGCTTCAGCAGCGCCGCCGCAATATCCATACTGGTAAAATCGGAATCATTAACCTCCTCTTGAATCAACTGCAAGTAAGTAGTCAGATCCTCCTCCTCAATCATCCTGTTTACAGTATCCATCAGCTTCTCAATCTTCGTATTTGCTACATCGTTCAAAGACGGAACCTTCTGAGCATAAATCTTCGTCTTGCAATACCGCTGTATTTCTTTAAGCTTGTAGACCTCCCTTCCGGATACGAAGGAGAAGGAACGCCCCACACGGCCCGCCCTTCCGGTTCGCCCGATACGGTGTACATAATATTCGTCATCCTGTGGAAGATCATAATTAAAGACTGCCTCCACTTCGTCAACATCTATTCCCCGCGCCGCAACGTCTGTCGCCACCAGGATATCTGTTTTACCCTTGCGGAAACCCTCCATGACTCTGTCCCTTTGGGCTTGCTTCATATCACCGTGAAGTCCTGCTGCAAAATATCCCCTTCCGAGAAGCCCATTTACCAGAAGATCCACCTGTTTTTTTGTATTACAGAATACAACAGACAGCTTCGGATTGTAAATATCAAGAATCCTGGACAATATTTCTTCTTTGTTCTTCGGCTTTACCTCATAGTAAAACTGTTCGATGTTTGGAACTGTCAGTTCACGCTTTGTTACTTTAATCATTTCTGCATGATTCTGGTATTTCTTTGTAATATCCAGGATTGGCTTAGGCATAGTTGCGGAAAACAACACCGTCTGGCGTTCTGCCGGTACTTCCTCCAGTATGGTCTCAATATCCTCCCGAAATCCCATATTCAGCATTTCATCCGCCTCGTCAAGCACAACTGTATGGAGATTCTCCATCTTTATGGTCCTGCGTCTCATATGATCCATCACCCGCCCCGGCGTTCCTATGATTAGCTGGACACCACCCTTCAGAGAGCGAATCTGCTTCACGATCTCCTGTCCGCCGTAAATTGGCAGCACCTTAATCCCATGCATATAATAAGCAAGATGACGTATTTCCTCTGCTACCTGAATCGCAAGCTCTCTGGTTGGACAGAGTACGATTGCCTGTAACTTCTTATTCTTAGGCTCTATTTTTTCTAAGAGAGGAATCCCGAATGCAGCCGTCTTTCCTGTTCCTGTCTGCGCCTGTCCGATCAGGTCATGTCCTGACATCATTACAGGGATTGCCTTCGCCTGGATTGGAGACGCTTCTTCAAATCCCATCTTTTTGACCGCCCTCATAATCTCAGGGCGTAATTTTAAATCTTCAAACCTTACTTCTTCCATATTAACATCCTTCCTAAATCTATATCCAAAAAGCACACCATACTCCCTGCATTTCGGGGTGGGCTTCGTCCGTTAAGATATGATTATCGTTTCATAAACTCCTGCAATATAAAAATACTCTCTACCTGATACCAAGTAAAGAGTATTCACAAAGTCTCCATATGTATTATAACATATGTTATTCCCGTTCGTCCAGTATAACATTGCACAAAAGACGCACAAATTTCCCATCGTTACTATCCATTACTTCCGTACTTACAGCAGCTTCTATATGCAAAACACATATCTTTCCAATCTGTCAAACGCTTCCTGTATCGTAGTTAAGGGAGATGCCAGGTTCATCCGGATATTCCACTCTCCACGGAAATCCTTTCCGTTCTGCCAGAATACACCTGCCTCAAATCCGGCTCTCAACAGTTCCTCCAATGTCTTGCCATGCTTCCGGCACCATTCTTCACAGTCGATAAACAGCATGTATGTCCCCTGTGGACGGAATACGGTCACACCTTCAAAATGTCTGTCAATATAATCACAGGCATATTTTACATTACCGCCAATCACCTCTCTAAGCTCCTCCACCCACTCGCGGCCTTCCGGACCATATGCACCGATCAATGCATGCATAGACAAGACATTCATAGAATTATAATGTCCAAGAGAAGCCTCCTTCCTGATTCTCTCCCGAAGCCAGTTATTATAAATAATATGATAACTTCCGGTAAGCCCTGCCAGGTTAAATGTCTTGGACGGGGCATAGAGAGCAACCGTTCGGTTCCTGGCATCCTCTGAGACGGACTGGGTTGGGATATGCTGATTGCCATAGAGAAGGATATCTGACCATATCTCGTCAGATATCACAAAAACATCATGCTTCGCATAAAGTTCTATCGCCTTCTCGATTTCCCATCTCTCCCAGACGCGTCCCGTAGGGTTGTGAGGAGAACAGAAGATTGCACAGTGAATCCTATTCTCCACAATCTTTTCCTCCATATCCTCAAAATCCATTCTCCAGACGCCTTTTTCATCCTTTATTAATGAACTGTCTACGATATTATATCCGTTATTCTCTAATGTTTTGATAAATCCAACATATGTCGGTGAATGTACCAGAATGGAATCTCCCTGAGAGCAGAGCGCATGAAGCGCGCTTGCCACTCCTCCCAGGACTCCGTTCTCATAGCCTATATGCTCATTTTCAAGTCCAGTTACTTTATTCTGCTGTTCCTGCCACTTAATAATCTTGTTATAATATTCCTGGGAAATGTTAAAGTAACCATAAGTTGGATGCTTCGCTCGCTGAATAATCGCCTCCGTAACTGTCGGTACTGTTGCAAAATTCATATCTGCAACCCACATTGGGATACAGTCAAGCCCCTCCCTCACTTCAATCTTATCCCCTATTCCAAATGAATCCGGAAGGATATCCACAGCAAGCGCATCTTTGCCTTTTCTGTCAATGATAGTCGTAAAATCGTATTTCATTGTAAACTCCTTTTATCTTACTGCTTTATACTATATACCCACATTCCGCGAATCTGACTCACAATATCGGCATAAACCCATCCCTGGCTGCTGTTCTTCTTACTAAACGGATCATTGACTATAATCTTTCCATCTTCATATCCAGTCAATACAATAAAATGTCCGTTCTGTGTAAAATCTCCTGGACTCATGCTGCAAATAATCGGTTTGCCCTGTGTCAATTCGTCTCTGACCTGTTCCTCCGTCAACTGCTGAGTGTCATAGCAGGACAGATTCCAATTTTCTCCTGCTTCTTTCATAAAAGCCCAGTAGGTGTCGTTATTCTCATCCACATAATGATTCTCAGTTCCATATGTGGCAACCTTCGCCGGAGTGATAGTTGGATCACCGGTAAGTCCAGAGGCCACCATTGCCATACAGGTAGGCCCGCATCCGCTTATTGCTACGATACTTGTCCCATACGGCGCATATCCCCACCGTTCATCATACTGATACAGGTTCGGTATCTTTCCAACAGTCAAATCATCCCCTATGGTATCAGCGCTCGGTGTATCCTTTTTCTCCCCATAGTGCTCTACAAAATCCGCAGTCTCCACATTCTTATCCAATAATTCGATTACACTCTCCGGATAACTTTGCTTTACTGCTTCCTTCTTCACTCTTTTCGCTTTCTGTTCGTCAGTCTCAATCTCTACTGTAATCTTGTCCGTCTTTTTTGCATTCTCCGCCTTTACAACCTGCTTTGCCGCCATCTGGTCCTCCTTCTTCTGGGCATGACAGCAAAACAATACCACAATCAAAAAGGCTAATAGCCAGCTCATTAGAAAAATCTGACGCTGCACCTGCCTTCTTCGCTTGCGCGCTCTTATCCTTCTACTTGCATCCATGAGTCATTCATCCCCTTGTCCTTACATATGCCAACTTGTACGCTCCCCATTTCGCATTTACCGACAAAATATACTACTCTCCATATCGTTCATTATACTCCTTGACTCATCACGTGGCAACTTAAACTATTCTTAATTTTCTTTTAAACATCATCCCTCTGACAATATTAAATACTAAATTCTTCAAATAAAAGCTGCTGATATTCCCTATCCCTCGTTGACCGTTCCAAATCATCATACCTTTTCTCCTGAATCAGCAAACTTGACAGACGGTTTACTTTTTCAATACCTTCTGTCCTTCCTTCATTCCTTCCCTCTGTTCTTCCTTCGTCGCGTCCCATATCCACTAACATCTGCCCTAATCTGGTCATACGAATTCCCTCCTTGATTTCTTCCATTTCTTCACTGTCTAAAAATTTATCTGCCATTACATACACCACCGCTTCAATCTTCATGATATCCTCCACACTGATACCTGCTGCATCTCTTGTAATCCGAAACGCTGAGCTTACACGTTCCTTCTGTGAAGTCTTTCCGTCCATCAGCAAACACAATACAAGCGGAATCATGTCCTTTCGGGTCACTGGCTTTCCTCTGTCTACTTTCTCCTGAAGCTCTACAATCACTTCATCCGCATTTTTATCTCTCATGATAATCGGAATGATCCTGTATGTATTTACGCCCTCCTTCAATTCCAAATGGATTATCTCTGTCGGCACATATCCTCTTACTCTCCCCTTAATTCTCAGATAAGGCATTAATTCATCTGTGAAAAAACAGATTGCCATCTTAAGCGCCGTATCCTCTTGCTGTTGTATGGAAGGTATCTGTTCCTTGTCTTTGACTTTGTCCATATAGTTCCTCCTTTTCATATATTGATACAGAGAAACTATCTTTATATTTACTATATCAAAAAATAGTAATGCAGACAATGGCATGGAATAGTTTCTTCTCCTTCACTTGGAAATCTCCTGGAAATCAGGACAGATTCATTAGAAAATTAGAATATTTCTAAAAATATTGATTAAAACTCTTAAGTTGCGATAGTCTCTCTGGAACCATCGTCTGTATGGTTAGTATAGATTATTCAGCCTATGATGTCAAAGATAAACTAAACATTTCACATCTATAAATTCAGAACATAAATTGTAGATTTATATCCTACTGAAACAACAAAATAAGTATGAAAAAAACCACTCCACACACGCAGAATGGTCTCTTTCTATCACACACAATAACAGTTATGTCATATCACTTATTTTTTTTAACGTAGGGTTAAGCTCCCTACAACTTCACAGCCTAACCTGTAAACCAGCAAGAGTTAAGACTCTGACTGGTAATACAGATTCATACTGCTTATAATTCTAATTACTCACCTGTCTTAGGAGATGTCTTAACTGTTTCTTTTCCAGATGCTGATGTAGAAGATACTACCTCACCCTTGCTGTTGAAAGCAATAACATCACCATTCTGCATAACTTCGATGAATGCGATTGGAGATAAGCTATCCATCTCTACTGTAGCGTAGAAAATTCCAGCCTTTGCATCCCACTTAACGGTAGCCTGCTTTACTTCCCAATGCAGCTTACCATTAACATAAGTTGCATGAACTAATGTAACCTGATCGCCTGCACGTAACTGCTGCTTACCATTAGCAACATTCTCTAACATAGAAAGATTAAAATTAATCTTTGTACCTGGTGCAATGTCGCCACCCTTAAGGCCAGTATATTCCTCTACACCAAGTACAACAACATTAGAATCCTTAGGTAACTGATATCCAAGGTTCTTAAGTGTGGTTGCTGCTTCCTCAGGTGTAGCAAAGTGAGCTGCTGCCTCATCATAAAGTGCTTTCTGAGCCGGATTCAGATCTTCATACTTTACGTTTTCTACGATTTCGTTTCCATTTGCATCTGTACCAGCTATTGGGTCTTTAGGACTTGGTCCTGCAAATGCTGTTACGCTCATGCCTAAGCAAAGAACACCTGCTGTAAGCATGGCAACTAATTTCTTCATTTTCATCTTTTTACTCCTTCCTTATTCTGTTACTTTGTGTGATTATATATTAAAGCCTTTATATGCCTTAATATCCATCTTATGTTTATTCGACTAATCCTCTCGTGTTGCATTCACTAACCATCTCTGGTTGGGCGAATCGGCAATACACGTAGAAAGTGTAAGTATCCCTGTTTCAAATGTAACATTAACATCCATATTCACATGTCCGTCAATGCTACTTCTAAGTTCGTCCAGATATTTCTGGAAATAATCCTGTTCATAAAAATTATAATTCCCCATCAGATAGCGGTCATCAAAAGCAACTGCCGCAAATACTCTATATTTCAAAGTCCTGTCCGGAAGATAGATATATACATACGGATTATTGTTAAAGAACTCCTGTTCCTCATACTTATGAAGATCCGCAAACATGCTTCCATTCTTCATATCATGTCCATATACGACATTCACCGGATCGTTAAAATCAGTCTTGTTATATTTCTCCGTATAGATAGTTCCCGGAAGTCCCTCTTTCTTCTCAATCGTATGATTCAGATAATAGTCGTCAGGCTCGGTAGCACTCTGCAGTATCGGATAATCCACATTCGTCCCCGGAATCCAAATCCATGCATACACATCCGGATTCGTCCCTTGCGCAGCAGCAAAATCAATCTTGCGATACATTGGGTCATTGGGGTCTACATCCACAGAAACTTCTTCCTTTAACTTATCATACTGTTCCTGCGTTTTCTCCGGATCTGCTGTCTTCGCCTGTTCAGCAGCAACCTCCGCCTTCTTATTGTTGCTGGAATGCATATAAAATCCAACACCAGCTCCTGCAACCAATACTAACACGACTGCAAGAATAATAATCAGCTTTCCATTACCTGACTTCTTATTTCTTTTATCCTGGTCCATTGGTATCTCCTCCCTGACTTTCTCTTTCATTATCTTACATTCCTACTATCTATGGAATCTCCTTGTAGAAATTATTAATCACAATCTCTTTCAACTGGTCAGAATTGACATGATACTCCTCATAGACTCCCGGCTGAGTAATCTCACCAGGAATCATAATCATATCCTCTCCCGACAGATTCACCTCCAACAGCTTCGGAACCAGATAAGCAATATCCTCCACTG
Organism: uncultured Dorea sp.; assembly: GCA_910584575.1. Taxonomy (GTDB): domain Bacteria; phylum Bacillota; class Clostridia; order Lachnospirales; family Lachnospiraceae; genus Sporofaciens. Next base: position 88,094 of record CAJUBG010000001.1, read on the forward strand.
TAATATTCGTGCACATCTTTCCCTGCAAGCTCTGGTAAATCGTAACCGGCAATGTCATGTTATCCCTAACAACATTCTTCGCTGTCGCAAAGTAGTTACTGATATACTGCTTCTGACGTTCCAGCCTTCCCATACTGCTTCCAAAAACATTCGTATCACGATGGCGTACATACTCCAACGTCTGGTCGCCTTGCAGATGAATGGTCTCACCTGGCTGATACGTCTTAGATCCAATCTTAATCTCCTCCAACGCCTGTACATCAACACCGCCGATTGCATCATTCAAAATAGGAAGCGCTTCAAAATTAATCGAACAGTAACGCTGTATCGGAAGCTTAAACAACAGATTAGAAACCGTCTCTACCATCAACTCACAGCTTGCTGTTGCAGACTGTCCATATGCATATTGTAATGTAAGCTGTTGATTCTCGTTCCTCACGAAATATCCAGCCGAATCAACCACCTTCACCGGCACAATCGTATCTCTCGGAATTGCCAGCAATTTGATCTTCCCAGTCTCCACATTGATACTAATTAATATGTTCGCATCCGACAAGCCTTCGCTTCCAGTTGCTCTTTTTTCCTCAATCGGAAGATCTTTATCTATTCCCATACAGAGAAAATTAATTACATTCTCATCATACTGGTACTTCTTACCGTTATATGTAACAAAGAGTCCCTCCGGCGCCTCTGCCGAATCCGCTGCATCCGGAACCTCTGTCTTAAGATTCTTTTCACCTTGAGCGCGCAAATAGAAGAAGCCGCCCGTCAGTCCTGCAATACCGACCACTATAATCGTTACCAGACCCAACATAACCTTCTTCCATCTCTTTAGGGAATGATGTCTCTTATGCTTATCATGCTTATGTCTGTGCCTGTGCTTATGGCCATGCTCATCATCCCAAGAGTTATCGTCATCAAGAGGCCTGTCGTCGAAAGAATCCTCATAAAGGACTTCGATTGAAAAATCCGAGGAATCCCCTGAACTATCCACTTCGGGGAAAAGGTCGTTATTTTTTTTCATCTTTGCCTCCACATATCAGTCAACTGCAAAAAACAAATAATTGCTTTCTACTAAGAATTATACTTTATTTCTTATGAATGTCAAGTGAAAAAGAAAAGTTTTATTTGAAATAAATGACAAAATTATATTCCAGAGAGGGATGCTATCCTGCTATATTTACCAAAACACGCGATTATTCAAGGAGAGGAGAGACTCCCCTCTCCTTTTTATCTCACATGCTTCCTAATGAAAAATTATCCCAAAATATTTCGCCGGATACAACACAGTCCCTATACGAAGAAAAGCCGGTTAATTCGTGCCTGCTTCCAGTTTTCCGTCCTTTACATCCAGTACAATCGTATCCTGCGCGCCTACGTCTCCCTTAAGCATCAGCCTTGCCGCCATTGTCTCCACGTTCTTCTGCAGAAAACGCTTTAGCGGCCTTGCCCCGTAGGTAGGGTCATATCCGCCCTCAACCACATAATCCTTTGCCGCCTCTGTGAGAGCAATGGAAATCTCCCTGTCTGACAGACGTTTATTCACATCTGCTATCAACAAATCAATTATATGATAAATATCTGTTTTCGTCAACGGCTTAAACAGAATCGTCTCGTCCAGCCGATTTAAAAATTCCGGCCTGAAATGCGCCCGCAGGTCCTCCATTACCATTCTCTGGCTTTCCACGCTGATGTTCCCTTCTGAGTCGATTCCTTCTAGTAAATAAGATGAGCCGATATTCGAGGTCATAATCAGGATTGTGTTCTTGAAATCTACGGTACGTCCCTGAGAGTCTGTAATTCTTCCGTCATCCAATACCTGCAACAATACGTTGAATACATCCGGATGGGCCTTCTCCACCTCGTCAAAGAGCACTACGGAATAAGGCTTCCTGCGGACTGCCTCCGTCAACTGGCCGCCCTCGTCATACCCCACATATCCCGGAGGAGCGCCGATTAACCTGGACACAGAGTATTTCTCCATATATTCGCTCATATCAATCCGCACCATGTTACTCTCATCGTCAAACAAGCTCTCGGCAAGGGCCTTAGCAAGCTCGGTCTTTCCCACTCCCGTAGGCCCCAGGAACAGGAACGAACCAATGGGCTTCGTAGGGTCTTTGATTCCTGCCTTAGAACGGATAATTGCCTCAGTCACCAGCTCTACCCCTTCATCCTGCCCAATGACTCGCTTGTGCAGTTCTTCCGCCAGATGAAGGGTCTTGCTGCGCTCGCTCTCATTTAACTTCGCAACCGGAATTCCTGTCCATCTGGATACGATTTTCCCAATCTCCTCATCCGTCACGCTCTCATGCACCAGTGATTTATCCTCGTCCTTTACCTTTGCCTCCTCTGCCTCCAGCTTCTTCTGTAACTGGGGCAGCCTGCCGTACTGCAGCTCTGCCGCCTTGTTTAAATCATAGGACTGCTGCGCCTTCTCAATATCCTTGTTTACCTGCTCGATTTCCTCCCTTAGCTTTCGGACGCGCTCGACATCAACCTTCTCATTGTCCCACTGTGCTTTCTTTCCTGCAAATTCCTCCCTTAGCTCTGCCAACTCCTGCTGCAAATGCTCAAGACGTTCACGGCTTAACCTGTCGTCCTCCTTCTTAAGCGCCGCCTCCTCAATCTCCATCTGCATAATCTTCCGCTTAAGCTCGTCAAGCTCAGTCGGCATGGAGTCAAGCTCAGTCTTAATCAGGGCGCAAGCCTCGTCTACCAGGTCGATTGCCTTATCCGGCAGGAAACGGTCTGAAATATACCTCTCCGACAGGGTAGCCGCCGCCACCAGCGCGCTGTCCGTTATCTTGACCCCGTGGAATACCTCGTAGCGCTCTTTCAGCCCCCGCAGAATAGAAATGGCATCCTCCACCGTCGGCTCATCCACCATCACCGGCTGAAAACGGCGTTCCAGGGCGGCGTCCTTCTCAATATACTGCCGGTATTCATCCAGAGTCGTTGCACCGATACAATGAAGCTCTCCTCTTGCCAGCATTGGCTTAAGCATATTGCCCGCATCCATTGCGCCGTCCGTCTTGCCAGCGCCCACGATGGTGTGCAGCTCGTCGATAAACAGGATAATCCTGCCGTCGCTGTTTTTAACGTCCTCCAATACTGCCTTCAGACGTTCCTCAAACTCGCCTCGGTATTTCGCACCCGCCACCAGTGCGCCCATGTCTAATGAAAAAATGGTCTTATCCTTCAGGCCCTCCGGCACGTCGCCCCGAACGATTCTTTGTGCCAGCCCTTCTACAACCGCCGTCTTGCCAACACCAGGCTCTCCAATCAGAACGGGATTGTTCTTCGTCTTTCGGGATAGGATACGGATCACGTTGCGAATCTCGGAATCTCGGCCGATTACAGGGTCTAATTTCTGTTCCCTGGCACGCTCTACAAGGTCTGAACCATATTTATTCAAAGTGTCATAGGTGTCCTCAGGATTATCACTGGTCACGCGCTGATTGCCTCTGACCGTGGATAAAACCTTTAGGAAATCATCCCTCTTGATACCCATTTCCCGAAAAACTGCCTTAAGCTCTCTGTTGGGATATCTCAGAAGCGACAGGAAAATATGCTCGACGGATACATATTCGTCTCCCATCTGCCTTGCTTCGTCCTCGGCGTGAATCAATACTTTATTCAAGTCCTGGCCGACATACTGCTGGCCGCCCTGTACCTTGGTGCGTTTCCTGAGCGCCTCCTCCGTCCGGTTGATGATTGTGTTCTTGTCGATTCCCATTTTCTCCATAAGCTTGAGAATCAGACTGTCCTCCTGGGTCAGCAGCGCGTAAAGGAGATGCTCTTGTTCTATCTCCTGGTTGCCGTATTCTAGCGCCGTGCGCTCACAATTCTGGACTGCCTGCATAGACTTCTGCGTAAATTTATTTATATTCATAGTACAGCCTCCTTTTTAATGCTGAATTGGTTGGTGTTCTATTTACAATATAACATTAACGCATTTTGTTAGCACTGTCAAGCGTCGAGTGCTAATTCATTTATAAATATTCTATAAAAGCTGCAATGTGAAGCGTCCGCTTTCTACCGGCCATCCGCTTCACATCACAGCTTCATTCCCGCTTTATTTAAGCATGTCCAGAATCTCGTCCTTGGGCTTCGCCCCCACGTCCCGTCTGACAGCCTCCCCATTCTTGAACACCATCAGCGTCGGAATCGACATTACCCGATACTCTTTGGCTAACTCCGGATTGGCGTCTACGTCCACTTTACAGATCTTTGCATCCGTAACCTCGTTCCCAATCTCCTCAATCACAGGCCCCACCATCTGGCACGGCCCGCACCAGGTCGCCCAGAAATCCACCAGCACCGGTATTTGGGATTCCAATACCTCCTCCTTAAAATTGTCCTTTGTCAAATGTAATACTGCCATCTCTTTTCTTCCTTTCTTTCATTAAATTATATCCTGCATCTTATTATAACCCATTTTCACTTACAATTTTAATAAATTTTCTAAAAATATTGTATAATCTTTGTAACAAAACAAAACTTCATGCGTCTAATAGGCAGATATGGAACAAGGGGGTGAGGGAATGAAGATTGATTTTGAAGAACTTTACGAGCGTTTTTTCAAGGACGTGTATCTGTTCGTCCTGGCAATGAGTAAGGATTCGTACATTGCCGAAGAAATCACCCAGGAGACATTCTTCAAAGCATTGAAGGAGATTAAGCATTTCCGTGGAAATTGCTCTGTCAAATCCTGGCTCTGCCAGATTGCCAAGAATCTCTATATCTCCGATACCCGCAGGAAAAAGCCGGTCCATTCCGAGAACCTTAATGAGCTGCCTTCTCACTCGGATGTAGAGAATACCTGTATTCAGAAGGACGAGGCTCTTTCCATCTATAAAGTCCTTCACTGTCTAAGCGAACCTTATAAGGAGGTCTTTACCCTGCGGGTGTTGGGAGACTTAAGCTTCAAGGAGATTGCAGAAATCTTTGACAAGCAGGAAAACTGGGCAAGAGTCACCTACCATCGTGCAAGGCTTAAAGTGCGCGAACATATCTCCAAGTAACATGCCAAAACAGAAAAAATGCCGCTGATTACACGCGGCGGAAAGGAGACGATTATGAAGCAAATACCCTGTGATATTATCAAAGACCTGCTGCCACTGTACAAAGACCATGTGTGCAGCGAAAAGACAAAGGAGTTGATTGAGAACCATCTGCCGGAATGTGAGAGTTGCCGGGAATACCTTGAAGCCATGGAGGCAGACCTTCCGCCTGTCACCCTCGCGCCGGACGGCACAGAGACGCCGGGAAATATTACTGCCTCGCTGGCCTTTGAAGATATGGAGATATTCCAAAAAATCGCGCGCAGGATGAACTGGATGAAGGTTACAATCGGCTTTTTTGCGGTAATCATTACCCTTATGGTAATCTCACTCCTTAACACGATATCCGGTGAATATATTGCGAAGCTTCCTATATTTGACAAACGCATTGCAGTAGAAGACATCCGCGTCACAGAGCTTTACGAACTGGACGACGGCAATCTTTATGTAACGTTAGAAAGCAAGCTTCCCTGCGATATCAGCTCTTACGGCGCTATTTCTTCACCGGACGGTAAGTATTATACAGAAGCTTATGACAACGGACAGAGTTCTATATCCTTTAAGAAAACTACCGTATTGGAGAAAATCTTTCTCAATCATTTATCTTTCAAGGAGTATTCCTTTGTTATTCCGCGTCAGGAGATTGTCGAATCAGAGGAAGGTTCTGTTGTCCATAAGAACACGCTCATTTATTATGAAGGGAAAGATAATGAGCAGCTTACTCTCTGGAAGGAGGGACAGGAGATTGAAGCTGCGCCTGATTTAGTTGAGAGGAGGGTTCAGCAGCAGGAAATCAGGGAAAAAACCGGAACCGACGAACAGACGGACTATGAAATATCAACGAGATATAAAGATAATATTCTGGTACTATGTATTGATTAGTCAATATTTTGTCTATTATGCAATCTACTAATTCTTGGCATTTTCTTTACAGGAAGTATAGTCATTGCGACAGTGATTTGGTATAATAGATAAAAATCCCGTATTTGCTTAACGGTTGGGGGCCATTCAGTTTGCGGGGGATAGAAAGGGATGTTAGCGCAATGAAAACCAGAAGATTGAAACGAAGTGTGACAATTTTTCTATGCCTGATACTGGCAGTATGCATATCTGCCCAAGTTACGACAAGCACTGTCCGCGCAGATGGAAAACGTACTGTAAAGGTCGCATTTTTCCCTATGAACGGATACCATATAACGGAGGAGGACGGAAGCCTCAGCGGTATGGACGTGGAGTACCTGGAGGCGCTGTGCAACTATGCCAACTGGGAGATTGAATATGTGGAGTGCGAGGACTGGGATTCAGCGCTTAAACTGGTCACTGACCATAAGGCGGATCTTGTAGGAAGCGCCCAGTATTCGGCAGAACGGGCGGCTTCCTACCAGTATGCGGATCTTTCCAGCGGATATACCTTTGGCATCATAGCCACGAATCCAAACAGTAGCCTGGCATACGAGGATTTTGAAGCCATGAGGGAAATCACCTTTGGTATGGTACGCACCTATGTACGCAGGGAGGAATTTCTGGGCTATCTTGCCGACAATGGGATTACCTCTCCCAAGATCAGGGAGTATAATTCCACGGCAGACCTGCAAAAAGCGCTGGATGACGGCGAAGTGGATGCATTAGTTCATACTTTTATGGAAATCAAAGAGGGACAACGTCTGATCGGGCGTTTTGCCCCCAGGCCCTTCTACTATATCTCCTACCAGGGAAACGACGACGTTATGCGCGAGCTGAACAACGCCATTGCCGATCTAAAGATGAACGAGCCTGAGCTTGAGACACAACTGATGAACAGATTTTATCAGAGCAAGCTGGACAAGACGGTTGTATTTACATTGGAGGAAAAGGCTTATCTGGCCGAGACAGACACAATCAACGTTGGATACCTGGACAGCTATTACCCCTTTGTCTATGAGGAGGACGGTGAATGTAAGGGACTGACAAAAGAGATGCTGGAGGGAATTGCCGCGCTTACCGGACTTACCATTTCCTGGCAAAAGGTGGAAAACCCGCAGGCGGCGAGCAATGCCCTGGAGAATGGTGAGCTTGACGTTATGTCTTACTGTGTCCACGCCGAGGGTGACTCGCACGCCCACCAGCTTTCCAAGATCAAAGACTATGTACAGGTTCCTATGGTATTTGTTACGAAGGAACGGATGGATTTAGAGTCAATCCGGACCCTGGCAACCGTTGATTATCTGTCTGATAAGGCGGCTGGACTAATCGGCTCGGCAGACATTTCCCTTCAAATATATGATACTCCTAAGGACTGCCTGGATGCCGTGAAGGATAAGAAAGCGGATGCCTTACTGTGCGACGGTTATCTGACGGAATATCTTCTAAGCTCACAGATGCGTTATTATGACCTGGAGATTAAAAGTGTGCTGAGCGACGGGCTTGGGATTTCAATGACTGTCCGAAGCGATAGCCCTGAGCTTGCAGGCATACTGAATAAGACTCTGCTGACCATAGACGCGCGGGCCATCAGCGACTATATGCTGGAGAGCAACGTGTATTCTCTGGCAAGCGTGGGGATTTTCATACAAGAACACAGTGTCGCTATCATCCTGATCCTTATTTTGCTTATGATTATTATTGTATTGGTCGCAGTGCATATCATACGGGATACGCGAAAGATACAGCAGTTGATGTATAAGGATGTAGAGATTGACATTGGAAACCTGAATTATCTGATCTATGCAGGTAAGAAGGATATTCTGCCAGACCGAGGCGCACAGCAGTATGCCATTGTTTACCTCAATATCTCACAGTTTCAGCGTTACAAGGTAATCTATGGATGGAGTAACGGCCAAAAGCTTCTGGCGTTGATTGCAGACGCCCTGTCACAATGTATTGATGGAAAGCACGAGATTTGTGCAAAGGCAGACGGAGCACATTTTGCAATGCTTTTGTCTGATGAGAATGGCGATATAGCAGAAAGAGTCCGAAAGCTTCGGCAATTTATAGAAGATCGCATTTTCCAGACGATTGAAAGCCGGATTGAGGTTCAGATGGGAATCTATTTTATACCGCCGGACAGCGACGATCTGCGGGGGGCGATTGACTGTGCAAGCCAGGCAATCGATTTTATACAGAATGACAATACAGAGAATATCCAGATCTATGACGAGGCTCTTGAAAAAGCGATCCGCGAACGGCATGACAGGGAAAGGCTTCTGGATTCTGTTAATATTGACGAGAATTTTGTTACCTACTACCAGGCAAAGGTGGATGTAAACACGGAGGAAATTGTGGGCGCCGAGGCATTGGTGCGTTTCCTGGACCCGACGGCTTCAGGCATGGTCCGTTCTCCCTGGTTCTTTATTTCTTACTATGAACAGACCGGAAAGGTGACGGAGATTGATTTCTTTGTACTCCGATGCGCGTGTAAGATGCTCCGCCGGCGAATAGACAACGGGGAAAAGGTTGTGACCATCTCCTGTAATTTTTCCAGAATGCATTTTGTCAAACCTGATTTTGCCAAACGCTTCGAGCAGGTATTGAATGAGTTTGGTATTCCGAAGGAGTTAATCGAAGTTGAGATTACGGAAACTCTCGTCATGGAGGAGATGGAGGAGAAGCTTGCCAAACAGACATTGGATGACCTCCATACAAAGGGAATAAGGCTTTCGATTGATGACTTTGGCGCCGGCTATTCTTCCCTGGGCGTAATCGAGAAGATTCCTGCTTCTGTAATCAAGCTGGACCGTTCCTTCCTTCTCAATCAGGAGGACAGAGAACGCCAGGTGAAGATTATGAAAAGTATCGTAGATCTTGCGGATAATCTTGGTTCACAGATCGTATGCGAAGGCGTGGAGACGGATGCGGATGTGGAGTTGATGCGGGAGATTGGCGCGCGTGTTGCGCAAGGATACCGCTATGCCAAGCCGGTTCCGGAGAAGGCGTTTGAGGAAAAACTGTCCCAGAGCCAGGGATAATGAATACTTCTTCTGTCAGCAGGGGGCTGTTGAGGTAAGCGAGAAATCAGCTTACCCCAGCAGCCCCTCTTAACAACACTCTATCTCCTTTCCGTCAAGCGCCGCCGAAATCAGCCTGTCATGACCGTCATATACCAGCTTCAGAGAAAAAAAGCCCCGCTTTTCCTCCAACAGTCTGAAAAAAATCTTATCCCCCTCCCAGATATTCAATTCCTGGACCTTCTCAATATCCACCCACTCTAATTCTCCCTCATTACAGGGAATCGGCTCTCCTTCAAATCCATCTGCTGTAAACAGCGACATATACTCCGTAACCCCGTTTCCTGATATAAAGGTCACAATTCCCCGATACTGGTAAGAGGTCAGTGTATACCCTGTCTCCTCCTTCACCTCGCGCAGCAGACATTCTTCAGGGCTTTCATCCTCCTCGAAATGTCCTCCAACCCCAATCCATTTGTCCCTGTTCACATCATTCTCCTTCACAGTCCTGTGCAGCATCAGATATTGATTACAATGCTCAATATAGCACAGCGTACTCATCTTTGCCATTCTTCTACCTCCCCTTTTTGTGTTCCATTTATCATATCACCCTCCATGTCATTTTACAATTTCTTTTCACGTCCAGCATCATTTTTCCTCAAAATATGCTATACTGGGAGAAATCTATTTTCGAACAAAGCACGGTTATTTCATACTAACCAGAGGCTCTATAAGGAGAACTACCATGAACCGAGTGATTGAATATATCATAGATTCTGCAAGCGACGGCCTGCGGGTAGAGCAATACTTAAGGCGCCGCGGCTATTCCGCCCAAAACCTGGCAGAGATTAAGCGTATGCCTCAAAGCATTCTTGTAAACAACATCCATTACTATATGCGTCAGCCTCTTACGGAGGGCGACCACCTCATGGTTCGTATCTGTGAGACAAAATCATCAGAGAAGATTCCGCCTGTCAAGCTCTCTCTCAATATTGTGTACGAGGATGAGGACCTCATTGTGATTAATAAACCTGCCGGTATGCCTATCCATCCGTCCCTGAACCACTACACCAATTCTATGGCAAATGCACTTGCCTGGTATTATCATGAGCAGGGAAAACCCTTCATCTTCCGGTGCTGCAACCGTCTGGACCGCGATACCTCCGGCCTTACCGTTGTGGCAAAGCATCTGGTCAGCGCAAATATCCTCTCAGACATGGTGCGCAGGCATAAGATACACCGAGAATACCTGGCCATCACACGAGGCTTGGTCACTCCAAAGTCCGGCACCATTGACGCGCCTCTTGGGCGAAGGCCGGGCACCATCATTGAACGGACAGTGGACTTTGAACACGGCGAGACGGCAATCACCCATTACAGGGTTGTGGACGAAAAGAACGGGCACAGCCTGGTTTCCCTTTGTCTGGAAACCGGCCGTACCCATCAGATTAGAATACATATGAAATATCTGGGTTTTCCTCTAATCGGAGATTATCTGTATAATCCGGATATGGAACATATAACAAGACAGGCATTGCACTCCCACAGGCTTATATTTGCCCATCCTATTACAGGAGAAAGCCTGGAATTCCATGCGCCTCTGCCGCAGGATATGCAGTCTGTACTGGAAATCAACAAATAATCACACCAATTTCCCGAAAGACCGGATAAAGGTAGCTTGCCCCGAAGGTTCCCAGCTTCTTCGGTCCTGTTACCACCCGTTCAAGCTCTAATGCTTTGTGAAACGCCATCATTACGCTGGCTCTGGTGATAGACTTATCCTTTCGGCTGACAAACATCTCATTTCCTTTTATAATATAGAAAAACTCCAACTTCTTTGCCGTTTGAAACGGATACCTCTGAAACATAACCAGGGTATCCCAGAGCAGATCATCAGGCGATGGTGCATCCGTGTCCTTTAATTGGTTTTGCAAAATTTTAACTGCCTGTCTCTGCTCTTTCGTCATAATTATATCCTTTTCCTTGATTTTTATCCTTTGAATGTTCCAATTCACATCATAGCATATCTGAAGAAACCTTTCAATCCAGAACTATTCTAAAAGTTCCTTTTCACTTTGCATTTTTATTATAATAATAATATTTTTGCTAAATATTGTGGGATATGTCAAGTATTTTTGTGGTATTGACTGAATTTTGTATTGAATTTTGCGTGACATCGTGAGATAATTAAATTGATAAGAAACTTTTAATTTAGCAACAGATTGAAACGGAGTAATACTATGGGATTTAACAGCCTTCAGCAATACGTCACTATTGTTGAATTTCTTGGAAAGACTCTCGGTCCGGATTATGAGATTGTGCTACAGGATCTAAATCCGGAGCATCAAGCTATTGTCGCAATCGTCAACGGTCATATCAGCGGACGTCGGGTAGGCGGCCCTCTGACCGATGCCTCACTTCAAATGCTTTCATCCAGGGCTTATGAGTCGAATGATTTTTTATGTAATTACAGAGGCATTGCCGGAAACGGACGTGTCCTGCGCTCATCTACACTGTTTATCAAGAACGATGACGGCGATCCGATTGGATTTTTATGCATTAATTTTGATGACAGCCGATTTGCGGAATTAAACAACAAACTGCTTAATACTATACATCCCGATTTTTTCCTTGCACAGCACGGTCCGGTTGAGCACTTTGACAGCCCTGAGCCGCCAAAGAACACTTTTTCTTCTTCGGATTCGACCACAGAAAGCTTTTCTATGGACATTTCTTCGCTGATGCAGAAGATGTTTGACGATGCCACGCTGTCGCTTACCACGCCCATTGACCGTCTGAACCAGCATGAGCGCAAGGAGATTATTGAACGATTGCAGGAACAGGGATTGTTCCAGCTAAAAGGTGCGATTTCCTTTGTCGCAAAGAAGTTTTCCTGCTCTACTGCGACCATCTATCGCTATCTGAGCGAAATCAGCGATTAGGCAGAAGCAATAATAACCACCAGCCTGGCATTTCCGGACTGATGGTTATTGTATCCTTAGATACAAATCTTCTCTGCACATCAGATTATACTCTTTACATGTCTTGCAAACTCCTCAGATAAAATGTTAAAATACTCTGGCAGGCTTAAATATACGGAGGTGACGCTATGTTACATATAGCCATTTGCGATGACGATAAAGCAGCCGTCCAAAACCATAAGAGAATTACAGAAATTTGTCTAAAGCAATGCCAAAGCGCCGGAAAAATAAATGTGTATACTGCCAGCGGCCAACTGCTTTGTGATATTACCGAGGACCATTTTTACTTTGACTTGATTTTGCTTGATATAGAAATGCCGAAAAATACAGGCATGGAGATTGCAGAGAAAATCAAGCCCTATCTGCCCAATGTGAAAATTATCTTTATCACTTCGCATATCGAATATGCCATAGACGCTTTTGAATTGTCTATTTTCCGCTATGTGCCAAAAGATGATATAGACAAACGGCTTCCCGCCGCCATACAGGACGCGGTTAAATTGCTGGAATTAGAAGACGGGAAAACCTATACCATACAGACAAGCAGCCGCCTTGAAAGAATTCCTTACAAAGATATTTACTATATTGAACGGGATGGGAAAAACGCCAGCATTACCTCTGCCAATAAAGTTTCCAGGGTGCGAAAAAGTATGCAGCAGGTTTATGAAGAATTGGATGCCGGCGAATTTATTTACATTGACCGAGGCTGTATTGTAAATATGATACACATTATGCAGATTAAAAGCGGTATGGCGATACTAAAAAACGGAATGAGCCTCCCCATAAGCCGTTCCCATCTACAAGAGGTCAAAGAGCAGATTAACAATTATTGGGGGACACATATATGACAGACCCATTTATCTTATTTTCAAATATTGCCGCCGGAGGCGTGCGTATTTTCGTATGCCAATTTCTGATTTTCCGGCTGCTGTCCGCTAAGAAGCCGAATCAGAAACAAATTGCCGCGGCCTTCGCCGGCATGGGTGTTATTACTGTTATACTCTTTGTATTAGGACTTTCAGATTTCTACCGTATAATATTAGAAGTTGTCTGGATTGCTGTCTGCGCAGCCCGCTTCCAGGGCGCGGCAGCCAGAATGAGCCTGTTTGTGGGGATTTTCTATGAAATCGCAATCTCTTTCTGGCAATTCCTTGCCGCTGCATGGACAGGCGTATTATTTCATTCCCCAACATTTCTTGATTATAACACGGGATACGGTCAAATCGCCGTCTGGCTGCTTCACATTCTGTTGATTGCTGCCGCGCTTTATCTTTGGAAGCATCCTGATATGGACGGAAAAGATGGCTTTCATTTTGCATCGGTAATTGTCGTGGCAGGCTTCCTTGCAATTATCACCTTGTCGCAACAGTCGATTCTCCTGATTGCAGACGATACGCTGGATATGTGGACGATTCTATCCGTTGTCCTGATGATGTCTGTTCTCATATTCAATATGAACCGGCAATATGAAATAGAAAAGGAGTTCGCACAGGTAAAATCCCAACAGGCAGAGCTTCTGGAGTGTAACTATACCACCCTGAATCATGCTTACTCCATCAATGCCCGGCTATTCCATGACTTTCATAATCATATCGGTGTACTCAGGCACCTTCTTGCTCACAACAAACTTGAGGAGGCAATACAATATCTGGATGGGCTGCAAGCCCCTGTTAAGGAGATGGCTCATACCATATGGACAGGCGACGAAACGGTAGATTATCTCATTAACAGCAATGCAAAGGCAGCCAAAGACAGCGGTATAAAATATCAGGCCCAGGTTGAATTTCCCCGCCGCACAAATCTTAGAAGCGCTGATTTGTGCGCGATATTGGGAAACCTTTTAGATAATGCTTTAGAGGCAGCAAGACAGACGCCCGAAGATAAGCGGTTTGTCCGGCTTACAATCCGCCGCATCAACCAAATGTTAATCATAAAGGTTGAGAACAGCTTTTCCGCCTTGCCTGTCAAGGAGGATGGCGAGCTTAAAACTTCAAAAGAAGGAAACGGATTACATGGATGGGGCTTAAAAAGCGCCCAGACTGCCGCCGAAAAATATGACGGTACGGTGCAGACTTCTTATACCGGCAGCACGTTTCGGGCCGTTGCCACTTTATCCTATCAGGGCGTATCTATCGAATAGTGGTCAAAAACCTGCCATTCGCGGACACTTTCGCACAAACTCCTTTTTTGGGTTATGATATAGACACAATAAATCAGGAAACAAATTTAAGGAGGTATTGATTATGCGTCATGTATATATTCGAGGGATTATGGGTTTGATTTGGTTAGCAGCAGCGATTGTAAGCGGGATGTCCGGCAACCCTTCGATGGCTGTCTTATATGTTATTTTAGGCGGAGTATTCCTGTATTCTGCCTATGAAACCTGGAAAAAGGATAAAGACAGCAAAGGAGGTAAGTAAAATGGGCGGCTCTCTTTTAACCATCAAAAACCTGAGCGCATGGTATGACAATAAGAAAACCGTACTGGCCGACTTTTCTTTAGAATTGGCCGAGCATGAAGCGGTAGGGCTGATTGGGCTTAACGGCGCCGGAAAAACAACATTTCTGAAAGTGCTGTCCGGCATGTTGTCCTCCTTTTGTTCCGAGGATATCTTGTTTTATGGCCGACAGCTCAATCTGCGGGAAAAGGATTTCAAATTCTGCCGCTACACTGTGTTTGCTGAGGACAATTCCTTTCAGTATTTCACGTTCTGGGAATATCTGTCCTATGTTTTTTCTGCTTACAGGAAGGGATTGCCAGATGTATCAGAATTGATAGGGGGCTTTCATTTTGAAGATTACACGGAGGTTCTTCTAAAGGATCTTTCAACCGGCAACCGTAAAAAGGTATTTTTGATTACTGCCTTTGCATTAAAGCCAAAGCTTTTACTTCTTGACGAACCGGTCAATGGACTGGATTTTCAAAGCACTGAATATTTATACCAACAGATTGCCGGCTATAAGGAGTATGGGACGGTTCTGTTTTCTTCCCATATCTTAGAAAGTATCACGCTGACCTCTGACCGGATATTCGTTCTGGAGGACGGAAAAATCCGGCAGACATTTGAACAGGGGCAAATAAATGCCGCGGATATTAGGGAGGCCCTGCGCTATGAAAATGACATTTAAGGCTTTTGCCAAAAAGCTGTTCGGAGTAAACCTTGAGAGGTTAAAGCGAACCTTTTTCATCTATCTGATTGTATTTTGGGGATTATATATTGCTGATTTTCGGATAGAGATTGCACCGGTTATTCTGTATCTGATGGCGGTCTCCTTTACCGCCGGCGTGATGCGGCAGGCTCTTTCTTCGCCGGACAATGCCGCTTATGTACGGCATATGCTTATGCTTCCTTTTGATTGCCGGCAATTCGTCCTTCCCTATATTGCCGCTTTAGGCGCCTATACGCTTTTGACGAAGACAGCGGCCCTTCTTATGTTACTGCTTGCCGTATCAGACCAGGCCCCCGCCGCAATCCTTGGGAGTATTCTATGCTCGGTAAATGCAGTCCTTATGGCGGCTGCTATATATTCCTTTAGAAAATATTGGTATGCAGGCGGATTTTGGGCAGCAAGCCTTATTGCAGCCATTCTGTTTTTGGGAAACAGCCCCATGTTTTTGCCGCTTCTCATCGTCAACGGCGTACTTGCAGCCATGGTTTTACAGAGAGCAGACGGTTATTCGTTCTGTCCGTCTGACGCAGGAAACAGCCGCGCAGTAAAGAGGCGTAAACGACATTCTGTATGGAGATACCTTCTCCGGTATTTGCTTTCCCATAAGAACTATCTGTTAAATACGGTTGTCATGTGGGGCGCAGCCTGTGTATTACCCGTTTTTTTCAAGCAGATGGAAAGCCAGTTCATGGTTCCCATTGGCTTTGCTATTCTGTCCATGAATACACCTGTCTGTATCCTGCTGTCCTGCGACCCGTCCTTCGAGCAGGCAGTCCGCTTTCTGCCAGACCAAAAAAGAGCCTTCTGCATCCCTTACTGTTTATTCATCTTTGCATGTAACATGACTGCAAATATGATTTTCCTTTTCAGTTTGCAGATGCACAATGGCAATGTGACTGTCTTTATGACTGCCGCCGCCCTTTTCTTCGCTCTGCTAAGCGCGGTCTGCTCTGTCCTGCTGGAATGGTTTTATCCCATCAGAGATTGGAAAATCGAAAGCGACCTGTGGCATCATCCGCGGAAATATATCTTTCCGGCGATTATGCTTTTACTTGCAGGGCTGCTTTTTGCCTGAACAAAAATATCCCTTACAACAAGCAGACGGCAAGAGAAAATCTTCTCCTGCCGTCCTTTTATCCGCTATGCCAGAATCTTCTCCAATACTCCAAACAATAACCCTACGTCGATAGGCTTGGCAATATGTCCGTTCATTCCACTCTTAAGAGCCTCCTGTCGGTCCTCCTCAAAAGCATTGGCAGTCATTGCAATAATCGGTATCTCTGAGAGCTCACGGTTGCTTAGCTTTCGGATTGCCCTCGCCGCCTCGTAACCGTTCATGTTCGGCATCTGAATATCCATAAGAATCAACTGATAATATCCACCACCCGCATTCTTAAGCATATCCAGGGCTTTTTGTCCGTCTTCGGCAATCTCCACAGTAAATCCTGCTTCCTCCAGGATTACCTCTGCAATCTCCTGATTCAGTTCGTTATCCTCTGCCAGCAGGATACGTCCGGTACGGCATCTCACCTGGTCCTGTTCTTTGCTATCCTTACTCTCATCCTTTGCATGGACAAGGGAATACAGACAACGCCTTAACTCCGATAAGAACATAGGCTTACCGCAGAATGCCATGACTCCTGCCTCTCTCGCTTCCTCCTCAACCTCTGCCCAGTCATAGGCAGTCATCAGAATAATGGATACATGCTCGCCCATCTCCTTGCGAATCCGCCGTGCCACCTCGATACCGTTCATATCCGGCAGCATCCAGTCAATGATATATACGCTGTATACGTCATTGCGCATAACCGACTGATGGGTACGCAGAACTGCCTCTTTTCCCGATAAGGTCCACTCGGCGCGCATCCCGATCTGTTCGAGCATATAGGACACGCTGTCACAACTGTCGAAGCTGTCGTCCACAACCAATGCCCGAAGCCCCTTTAATTCTGGGATATCCTGGGGCTCTTTTTCTTTTGAAGGCAGACGGAATGTGAACGACACTTTAACCTCTGTTCCTACATCCAGCTCACTCTTTACAGAAATAGAGCCGTTCATCATATCTACAATATTCCTGGTAATCGCCATTCCCAATCCGGTTCCCTGAATCCTGCTGATGGTAGAATTACGTTCTCTCTCAAAAGGCTCGAAAATATGCTCGACAAACTCCTGGCTCATGCCAATTCCGTTGTCCTTAATGCTAAATTCATAATTCGCGCTGCCTTTAGGGGCTCCCGGCCTTTCCGTGATCCTCAGGCTGATAATCCCTCCTGGGCCCGTATATTTTACCGCATTGCTCATCAAGTTCAAAAGCACCTGATTCAGCCGCAGCTTATCGCAAAAAATCTCCTCGTCAAATACATCCACTGTGTCAATGTACAGTTCCAACTGCTTCGCGTGGATATCTGCCTGAAGGATATTGCGCAGCCCGTGTAAAATCTCCGGCAGGCTGCATTTCTTTTCGTCCAGGCGGATCTTCCCGCTTTCAATCCGGCTCATATCCAGAACATCATTGATCAGGCTCAGCAAATGATTTCCGGAGGTCATAATCTTCTGCAAATATTCCTCCACCCGTTCCTTGTGGTCAATATGGGTAATCGCAAGAGCTGTAAAACCAACAATAGCGTTCATCGGAGTGCGGATATCATGGGACATGTTGGACAAGAAAATACTCTTTGCCTTACTCGCCCGATTCGCCTGCATCAGCGCATCCTCCAAAAGATTCTTCTTCTCCATGGCCTCCCGAATCTCGCCATCCACATTGCGGAAGCCCATGACAATCCCCTGGTTTTCATTCCACCCTCCGGTACGAACCACCTTCATCTGAAAATATTTTGTATTGCCGTTCCATGAGACACGGTGATTGACAAAATGAATACCCTTTTCTGCCAGTTTGCTTCTCAAATTCTCCCTTGATACCTCCTGCCGCATCATATCGCGGTCAGCCTCATAGACAAAGGCTTCTATGTAATTCTCCATGCTCTTTTCAAATGAAATCTCACCATGGAAAACAGAATCAAACATTTCCGTCTGATCCTTTGTACCTTGAAGCGGAATCCCCCTTCCTGTACTGAGATCAAAATAGCACACCCTGTTATAATCGATACTCAAAGCCTGGACTAACGCCTGGTTATGCTGGTCTTTCTTCTCCTCCTCCAGCTTCTGCTTCGTACAGTCCAGAAGAAAACGCTGGTAGAATTCCTCTCCATTCTCTTTCAAGAGCTTAATATTCCCCATCACATGCAGAAGCTTCCCGTCTTTATGCTTCACACGGTATTCCACACTGGCGCTGTCTCCTATTCTCTTAAGCGATGTAATGCTCTCCCTAAGCTTTGGCTTATCCTCATCCAACACAGAATCCGCAACCATGCAAAATCCTGCATTCATCATCTCCTCCTGAGATTCATATCCCAAAATGTTAAGCGCCGCCCTGTTAATACTGGTGATACTTGAACCATCCAAAGTATGGCACAAAATCCCGCAATCCATGGTCGTAAACACCGTCTCCAGAGTGCGGTTCTTCTCTACGATCTCCTTCTCATAAGCGCGTTCCTGCGTCACGTCGATTGCAACTCCTACCGTCCCCATCACGCTTCCATCCAAATCATACAAGGGTGACTTATATGTGGTAAGAAGCCGCGTGCCCTCTCCTGTCTTGATGGTTTCCTCAGAAATACAGGTCTGCCGCCTGCTCATGACTTCCCGTTCAGACTCGATACATGCCGGATCATCCGCCTCTACATCCCAAATATAGGCATGACCGCGCCCCTCCACCTGTTCCTTTGTCTTATTCACAGTCCTGCAAAAGCTGTCGTTCACCTTCTCGTGGATTCCGTCCTTGTCCTTATACCATATAAGGTTGGGAACATTGTTGATCGTAGCCTCGAAAAACTGGCTGGTCTGCCAGTAATCCTTCTCCATCTTCTGCTCATGCTGTAACTTCTGAAAACGGAACTTCGCCTCCGCGTCCGACATGGGCATCACCCAGACGTCGCACACCTCTCCTAAACAATCTTCTATCGTCAATATCTGCTCTTTGCCCGCAAGCAGGATAAGGCGAGCCTTCGGCTTTTTACCGGCAAGCAAAGCCTGCAAGGTCTTTCTACAGTCCTTCTCCATAAGGTTCGCCAGGATTATATCCGCCCTGGCAGCCTGTTCTGAGTCAAATTCCTCACTTTCATAAAACTCATGTGTAAAGTGCTCAAACGGAAGTATTTCCTTCATACTCTCAAAGGCGCTACATGGACGACCTGTTAAATAGAAATGTAAGCAGCAATAATACATGGTCTGTTCTCCCCTCTTAATTCTGCAAATATAACTCTGATGAATGCGGTACTCCCGTGTCAGCACACGAAACTAATAGCTACGCATATTATATCTCATATTTTATCAACTGTTAAAATCTATGTCAATATGCATTATCGGACGAAGTCGGGTCGTTTTGCCAGGATATTGCTTTCTTATTTTTATATGTGATATAATGTAAGCAGCTTTACATCACATAAACCCGTTTATCAAAGAAAGGAAGCAGAAGTATACTATGAAAGAATCAACCAGACAGATTGCAGAGAGGTTTCAATGTAAATATACTGTTTTTGAAAAGGGCACCGACCCAGCATTACTGAACCAGGCTTATCGGACTGCCTTTCATGCCGGCAAAAAGAGTGGGGGCTTTCCGGCGATTCTTTTACTGGAGGAGAATGTAATAGACTGGCTGGATTACGTTTCCCAGGAGAACCTCAATCGTGACGCACTTATTGCGGACTGTGGGAATAACGGCAAGGAGATTCTCAAAGAACGTTTTGAAGGATATATGGAGGACTTTGAAATAGATGATATGGACGATTTCATCGGGAAAGAAACCGAAGGAGAGATTGTAAATCATTTTATAAGCTATATATCATTTCAGGGCAACGAATTGGCAGAAGATACCCTTCTCCTTGAACTTCCCGTCAAAAACCCCTGGGAGATTATCGCCTACCTTCCCATGGGCGGCTGGAATGACTGTCCTGCGCCGGAGGATATGATCTCTATCTGTAAATACTGGTATGAGAAGTATCAGGCTGTTCCCGCGGCATTTACCAGCGATGTATTGGAGTTCTATGCACCCGCCAGACTGAACGGAGAGGACAGCCTTGAGGCCGCCAAGGAGCACTATGCCTTCTGCACAGACAGAATCGACCAGGGAACCAGGACATGTAAAGTGTCAGAATTGGCGGCAGGGCTTGAGGAATCAAATGTGTGGTATTTTTGGTGGGATTAATATCTTTGAGCTTTCTGTACGGTGTTTGTTCACAAATGCCTCAACAGAAAGCTCTTTTCACTTCGATTACATGCCTGTCCGGATCATAAAATCGAATCACTTCGTTCTCATCCTCATCCCGCCCGACTAAAAACTCCACATGAAAATCCGATGCCGCCAATCTTTCCCTAAACGCCTCCACATCCAGAGTCTCAAAGTATAACTCCATATCATTACCGCCATATACGGCTGAAATCTCCAGGGAATCCTCCCAGGGCGAACTCTCCTCCAGAACAATCCCTCCGGCAAACAGAACCTTCCTTCCCAAATCAGCCGTAACCATAAGCCCCAACACCTCCTGATAAAACCGGCGTGACCGTTCCATATCTTTCACAATCAATAATACATTCTTTAATACCACTTTTATCCCTCCATACACAATGATTGAAGCCCCAACACCCTGTCCATAAAAATCCGGTTCAGCACGTCCCAATCCTTCAGATGGTCATCCTCCATCAAATCAGCAATCTCTTTCTGTCTCTCAAGCTCTGACGCTATAAAATCAATCACTAAGGGAAGCTGCGGATTGAGCTGTCCCTCCTTTGTCGTCTTCTTAATTCTAAGAAGTTCTTCTACTTGGGCGCAAAGCCCCTCCGGCAGCTTAAGCTTCATCAGCTCATCAAACAGCACCGGAGGCGGACAATGATTTTCTTCTATATACCGGCATGCCAACAACGGGCGCAGGGCATAGAAGTACTTCTTATACTTTACCCTGTCCGTCTGTAAATGACCGTAAAATGTATTGGCAGCCGTCCCCCGATAATGATGTACCGCCGCCTTCTTAGAAAAATATACCTTGGCTTCTCGATAAATCTCATCCCATTCCGGACGTTTACGATAAACCACAGGAGAATTACTCCATTCAAACAGCGTGGCATTGCCTTTATAGAACTGTCTCAGCGCCTTCTTCAAATCCCATCCATTGATATCCAACACATCATCCAACTGCCAGTCAATCGTATCCTTCTTTTCATCCAGTCGAAGATAATCCTTGCGCACTCTCTGATAAACGAACCGCACGTCATAATCGCTGTCAGGAGACGATAATCCCCATGCCCGGCTGCCAGATTCCACAGCCAGAAGTATCCTTACATTCTCCCTTTGCTCTATCTCGTCTAATTTCACCTGAATCTCGTCAAATATATCTCTCATGAAAACATCTCCTGAACTGTTCCTGTCTCGATACTTTTCCGGTTCACATACTCTACGAACGCCTCAACCTTCTCCATGTCCGGCCCATCCGGAAGCGTACAGTTTTCTGCCGCTTCCTCCAGACGCCTCTCATAGTCCGCCACAATCTCATAGAACTCTGCCTGAAAAGTCCCGTCTGCTTTCTGGAAGCCTCCCTGGCGCACCTTCATAAGCAGCTCTAAGTCTCCTCGCCTGTTAGTCCGAATCTGCCCGTGTTCCAGGATATCGAATGCCATCATAAAGAGGCGAAGCAGATGCATGGCATGTTTATTCAGGTGGTTATCGTCCTTCTTCTTATTCCGTTTGCCAATCTTATCGTAATCTCTCACCACGTTACTCATCGTCGCCCACATACCCTCATAATCCCGCAACGGCAGATGCTTATAACTGGCGTCCACAAAAATCTCTGTCTCCAACTCAGGATTCAAAGCCTCGTCAATATACAGCCGGATACTTCCATTAGAAAACGTCCCATATCTCCGGTTGAAATCGTCCAATGCATTTTTCACAGAAGTTAAAATATGCCTCTCCCGTTCCGTCTGCTCCATATTATCCCGCGCAATAGCATTCTGCAGGCGGCGAAGCTGCGCCCCCGCATAACCCCCAAAAGATTTCACGGCACGCTTTGTCAAAAACAGGTCTGTATGGTCAATCAATTCCTGTCCAAGCCTCGTCTTGATTAAATACTGGTCTTCATCCAGCCCTAACAGTTCGCAGGTATTCGGATTACATTCCAACAGCAGGCGTATAATCTTGTTGAAGGAATAAATCACCGTATCTGTCTGCCGGTCCTCATACTGCTCGAACCGAGTAAGGCCAAGCAAATCCGAGGGCAGGGAGAGTGTGACCCCGCGAAAATCAACATCACTGTTCTCATTACTGGTGCCATAGGCATGGCTGCCGCCCAGTCCGAGAAGGATAATACGGCTGCCAAGGCGTTCATTGGTTCTGAGAAAATCATATTCTTTTGTCATCATCAAAGCTCTGAAATCCATGGAAATCACCTTCTTCTTACATTAAAACGGCACAACCGTATGAGGTTTTTGGCTCTGCTCTACCTGTCTCCAGATATGTCTTACAGAAGAAAAACTAGCCCATATTGCAAGAGCGTATCCTATAACCAAATCCTTTGCTACACCTTGAATGACATCTGGTTCTTCTAAAAATGCAGGAACAAGAGCCAGGGAATCTACCAAAGAAAGATAATACATATCTCCGAGCTCCTGATAAATCACAATTCCAAGCGAAGCATATTCCGCCGCCATAATCATCAGGCAGGCGGTTACAATACAGATTACGATTCCCTTTCTTGACAATCTCCTGCCAAGCATATCATAACCTTTTATTCCGCAAAATACCATCGCAAATCCGGCAATTCCGGCAATGAAGCCAAACATACCAATCACCACCCACAAAACGGCGCCGAGTAAAGTTCCTATAACCGCCCCAAGAAGCCCCAGAAATATATTCTCCTTCTGTCCGTTTTGCCCGCTTGTGCCGTTTATCTCCTGCGTAAAGCAATTCTCACAGAGCAAGACCGGCGTTCCGTCTAAGGCCGCGGCACGCAGAGGCAGTACATTTTTACATTGAGAACAGCAGTTGCGTATTCCACATTCCAGACATTTGGAAGTAAGCTCTGAAACAATGAGCGTCAGATTGTCCTTGTCGTCTATCTCGGTTGACTCCACGTTGAGGGTAATCGTATCATTACCGTTATAGCCCGTATATTGTATGGTTGAATGTCTTTGTTCCAGTTCTTGAAGAAAGGCTAAAAAGTTATCTTTTACTCCGCTTTTTTCTATGTCTGCATGAAGCTGTATCCGAAACTGATTCAGCGCCTTCACCGGTATGATCAGCAGCGCAATCCCATTCACAGCCCCATGCATTACATTATAGGTTTTCTCATACACAAAGCCTTCTGGCATGAGATTTTCAATCTGTATATCCATAGTCTTCTCCTCCTTCGATTTTATAATAACATCTTTTCTGTCAATACTTCACAAAAATTATACCATGATCTCATTCAATGTGTCAACCAAAACAGAACAAACGTTTGCATCTCTTTTCATTAAAATCCAAAAAACTAAAAAATCTTTCACTCCTTTTTCCCACAAAAAAGGTTATATTTATTGTAAGACGTTTTACAGGACAACACCCCTTAAGAGAGGAGAAGCATTTTGGAGGACAGAGAGCTGATTCGGCGGATTCAAAACGGACAAACAGAATACTTAAACGAGATTGCCGTCAAATA
The DNA here is from genome assembly GCA_910584575.1 of uncultured Dorea sp. GTDB lineage: Bacteria > Bacillota > Clostridia > Lachnospirales > Lachnospiraceae > Sporofaciens. Next base: position 111,979 of record CAJUBG010000001.1, read on the forward strand.
CTACGATGACATCTACTATTTCTGCTGTTACCAGACCGGCAGCCGAGAGGAGGCTTACGACTTAGCTCAGGACACCTTCCTGCGTTTCATAAAATATGCAGACAATTATCAGTACCGCAATCTAAAGGGATATCTCCTGACCATTGCCATGAACCTGTGTCGGGATTATATGCGAACGGCCTCGCAGACACCGGCAAAGGCTGAACCTTTAGAATACATGGAGTATGCGGCCACGGCAGACAACACAAAAGCCCCAAACCCTGCGGGCGATACACAGACCTCGGAAAACTCTCTGGTGCTTAAAGAAGCCCTCGCAAAGCTTCCGGAGAATCAGCGGGAGGCTGTGCTTCTCCATCATTTCTACGGATATAAAAACCGAGAAATCGCCCGAATAACAGGCGCCTCTTACGATGCTGTCAAGTCCCGGCTCCGCCAGGGGATGAAACGCTTGAAGGAACTGCTTCACCAGAGTGATTTTAACCAATAATTGCAGAAAGGAGACTTAAATACCGTGACATCACAAAAAAGAGCAACGCCTCCTGCCGGAAGGCATAAAGACCAGGCCATAAATCTCACAGACTGGAAATTCCCAATGGATGAAACGAAAAAAGCCCAAAGCCTGTCCGTCATCAGGATGGCGGCAGAGCAGAAGCGTATCCGCCCCTGCCCTACATTTATAGAGCAGCTCTTTAACCAGCTTCGCTTCCAGACCTGGAGGTATTGGATACTCCAAGGCATGATTCTGCTGACCGCCATGGTTTTGGCGCTTACCCTTCACAAACGACAGGCAGACCGTATAGAGACACTTGCCGCCTGCTCTGTATTCCTTGTGTTTGCGGGAAATATTTTCCTCGGCCATGTGGCAAGCCTGTTCTCCTGGCATATGGCAGAACTTGAGCAGACCTTGTACCTGAACCTGAAACAGATGGTGTGTATCCGAATGTTGGAGGCAGGGATTGCCGATCTGGTCATACTGACATTGTTCCTAATCATCACTGGCAGCAAACAGCCCTCAGAAATCGGCACCTCCCTCATCTATATGCTGGTTCCGTTTCTGTGGTCAGACACCCTGTATCTGCATATGCTGACAAACCTAAGGAATATTTCCCTGGGTTTCCGTTCCCTTGCCTTTGGCCTGCTCAGCGGCATTCTTGCGCTTTTCCCTATATTATGGGAATCCGTCTATCAGCCAAAGTATCTGGTCATTTGGCAGATATTGACGCTCGCAGGGCTGTGTCTGCTGATTGCAGAAGTCTACGGCCTTCTTGGAAAAATAGAAAATGGAGGTGACATATGCCTGAATTAAAATTAGACCGTATTACAAAACACTTCAAAAATAAAATCGCCGTGGATAACGTGTCCTTAACCCTGCGGGAAGGTGTGTACGGATTTCTCGGCGCAAACGGCGCAGGAAAGACAACCCTTCTGCGCATGATCTGCGGCGTACTGAAGCCAACCTTTGGAGAGATAAGCTGCAACGGCATAGAGATTGGCAGACTGGACGGTGATTACCGATACCTTCTGGGATATCTGCCCCAGGACTTTGGCTATTATCCGGAATTTACCGCCAGACGGTATCTGGAATATCTGGCGGCATGTAAGGCAGTCCCTAAGGCTCTTGCGAAAGAGAGGGTTGAGGAAATGCTTCACCTGACCGGCCTGGCCAACGACCAGCGAAATAAAATTAAGACATTTTCCGGCGGAATGCTTCGGAGGCTTGGAATCGCCCAGGCACTTCTAAACGACCCTGAGCTTCTCATACTTGACGAGCCCACCTCCGGACTTGACCCCAAAGAACGGATACGTTTCCGCAACATTATCAGCTCACTGTCCAAGGGGCGAATCATCATCCTGTCCACCCATATCGTCTCCGATGTAGAATTTATCGCAGATGAAATACTGCTTATGAAACAGGGCAGAATGATTGAGCAGGGAACCGTGGCAGAAGTCACGCAGAGCGTAAACGGCAAAGTGTGGGAATATCTTGCCGCGCCAGAGGAAGCCATAAGGATGAACGAAGCCTTCCCTGTCAGCAATCTGAAAAACGAGGGGGAAAAGGTGCGCCTTCGGCTTCTGTCAGACACATGCCCCTGTGAAGGCGCAATAAAGGTTCCCCCAGGACTTGAGGACGTATATTTATATCACTTTGAGGAGGTGTCAGAACATGGGGACCATTTGGAAAGAAGAACTTTATAAGATAGCATCCAGAAAAATCGTCTGGCTTGGCGTGTTTCTTTTGCTCGCTTTCGTAACGATACGCTTATATGGAGAATGCTGCCACTATACCACCACCATTGACGGAAATACTTATCAGGGACGCGAGGCAATCCGCAAAGACAAGGAGTTGACCCGCCGCTGCGCAGGACTGCTGACCAAAGAAAAAGTGAGCCGTCTCTACAAGGAATATGGTTTCTTTTATTATGACAGAAAAACCGATACCGCTGTCGGGAACTACTGTAACCGCTTTATCACGGAAAATTTTACCAACTTCCGGCAGACCGACGGATACAGTCCGGATGAAATCTATTTTCTGAAAGGGGAGGAATGGAAACGCAATGCCGCGTACCTTCTTGAAAATGATGTACGTTTCGACTATGTCTACGGATGGAATGATTTTACGGAAATGTACGTATTCACCATAGTGGCGCTGTTTATCATATTGATTCTGGGGCTGTCTCCGGTGTTTGCCGAGGAGTATCAGCTTAAGACGGCAGATATCTTAAGGACTACCCGCCGTGGAAAAGGAAGTGGAATCTGGCTGAAAATCCTTGCGGCATTGAGCTTCTCCATCGCCCTGACATGCGGGGCCTGCGCTTATCTGTGGCTTATCTACCTTGCCGTATACGGCGCGCAGGGATGGGATGCCTCCTCCATTTTATTGAGTTTTGTCACACCTTACGGCTACTGTCCGGAAAGTATCCTGGGGTACTTTATTTACATCACATCCCTAAGCCTCGTCGGAGTCCTTCTTCTGACCGGCATTGTGATTGGTATCTCGGCTCTGTGCAAAAGTCCGTTCCTTGTGTTGATTCTCTCTCTTTGCGCATACCTGTTCCCTGTTGTCTGGGTTCAGATACTTGGACCCATGTGGCTTTTCGGAGTGACTATGACAAAAAATATCACCCATTTTATGACATCTATGCCGGTATATCTTCCGATGGGCTCAGGATTTGCATTTTCCGCAGAACAAATAATGGTACATCTGGGGATTGCCCTGGCTGTGGGAATCGGCGGGATATGCCTTGGATATCACAGATACCGCAACTGCTGAGAAATAAACCTTATACCAGGTGCGCTATCTTGTCCGTAACCCGCACAAAGGGTTTCCGCGACACAAGCCACACCACAGCAATACAGAACACGATCAGCAGGGCACTCTCCACATTCGTCTCTACATCCTCAAGAACCGGAGAACGAGCCTTCAGCCAGCTATAAAAAAGTCCATGGAAGATATAGACTGCCATCGTTCTCTCCCCCAGGTAGGAGTAGGATTTCTGCTCTGACGGAAGTACCAGCATAAACAGGTAAATCAGCAAAAATGATATCCCATAGCAGACGATGCGTATCAGTATTCCTTCCACAGAGGATAACTCCAGTTCCTCATAGGAATAACGCCCATAGAAAATTTTCACCGGCAAGCGGCGGTGGTATCTGTCCCGAAACAGAAACGCCGCCATACCCCCAATGATTCCAAGGGCGCCCAGATACCCCTTCCGGTTACGGAAGGGGGTAAGCCATCCGCTGTCAAACTCCATCCCCGCCAGGAAAAAAGGAAAGAAAAATATAATCCTCGGAATGGACAGAAAGTTGCCGATTCCAAACAGCCCCACAGCAAGCCCTGCAATCAGTGATAAGAGCAGGTGGCAGGGAAGCCTTTTCACAGCAGGCGCCGCCAGCCTCCAAACGCACAATGCCAGGAGATACCACAGTGTAAATTTGGGTCTGGTAAAATATAGCTCGGTTTCTTTGTCCAGTATATATGTATATAGCAGGTAGTAGATTACTTCATACACGAAGTAAGGGATTACCAGCCCGCTAATGAGTTTTTTCACAGATGGGATTTTCTTTGAAAAATATCCCGATATAAAGATAAACGCCGGCATATGGAACGCCACAATCCCCCATTTCAGCTCATACAAAAACGGATTCTGATCATAGCACGGCTCAATAAAATGTCCGATTACCACCAGCACAATCAACAGTACCTTGTAATTGTCAAAAAGATACTCTCTCTGTCTTTTCTCCATTTTCATCACCATCAAATAATTTTCTTTCACCCACGTTCTTTGTAGCCACAATATCTACCCCAGTTCCCGCAATATTTTCTACCAGAACGTCACCGATACTGATTGGCGCTCTGACCTCGACCTCCTTGAGCGCACGCACGCACTCTAAGACTTTTTTCTTAGGGATATCCTCCCTTGTCTTGACCGAAACCATCCTCTTATCCCCTCCGGATACTCTCACCGTAGACGTCACAAGCCTGGTTGGACTCGTCAGCTCTTTTCTGGCATAAGAATCTCCCCGCTTGCAGGTATTTCCAGACACGCTTAAAATTGTCTCCCCCTCCACCACAGCCGTCAGCATACAGCCCAGAGGGCAGTTAATACAGATTAGTTTTTTTTCTTCCATCTTCTTATGCCTCCTCGACCTTTACGTTTATCGTCTCTAATTTGGGATACTCCATAAGCTGCTCTTTCGTAAGCACAATCTCCTCCATCTCGCCAGGGGCGACGACTGCCTTTTTCCTGTGAAGAACCCTGTCTTTATCAAAATAAACGCTTATATAACAGTTCTTGTATACATTTCCTACACGGAAGCGTACTGTCAGCCGTTCCTCCATGCGTTTCACACAGATGGTTTCCGGAACCGTGTAACGCACTCCTTCTCCTGCGGTAAGAGAAACAGCTTCTTGGGACTTATCTGTAATGCCCAGTATATATTCCGCCGCCTTCTTTCCCGCTGTCTTTGCCTCCTCTGACACGAAATCAACCAAATCATGGACATGGAGTACATTTCCACATGCAAACACACCCTCAATATTCGTCTCAAGGCTTTCATTCACCCTTGGTCCGGAGGTGACTGGATTTAACTCCACCCCCATCCCGCTTGAAAGCTCGTTTTCCGGAATCAGCCCCACTGAGAGGAGGAGGGTGTCGCAGGAATAGAACTCCTTTGTTCCAGAAATGGGTTTCCCTTTCTCGTCAACCCTTGCAAGCGTCACACCCTCAAGCCGTTCTTTTCCCTTGATATCCACTACTGTATGGCTCAGTTTAAGGGGAATTCCATAATCGTCCAGACATTGGACGATATTTCGCTTCAGTCCGCCAGAGTAAGGCATAAGCTCTGCCACCACCTTCACGTTGGCCCCCTCAAGCGTCATCCTCCTTGCCATAATCAGGCCGATATCGCCAGAGCCTAAGATTACGACCTCCCTTCCAGGCAGATATCCTTCCATATTCACCAGCCTTTGAGCCGTACCTGCTGAAAAAATTCCTGCCGGACGGAATCCCGGAATATTCAGCGCGCCCCTGGGTCGTTCTCTGCATCCCATAGCCAGAATGACTGCCTTTGCCTGAAGCTCAAACAGGCCGTCCTTCTGGTTCATGGCTGTCACCACCTTTTTCCGGCTGATAGCCATAACCATCGTATTCAGCCGATACTCAATTCCTAACTCTTTTACCTGTCTGATAAACCTCCCCGCATATTCCGGTCCGGTCAATTCTTCTTTAAATGTATGCAGGCCGAAGCCGTTATGGATACACTGGTTCAGTATCCCGCCAAGCTCATTGTCCCGTTCCAGTATCACAATCCGTTGAATGCCGTTCTCTCTTGCCGAAGCTGCCGCCGCCAGCCCTGCCGGACCGCCGCCGATAATGACAATATCAAAATTTTCCATATTGCTTCCTCCTCATATTGTTAAAAAACATCCTTATTCGTTCCTGCAATCAGATAGGAAGCCCCGCCGGATTTCGTCACTTCCCGTATATCCATCCTCCACTCCCTCGCCAGAATCTCCATGGTTCTCGGTGAACAAAAGCCTGACTGGCAGCGTCCCATGCCTGCCCTTGTCCTGCGCTTCACCCCGTCCAGGGACTTTGCGCCAAGAGGACGCCGGATTGCGTCTAAAATCTCCCCCTCTGTAATCATCTCACAGCGGCAGATGATATTTCCATATGCCGGCTTCTTGCGAATCAGCGCTGCGCGCGCCTCCCTGGACAGTGTCTCTGGCTTCAAGATTCCTTTTCTTGTGGAAACGAAATCCTCTTTCTCACAAAGTCCCATCCGTTCCCTTAATATTCCGGCAATCCGTTCACCTATGGCCGGACAGCCCGTAAGCCCTGGCGACTCGATTCCCGCACAATCTATAAAACCTGGCGCATCCTCTAATTCTCCTATGATAAATTCATCCCCGTCCTCATGGGCGCGAAGTCCCGCAAAGGAGGTGATTACCTGGCGCATGGGAAGCTTCTTCACATTCAGTCCGGCTTTTAGAAGCACCTGGTCAAGCCCTTCCCTGGTGGTATTCGTCCCCTCCTTATCCTGAACGTCAATTGCCGTCGGTCCTAAAATCAGATTACCGTGAGCCGTCGGCGCAACCAGAATCCCTTTACCGAATTTCCCCGGCAGAGTAAATATGGTACTCCTCACATGGTTCCCCGCACTCTTATCCAACAGGCAGTAATCTCCCCGCCTTGCAGTAATGTGTATCTTTTGCTCACTGACCATATTGTGGAACAAATCTGCGTAAACTCCTGCCGCGTTTACCACATATTCCGCAAAATAAACGCCCCGGCTTGTCACAAGCCGATAACCCTTCCCCTGTTTTGTAATACCTGTCACCTCGGTACAGAAATGGAATTCCACTCCGTTTACATTGGCATTTTCCGCCAGGGCAATATTCAGCTCAAACGGACAGACAATCCCTCCCGTGGGCGCATAGAGAGCCGCATATATCTCCTCTGAAAGATTTGGTTCCCTTTGCAAAGCTTCTTCTCTGCTTAATATCCGAAGTCCTTTCACGCCGTTGGATACGCCCCTTTCACAGAGAGCCTCAAGCCTTGGCATATCCTCTTTACTCCGGCAGACCACCAAAGAGCCATTCCTTATGAAGGGAATATCCAATTCCTCTGCCAGGGACTCCATCAGCTCGTTTCCCCGCAAGTTCATTTTCGCTTTCAGCGAACCCGTGGGGGCGTCATAGCCGGCATGGACGATACCGCTGTTGGCCTTGGACGTTTTGCAGCACACGTCTTCTTCCTTTTCTAACACGCAGACATTTACCTTGTAACGGGACAGTTCCCTTGCAGCAGCAGCGCCGGACACACCCCCGCCAATAATAATGACATCATATTTATACATAACTTAAGTCTCCTTCTCTATATCTGATAGCTGCAAAAGAGCAGAACAATAAACGCATATCTCTCAATGCGGTTATTGCTCTGCTCTTTTCTCCTGCAAATCCTCTATTCCTGTTCTTCCTTCGCCCATCCATAGGCATACTTGACCGCCTTGTTCCACCCGCGTATCTTCTCCAAACGCTTCTCCTCTGGAATAGACGGTGCAAAGGTCTTATCAATCGCCCAGTTCTTCATCACTTCTTCCTTATTCTTCCAGTATCCGACTGCCAGACCTGCCAGATAAGCCGCGCCCATTGCCGTCGTCTCCACACACTGAGGACGCTTAACCGGCGCGTTGATGATATCAGCCTGAGTCTGCATCAGGAAATCATTGGCGCTTGCGCCACCGTCCACCTTAAGGGACGCCAGTGAAATCCCTGAATCTGCTTTCATCGCTGTCAGCACGTCGTTGACCTGGTAAGCGAGTGATTCCAAGGTGGCACGGATAATGTGGTACTTGTTCACCCCGCGGGTAATTCCCACAATGGTTCCTCTTGCATACTGGTCCCAATGGGGCGCGCCAAGCCCTGTAAACGCCGGCACCACATAGCATCCGTTGGTATCCTTCACCTTCTTTGCCATGTACTCCGAATCCATAGCAGAATCAATCAGCCTCATCTCGTCTCTTAACCACTGGACTGCCGCGCCTGCGACAAAAATAGAACCCTCCAAAGCATAATAAACCTTGCCGTCCAATCCCCATGCAATGGTGGTGACCAGCCCATTCTTCGAGAATACCGGCTTCTCCCCTGTATTCATCAAAAGGAAGCACCCTGTACCGTATGTATTCTTGGCTTCCCCTGCCGCAAAACAGGTCTGTCCGAACAATGCCGACTGCTGGTCCCCTGCCGCGCCTGCGATTGGAATCCCGCCTCCGAAGAAGGAGGGGTCTGCCTCCCCGTAGACACAGCTAGAAGGCTTTGCCTCTGGCAGCATACATCTGGGAATATCCAATTCCTGTAAAATCTCATCATCCCATTCCAGCGTATTGATATTAAAAAGCATGGTGCGGGAAGCATTAGAGTAATCTGTCACATGTACCTTCCCTTTTGTAAGCTTCCAAATCAGCCAGGTTTCTACCGTACCAAAGAGAAGCTCGCCCCTCTCGGCTCTCTCTCTGGCGCCCTTTACATGGTCGAGAATCCATTTTACCTTTGTTCCGGCAAAATACGCGTCAATCACCAACCCTGTCTTCTCACGAAACTTATCCGTAAGCCCCTTCTCCTTCAGGGAATCGCAATACTCTGACGTCCTTCTGCATTGCCATACGATTGCATGGTAGATTGGCTCTCCGGTATTCTTGTCCCATACAATCGCTGTCTCCCGCTGGTTCGTAATTCCAATCGCCGCGATATCCTCCGCTGTGGCGCCAATCATGCTCATGGCCTCCACGGCAACTCCCATCTGGCTCGCCCAAATCTCGTCGGCATCATGCTCTACCCAACCTGGCTTTGGAAAATACTGTTTGAATTCCCTCTGCGCAACGCTGCACATCTGGCCTGCTTCGTTAAAAAGGATACATCTGTTGCTCGTCGTCCCTGCATCCAACGCCATTACATACTTTGCCATCCTCACACCCTCCTGAATCTCGTATTTTTATATTTATTGAGTGGTAAAATCATACTACATCCGCCATACATCCCTGTTCGTCGTGGATACTGCAATCACTCCGGCAGACAGTACGTTCATCACATCCTCTTTGTCGTTAATCAGCCCTCCGGCAATAATCGGGGTTCTGGATATCTGGCAAATCTCCTTGATTACCTTGGGCATCAATCCCGGAAGCACCTCTATGAAATCGGGCTTTACCGTATGCTGCTGATTCCGGATATTCTCCAATGCCATGGAGTCAATGAGAAAATAACGAAGCACCGTACACAGGGACAACTCCTTTCCCCTTTTGATTAGCGCCGGCTTCGTCGTGATAATCCCGTCGGCTTGTGTATTCTGCTTAATATAGTCTACCGCCACCTCTTTTGAGCCTAATCCTGCGATTAGGTCTATATGGACCATTGCCATTCTTCCGGTCTCCTTCACCCTGCCCACAATATCCCTGATGGTGCAAATATCTCCAAACAGGATAAAGACGACTCGGATATCCTCCAATTCACAGCAGCTTAATAGACCTTCCATGTCCTTTACTGCCGCCACAACGGGATTGCTCTCGATTGCATCGTAATATTTTCTGTCCATCCCTCTCCCCTCTTAACATTAGTTCTAAGATATGATATAAGAAAAAGAGCAAACCAAATAACAACATCTCTGTTGTAATCCTTCGCTCTCCCATCTCTACACGTTCATGAAACTGATATAACTATACCATATTGCTGCCAGTAAATCAATCCCAGTATTACAAACAACTCAACAATATTTTTTATCGTCCTACCCATACCTGTTCTCCTTCTATCTGAATCTCATACTCTCTCATAAGCTCTTGGAATCCTTCATTTTCCAGAATCTTTGGCGTCTTTACAATATACTCCTGTATGGTCTGGGCGCACTGGTCCCGACCTATGGCTTTATCCTGGCACATCAGCCGTATATATGCGACTTTCAACTTCTCTGAACCGCCCAACTCCTCGATTCCCTGGCCGCAAATCTCCTTTGCCTTCTCAGTAAGTCCGCTGCCTATATATAATTCTGTCATTTTCTCATACGCTGTAACCATGCATTCCTGAATCTCTTTTGTCTCCTCCCCGTCTGATACCTTATCAAGACACCGTCTTCCGATACGGAGGATTTCCTCTGATGCCTGCTCTGTATTAAGCAGGCCGTAACCTCTGATAAGGCAGCGGTCATAACGCCCCGTGGGGTCCTCCTTTGCTTTTTCTTCCAGATAGAAAAGGCTTCCCTCCAATATTTCCGGCTCTTTCTGCTTTCCCATGAGAGCCTCTGCAACGTCTTTCAGATTCACGGCTGTGGCATACTCCTGTATCTTGTCCAGATAATAAATACCCTTCTCGTAATCCTCCAAATCCAGGATATATGCTAACGCCAAATCCATATACGCCTCGCCGCCTCCACGCGTTAGTATTTCTACTGTATCCTCCTGTACTTCGCTTTCCATTAGTGTATTTTCCTGCTGAAAATCTTCCTGTGCTATGTCAGAAAGCTCTGATTCCCCTCCTGATTCTGTGAAGTCTTGAGACTCCTTAACTTTCCAGGCCGCGCCTAGGATAACCGCCGCACTGGCAGCCATAAGAAGCCGCTTGCGCTTGGCAGGCGTATGTTCTGTTTTCTTCTTATATTGTGGGATATTCCTTCTGATATCTGCCGCATTTTGATAGGATGTTCTGAGTTGGTCATTGAGACTCTTTGAAATGATTCTGAGAAATCTTCTTTCCTCCCGTCCGCTAAGCGGGGGCGTTGGAATTGCTGTGGCAAGAAGATACTGGATGGTCTTTCCCAGACCATAGATGTCAAGTTTCACGCTTCCACGCTGATAGTAGGCATCTTCCCTCGGCAGGAAGCACTCCCTGACAACGCGCCTCTGCATGAAACGCAGCCGCTTTTCGTTTGAGCCTGCCTCCAAATCCAGGAAATAGGGGGTTCCGTCGTCTGTTATCACAATGCTGTAAGGGTTCACATACTGATAATACGGCTTTTTCCGGCATTTGTGAATCATACTCAACTGATTGGCAATCTCCCGCATCAGGGAGAATAACTGCTCTTTTGTAATATTGGGGTTAGACTTAAGCCATCCTGCCAGTATTTTTCCTTCCACATACTCTGAGCTGATATAGCATGTCTGCCCGTGTGTGATTAGACGCAATACGTCATATCCTTCTTTTCCTGTCAAATACACCACCTCTTTCTTTGTAATTGGACATAATTTTAAATTTACCTTTGTTTGGAATATTCATGTGAAAACCACTGAAATAAATTGAAATAATGACTTAGTAGATTCTTTGGAATATTAGATTGATTTATATATTACTTGATTTTTAGGGAAAATACAAGTATTTTTGAAAAATCCGTCTCAGTTTTATTGCTAAAAATACATACTCCACTTTTTTCTGTATACAAAAGTCCCTGCCATCCGGCAGGGACGTCCCATATTAGTGGATTAGCATTTTATTACCTAGGCCGGCCTCTATTACTCTTTCTTCCAAATAGTAATACTTTTACGGAGTGGTACACGGCCATATTTCTTCATCTGTTGGCTGCTATTTCCCTTTTGCTGTCTCAGACAGAAAACCTTTACGGGAGTAAATCCAAACTGTTCAGCAAGACTTGTTGATAGATAGTCAACCGGAATCACCTCACCGCCATATCGTACATTGTCATTCACAAATGCTACAAATGCACCTTTTTTGCACACACGATATAATTCTGCATAGATAAATGCAAGTTCTGTAAAGTATCCCTCTATCATTCGCAGAACACCAATATTGTTCAAATCACCGTTGGCTTTGCGCTTTTCCATAGCTATATTAATTTCTTGAAATGCATCATTAGATTTGATTGTATCATAAATATAATGAAATCTATCAAGCGCGCCTATAACTTCATAGTGCTCTCTAAGCACCTCCATCTTTGACTTATTCTCAACTGTGCAAGAAAGCAAAGCCTGGCGCATTTCTTTAATAGCTTCTTCACCGAGTCCTAAAAAAACAAGTTCAAGAGCATATGTTCTGGTATAATCATATCTATTGCAATAGGGTGGTGATGTGATTACTCCCTTAAGACTGTCTGGTTCTACCTGCGGCAGCTCGAACAGAGCGCTGCCTTGCTTGAAATTAATGCTTGCAGGCGATTGCATGCATCCATTTGTCTGTATCACCCTTATATCGGATAAAACATGTTCTAATTCTTCCTGTACCGCTTCCTTTATACTTTCAATCACTTCCCGGCAATAATGTTTAGGCAGAAGTTTGCGTCCGGCTTTTTTACGTGCTATATTAGCATTAAAAACCTTTTTTGAACGGGAATCCCAACTTAAATATTGTCCGCTTTTTGATGTGTAGCTGCATCTTTCAAGGGAGTTAATCATGCAGAGAGTAAAAAGATTTTTTGACTCATCAGAATAATCAGACTCCAAAATCCAATCTTTTGCATACTGAATATACTTTTCATTTTGCTCTGGATATGCAGTATCTGTGATAGTGATATACGGAGTTTTACCTAAATATTCTTTTGGCAAGACCAATGAACGAAACTCATCACTCATCCTCTTTATTTCCTCGATATCATATTGCATCACATTAACCTTAGCATTTATTGCAATTCCAGACAGAGGCATAATATCATAACCAACGCTGTTAATTCCTCGCATCTGACATACTAACGCCGTTGTTCCCGATCCCATAAAAGGATCCATTACTGTATCGCCTGGTCTCACGTCCATGTCATCCAATAATGTATTCACAAGGTCTGCCGAAAATCCCTCTTTATATTTTAACCAACTATGCAAAGTATCCTTTTTGCTCAACTGATAACTAACGCTTCGTCTGTCAAATTTATTTGTTATCTCAAGGATAGGCTCATATTTTTTTTCCAGAGCCTGCCGGGCATCTTCGCAGCACAAACCATCAGCCGAAAAATGATCTACAATGTAATTAGTTTTGTCAGTAAATTCTTGTGTCATTCCTGACATCTCAAATAACGTTAATTGTTCCATATCCGTTTCACCTCTCATAGCTCAATTAACCAATTACAATATTCTATTAGCTGATTATTATTCGTCAAATTCGACGCATTGGTTAATGTCCCCTCCGTCAACTGATTATATATCTCCTCTGCCATAGAATATTGAATTGCTGCACCAATAAAAGAGGTTTTCATTTCAGGGTATCCCGCTTTATTAAAACTTTCGCGAATTCGATTTAAAGCGGAATTTCCAGTTTTCCAATGTTCATCTGCGCCTGCAGGATCAATTCCGCCTTTTAGCTCGCCAAACATAATCGCACATTCATCACAACGAACTATGCCATCATAATCAGCGATATCACTGGAAAACAAGCAAATATCTACATTTTTATTTACCGTCGGTATATTTGCATTAAAGATAAGGATTCGTTCTCCCCTTCTATTCCTCCAATGCAACGCTTTCACATTCGTCTCTGTTCCCGCAACATTACCGTCTATCCTTCTCCAATGCTTTGACCCTTTAGAAATACAGTCACATGTTATTCCCCTGACACTCATACTTGAATAAATAGCGCGAATAAGCTTTTCTTGCCCAAGATCACCAATCTTATTGCGCATGGTTCCGCCTACTGCGTCTCCTTTGATGAGGAGATAACGGAAAGTCGCTTCATCAATATACGCTTTTCCAGATGGCTTCAAAAACTCATCGATTAGTTCTTTTATTGCCATGGTTTGATCTTCCTCATCTAAATATGACAGCGATTTACCTGATAGACCTGCCGCTGTAATCAAAAATGGCCGAACTTCCGGAATAGTAAGTAAGTCTTCGGCCTTTTGAGTATGAGCTGCCATTGCCTTAAATGCTAATGCATTTTTTACATATGGATCTCCAACTCGATTCTTCTCTAATGCAATCCTAAAAAAACCTGCTCTTGTTTCTTCATGGGTTGTCACAAGACTTTCTGCCGAAGTAATGAATCTATTGTTGATCGACATATTAAGTATTCCTCCTGCTATCTATTTATAATCACTGTTCTCATGATATACAAAAACCGCCGCACGCCTAACCGTGCAGCGGCCTCATTCCATCTACTATTCTACATTCCCCTTCTTCTGCCTGTAACTCAGCTCTCTCGGCGTATACAGATGTCTCGGAATACCGTCAACCATAACCGGAGAAACATCACCCTGAATCAGCGGTCTTACATAGGAAATGAACTCACTCGTCACATAAGTTCCCTCCTCATTTACCCACTCTCTCGGAACAAGCTTCTCATCGTTGGCAATCTTGTGAACATCCTTCACCTCAGTTCCGCACTGATAAGGATCATCAGACAATCTCTGAAGAACTACCATCTTACCGGTATCTCCCTCGTCTGCTGCCTTCACAGCCGCACCGCCAACCTGGTAAGCCTCCAGGATATCTACACGAGACGCTGCATGTGACGCAGAACGCTGTAACGTACTCAGCTCAATCGCACGGGTCTTGCATCCAAGCTCGCCTGCAATAAAGCTTGCAAGATAAGAAGCTGTACCTGACAACTGCTTATGTCCGAACGCATCTACAAAGTCAATGCTGTTTCCAAGCTCACATACATAAGTTCCGTCTGCGGTACGGATTCCCTCTGATACAGCAACCACGATAGAGGTCTTCTTCTCCAAAAGCTCTCTGACTCTACTTCCAAAAGCCTGAAGATCAAAGGTTGTCTCAGGCAGGTAAATCAGATCCGGACCCTCGCAGTCCTCTCCCTCGGACAACGCCGCTGAACCTGTCAGCCATCCCGCATTACGTCCCATAATCTCTACAATCGTAACGATTCCGTTCTCGGTCTCCAAGCAGAAGCTGTCACGGATAATCTCCTTCATGGAGGTACCGATATATTTTGCAGCGCTTCCGTATCCAGGTGTGTGATCTGTCAATGCAAGGTCATTATCAATCGTCTTCGGACATCCGATGAATCTTGTTGAAAATCCTGTGATAATTGCATAATCGGATAACTTCTTAATCGTATCCATGGAATCATTCCCACCGATATAGATAAACGCTTCAATATCCAGCTTCTCAAGAATCTCAAAAATCTTATCATAAACCTCGCGGTTCTCGTGAATCTCCGGAAGTTTATAACGGCATGAACCTAAAAATGCCGCCGGCGTTCTCTTAAGCAGCTCTACATCCAATTCTGTCTTGATATGATCCGCCAGGTCAATATAATTCTCCTCCAACAATCCCTGTACGCCATGAAGCATACCGTATACCTTCTGTGCCCCACGGTCCTTTGCCGTACGGTAAACCCCCGCAAGACTTGAGTTAATCGCTGCTGTCGGCCCTCCTGACTGCCCTACAATAACATTTCTTTTCATAGTCCATATTCCTTTCTCTCTTAGATAAATTGCTGACGATATTACAATCTTAATATATTCCGATGTAATTGTCTACTATTGCTGTTCCCTGGCTGCGTTCTGTGCAAAGATATATCCTTTCATACATCCATTGCCCGTAACCTCCACAACCTCGCCGTCTTCCATCTCAACCTCCATCTCACACTGGTTTCGGCAGACTTCACACGCAATCTTTTTCTTCTCCATCCACGGACTCCTCCTTTAAGGAACTGTGTAAATTAACGCCCCATCATCCCCGATACATCAAGTCCATATCGCCATGGTACGATAAAAGTCCTTACAGAGAAACTGCAAGGACTTTTAACGTGGGCGAGAGGATTCGAACCCCCGACCTTCTGGTCCGTAGCCAGACGCTCTATCCAGCTGAGCTACGCCCACATATTGACAATCTTTTTACAACGATATTTATTATATCCCAGTTGTCCAAGATTGTCAATAGAGTTTTTGCATTTATTTTATAGAGTATTGATAAACCTCATAAACGCCTTGCGACCTTCCTCTGTACACTTGTACACTCCCGCATCCTCCAACACATGGGTAAAGGTAATGCCAATCTCCTCCTTAAGCACCTCCATCACATTCTCACGTGTAATATTGTCATACTTTGGAAGGAAATCTTCTGCCCACTGGGCATGCTTCTTTATCTTCTCGTTTTCCCTGATGTCCTTGCCCTCTACCAGGTAATCTGCGAGAATCTCCATCTCCTCCTTTAATCTAGACGGCAGCACCGCCAGTCCCATAACCTCAATCAGACCAATATTCTCTTTCTTAATATTATGGTACTGAGCATGAGGATGGTAAACGCCAAGAGGATGTTCTTCTGTCGTAATATTATTTCTCAGAGTCAAATCAAGCTCATAGGTATCGCCCACTTTTCTTGCAATCGGCGTGATTGTATTATGGGGTTCCCCGTCTGTCTCCGCGAAAATGAACGCCTCCTCGTCTGTATATCCCCTCCAGGCGCCCAGAACATGGTCGGCCAGTTCAATCAGGCGCTTCTCGTCCTTATTCCTGATGCGAAGCACAGACAGGGGCCATTTCACAATTCCTACCTCCACATCCTCATAGCCTGGGATTGTCACAGCCTGCTCGATTGGCGCCTTCGCCATGGCAAATGTATAATTGCCGCCCTGGAAATGGTCGTGGCTTAAAATCGAACCGCCCACAATCGGAAGGTCTGCATTCGAGCCGAGGAAATAATGGGGGAACTGCTTAATAAAATCAAACAGCTTAATAAACGCTGACCGGTCAATCTTCATAGGCACATGCTGTCCGTTAAATACGATACAGTGCTCATTGTAGTACACATAGGGGGAATACTGGAACCCCCATCTGCTGTCATTGATCGTAACCGGAATAATTCTGTGGTTCTCTCTTGCAGGATGATTCAGGCGTCCCGCGTACCCTTCGTTTTCCATGCAGAGCAGGCACTTAGGGTAGCTGCTGGCCTTAGCGTTCTTTGCCGCCGCAATCGCCTTGGGATCCTTCTCCGGCTTGGATAAGTTGATGGTAATGTCAATCTCTCCATAAGGAGAGGCTACCTTCCACTTCATATCCTTTTTCACACGGTAACGGCGGATATAGTCGCTGTCCTGGCTGAGTTTATAGTAGTAATCCGTGGCTTCCTTGGGAGATATCTTGTATTTCCCCGCAAATGTCTCCTGAACCTGGGCCGGTCTTGGAACCAGGCAGTTCATTAACTTTGTGTCAAATAAATCTCTGTATCCGATACTGTCTTCAATAATTCCGCGCTTTACGGCTTCATCCAGCAGCTCTTTTAGCACAGCCTCCAACTCAATCCTATCTGAATCCACCGCAACATCTTCGTATCCGTCTTCATGAAACATTTCCAACAGGAGGTTCGTCGTATAGATTCGCTCAGTCTCCGGAACCAAACCAGTCTGAATACCGTATTCTACTAATTTTTTGATATTTTCATTTAACATCTTCTTTTTTCCTCCACATTATATACTGCCGTATCCCAAAAGAGCAAATTAGATTGCGCCTGCGCCGTCTCCGATCTCTACTACATAAAATTCCGCCTCATGCCCTACCTTTTCCTGATAGGTCTTACCGATTTTGCTGATAAACGCGTCCACAGCGTCATTCTTCACAATACTTACCGTACAGCCGCCAAAGCCCCCTCCCGTAATGCGTGAGCCAAGCACGCCTGGCATAGCCTGGGCAAGGTCTACAAGGATATCGATTTCCTCACAGGAAACCTCATAGTCATATCTCAAAGATTCATGAGAAGCATTCATCAGCTTTCCAAACAACTCCACATCCTGAGCTTTCAGCGCCTCCACGGCACGAACGGTCCTCTGGTTCTCATAGACCGCGTGTTTTGCCCGCTTCTGCCTTACCGCATCCTTGATTGCATCCTTATGCGCCTCATATTCTTCCTCTGTCAATTCCCCAAGAGAGGATATATCCATCACAGCCTTAAGCTCTTTTAGAGCAGTTTCGCACTCATTGCGCCTGTCGTTGTAGGCAGAGTCCACCAGACTGTGCTTTACCTTACTGTTGGTAATCACGATTTTCGCGTCCTTAAGTACAACCGGCGCATACTCATAGTGGAGGGTATTGGTGTCCAGGAAGATTGCATTGTCCTTCTTACCCATAGCGCTGGCAAACTGATCCATGATTCCGCAGTTACAGCCATTGAAGTTATTCTCCGAATCCTGGCCGATTAATGCAATATCCACCATAGACACCTGGTCAAATCCAAAGGTATCCTTTAAGATTACCCCTGTCAGAACCTCCAATGACGCAGATGAAGAAAGACCAGAGCCATTGGGAATATTGCCATAGATTAGGATATCCATGCCGTGGTCAAGCTTATATCCCCGCTTCTCAAACGCCCACATCACTCCCTTCGGATAATTCGTCCAGTTTGCCTTCGGATCTGGAACCAGCTCGTCAAGGCTGGTCTCAATGACACCCAGTTTTTCAAAATTAGCCGAATAGAAACGAAGCTTCCTGTCGTCCCTGTCTCTCACAATTCCGTATGTCCCCAATGTCAATGCACAGGGAAATACGTGGCCTCCGTTATAGTCCGTATGCTCTCCAATCAGATTCACACGGCCTGGCGCGAAATAAGACCGGATTTCGCCTTCCCCCGTGTATAAATCCTTGAACTGCTGAATTAATTTTTCCTTCATAGTCATATCCTCCGTTCTCTTTTTGTTACCTGTCTATACTTTCCTTGCATATCTGCCTTATCTGTTTTATAATTATAATGAGATTAGATAATGGATACAATAAGAATATTTGATAATATTATCAGTATATTGAGGAAATGAGGCACATGATGCAGTTACACACCGAAAAAGACCACAAAGAGATAAAAAAGCACGGAAACTATGAATTTCCGGTTCATATCAGCCTGGAAAAAATTCAGGCATATGAGCAGAATTCCTTTCCCTGGCACTGGCATCCTGAAATTGAACTTACCTGGATTATGTCCGGACAGCTTGAATACTTTGTGAATGATAAGAAATACCTTCTATCCGAAGGCGAGGGACTGTTCGGCAACAGCAATTCCCTTCACTCCGGCTATATGGTAGACCAAACAGAGTGCAGCTATGTATCCGTTACCTTTCATCCCAGGTTCATTTACGGGTACGAGAACAGCCTTCTTCAGACGAAATATGTGGATTTTATTACTGCTAACGAGAGCTGGCATTCCCTGAAGCTTCAGAAAGACGTGGGGTGGCATCAGGATATTCTTGCGCAGATAAAGAGTATTTATCAGTTGTCACAAAGCCTTGCGCCGGATTTTGAACTACAAGTACATCTCATTCTTACCGGCGTCTGGCAGAAGCTCTACCAATATTACAGTTCCCTTCCCGCAAGCGAACAACAGCCCCAGAAGCATCTGGCAAGGCTTAAGGATATCTTATCCTTTATCCAGGAAAATTACACACAAGAGCTTACATTGAACGAAATTGCAGACCATGTGAATATCTGTAAGAGTGAGTGCTGCCGTTTTTTTAAGAAATATATGAAAATGACTATCTTTGATTATATCCTGTTCCTGCGAATCCAGAACAGCCTCGCGCTTCTGCGGGAGGGAGAAAGCGTCACCAAGATTGCAAGCATGACCGGCTTCTCCTCTCCCGCGTATTACGGGCAGATATTTAAGCGGTATATGGGATGTTCTCCAAGCCGCTACCGCAAGGAACATATGGAGGAGGCAGCAGAACATTTATAAGACCGGCGTTGTACACAGACAAAATAAAGCGGCTCCATAGTTTCCGCCTCCGAGATTCTTAAGTCGATCATCATCTAATGCGAACCCTTTTTCATATAATCCTTCAAAATAGAAGTAGCCCATATTCTAAACTGTGTTCCTCTCAGGGATTTTACCCGATAACCAACGGAAATAATAACATCTAAATTATAAAAATCTACCTGATAAGTCTTGCCGTCAGAAGCAGTGTAGGCAAATTTTGCCCAAACTGCTTCTTTTGCCAATTCTCCTTCTTTAAAAACATTTCTTACATGTTTTCCAATTACACTTTTATCTCGTGAAATAATTCGGCCATTTGATCTATGGAGAGCCAAACCGTGTCATGGTCAAATGTAACTTCTATTTTTGTGACTCCATCTTCTGTAGTGTACATGATAATATTTGATTGTGTCATGATATTCTCCTACTATTATAATGTTTCTAAATACTATAAATTTTAAATCGGCTTTCTTGCACAGGAAACCCATTTGCTTTAGGATACGATTTAATTGTTAAGCTAAATTCTTTTTCTTCTGCATATTCATCATGCAGTTGCTGTTTTAGAATATCTTTCACAATGGTATTTTGTTCTTTGTCCCATGAATTCAAAAGTGCCTCAATAGGCATTATTCGTTCTGTTCGCCATTCTACTAACTACCATCCAAGATGGTTGTTTCGTTGATGATATTTTCAAGCTGTTGTACTAATTCTGTTTGTTTATTCGGATACGGATGACTATAAGTGTTTAGGGTTGTCTGTATTTTTTCATGCCCTAAACGGTCTAAATTATAAGCGATTTTGCTTAAAAATCCAATATGCTTTTCTAGTCATATCTTCAAAATCTCTTCAAAAAATTGTTATAACTCCTTACTGCCTTACTTTCTCTTGAACCAAATATAATTTAGAAAATGGGCTACCAAACGTAGCCCAATGGGAATTGTAGGATTCGAACCTACGGCGTCTTCATGTCATATTAATTTTTACTTTCTCACATGCTCCTGCATACTTTTGTATAAATTCCCAGAACTGCCCGTACCCACCATAATGCTTTTTACAGTTGTTATTATTGTCATAATCGTACCTCCTGATATTATGAATCTATACTGCCATCCATTTTTTAACTTATGAGAATACATGACAGAGCAACATGAGAAAGCGCAAATTAATACTCCTAGCCATGACTATGTAATTATCTAAATTTTGATTCCTAACTGTCTCATCATATAATACAAGTTATTCGTCTTAACTCCAAATTTCTTCGCTACATCTGGTATTTTAGCATTTCTATTTGGATTCTTTACACTTAATCCACCTGATGATACTTCTGCTGTAATAATTGTATAATCATTTACTGCTGCCACCGCAATCAACCAAGGGTCTGCAACATCTCCATTAGCCCATGTTTGTAGTGCTTGTTCTTTGTATAAGCCACACATTTGTATATACTGTAAAACCTCTTGATACTTACCAATAATTTCTGGTGATATATGATTACAGATAACAAATCCTGCTTGTCTGCTTATCCAATCAGTCAAATCATCCTCGCCTTTATCAATTTCTGCTTTGACTATATCAAGCAGTACCAATCTCCCCGAACTCGTACATTTTGATATTTCTTCCCAATAGGTTGGAACTAAATCAAAAGCATAATACTGTCTATATGGTGTCATAAATGAATTGGAGTCGATTAAAAATTTTTCTACCATTCCACACCTCCAAGACGCTGTGCCACCTCGGAAAATGTCTTGCGGCTGGTACTAGTCAAACGATAGGCTTCTGTATAAGTAGTCCTTCCCATATTAATACTTTCACACAACGCCCTTATCAAACATCCATCCAAGCGAGATCCCATTGTATTATAGTAATTACCACCATCGGTTTGTTTATTTTCTTTCATCTGTTTGTAATTTTTGATTGCGGTGTTTGCTACCTCATCGTATATATTTTGCTCTATCTTCTTACAATCAATGGCTTTTCTTGCTATAACAGTCTCTCCACATCGAAAATATTTTGCCAACTCTGTAATCTTTTCAAATATTTCCATATCATACATATCCCATTTGTTTAAAAATGCATTCTTGGGCACTATTAATTCTCCTGCCACAGCATTACATATCACCTCTATATCACTTACACCAGATATTCGACTTTGTCTATCATTAAATAAATCATCTCTGCCTAACCAGATATGGACAATTTCATGCAATATAGAAAATAATCTGGCACCATTAGAATCAGCTGTATTGATGAATATAAGCGGAGCCCAATCATCCACCATTGCAAATGCTCTAAATTCATCTACGTCCAAAGCACGGTGAGTATTTTTGCCAACAATACCACTCATCATTACTACAACACCACATACCTCCAGTTGTCTTCTAATATAATTGAAAGCTTCTCTAGCATCTTTACTTTTCTCATACCAAGCATCATCAAACTCTAAATCCCTGCGTATTCTATTTACAATAACATCAACCTCATGAATTCCTCTCATACAACCGACCATCGATAACTTATCAAATCCCAAATCCTGTCTATATGTTTTCATCCAATCTTGAATATTCTCCATCTCATGAATGGTGTCAACTAAATTACGACTAGGATTTGCTAGTTGAACACTATCAACCGTTCGATACTCTAATAAATCAATCTGCTCCACAGGCGGAGTTTGCAGGAAAAAATATCCTAACGGAATATTGGCTTTCTTACTAAAATCCTCTATCTGATTGAAAGTCGGCTTTTTTGTACCATCAAGCCACTTTGTTATATTATTCATCAGTTTGTCACCCAGTTTATCTTCTTGTGTCTGGCTTAAAGCCCAGTTAATTATTTCAGGGCAAATATTCACATTCACTGCTGGCATAGTACAACCTCCTTCCATCAAATCTTCTTACTTA
>CAJUBG010000002.1:0-70050 GCA_910584575.1 uncultured Dorea sp.
TCTTTCTTCTGCGGCTGTGAGGGGTTGGGGAAATGATTTCAAGAGAAGCACCTCTTAGCGTATTTGATATAGTCTATGTGCAGGAGGCTCTTTTTGTGCTTTTCCACATAAAAGTATTGATAATAAACTATTGACTGAATATAATAAACAGAATAAAATATATTGAAAAAGAAGGGTAAAATTACCCTCAATTTTCAATAAGGAGATTTGGGATGGATATCAGACGAGACAAATATCTAAATGACTTGGTTATCCGTATGCACAATGGGATGGTAAAAGTAATAACAGGAATTCGTAGATGCGGCAAGTCTTATCTGCTTTTTAAAATATTTAAAAGATATCTGGAAGAACAAGGAGTGCCTGCGTCACATATGATTATTATTGAATTAGACCAATGGAAAAACAGGAAATACCGTGAGCCGGAGGCAATTCTGGATTATATTGACTCGTTACTTATAGATGATGGGCAATATTATATTATGTTGGATGAAGTACAGATGCTGCGGGAATTTGAAGAAGTGTTGAATTCTCTGACACATATCAGAAACGCAGATATCTATGTCACCGGAAGTAACTCAAAATTTTTGTCCAAAGATATTATCACTGAATTCAGAGGGAGAGGGGATGAAATTCATATTTATCCATTGACCTTCAAAGAATTTATGAGCGCCTATGACAAAGATATCTATCATGGTTGGGCGGAGTATGTGGTCTATGGCGGCCTTCCGCTAACTGTTACCATGAAAACAGAAGAACAAAAAATTAATTACCTGACAAACTTGTTCAAAGAAACCTATTTGCGAGATATTATAGAGAGGCATCATATAGAGAAAAACCAGGAATTGGAAGATTTGGTCAATATTCTTGCATCTGCGGTAGGTTCACTTACCAATCCGTCTAAGATAGAGATGACCTTCCGAAGTACGATTCAATCGACAATCAGCCTGAATACAATCAGGCAGTATATAGAATATCTGGAAGATGCTTTTATCATAAATAAAGCAAATCGTTACAATGTGAAAGGAAGGAAATACATTGGAACGCCATTGAAATACTATTTTGAAGATGTGGGTCTTAGAAATGCCAGATTAGAATTCAGGCAGATTGAAGAAACTCATCTGATGGAAAATATTGTGTATAATGAACTGAGAAGCAGAGGATATTCCGTAGACGTTGGTATCGTGGAGAAAAGAAAAATGAATCTGGAGGGAAAGGCAGAGAAGAAACAGCTTGAAATAGATTTTATTGCCAATCTTGGCAGTAAACGCTACTATATCCAATCTGCATTCAGTATGCCAAATGAGGAGAAAAGAATTCAGGAGAAAGCATCTTTGCTTGGCCTTAAGGACTCCTTTAAAAAAATTATTATTGTCAAGGATATTGTAAACGTAACAAGAGACGAAGAAGGAATAACGACTATGAGCATTTATGATTTCCTTTTGAAAGAAAATAGTCTTGAGCTGTAATTTTTCTGTTAAGACAAAGGTGTGTCAATGGACATGCCTTTTTTTCTTAAGAGAATCTTTAGAAACACAAAAAAGAGACAAGTATATCTTCAGAATATGTTTAGAAATCCATGCCGCCATTCTTTAGATTTAAGGAATAAAATAACACCCATAAAGAAAACGACAGCAAGCACTGACTGCGGAAGCGAAGGGGGATTCATATGAAGATATTGATATTAAGCGGCAGGTTTGGATTTGGCCACCAGATGGCGGCAAATGCGATTATGGAGGAATTCAAAAGGCAGGCTTTGGATGCCGAGATTATACAGAAAGACCTTCCGGCGTATTTTTACCCAAAGCTCAGCAAGCTCATATACAAGGTATTCGGACTTGTGGCTGAGCGTTATCATGGAATTTACAATCTGGTCTATAAGATATCCGGTAAAATAAATTCGGGAAACCGGCCAAGCGGCCCCGTCATTTACCGGAAGTTTCAGAAAATGATGGAGGAATACACACCGGATGTGATTGTGTGTACCCATCCCTTCTGTGAGAAATCGGCGGCAACCTATAAGGCAAAGTCAGGAGATAAGGTTCCCCTTGTCACCAGTATTACAGATATCAGTATGCATAAAGAGTGGTTTTCAAACCAGACGGATCTCTATCTGGCGCCCACGATAGAGGTGAAGGATAATCTGACTAGGTTTGGCGCTTTGCCGGGAAATATTCTGGTGACAGGGGTTCCTGTACGGCAGCAGTTCCTTGGCACAGGCGGCAGAGAAACAGATGAGGATGAAAAGCATGTTCTGGTCATGGGAGGGGGCTTAGGAATCATGCCAGAGCTTGAAGACCTTCTATACACCTTACATGAAATGCCAGGGGTTAGGGCAACCGTAATTACCGGAAAGAATCAAAAAACTTATGAGACGTGGAAAGGATGCTTTGACGACATTGAAGTATTGGGATACGTTGACAATATCGGGACATACATGCGCAAGGCAGACCTTGTGATTACAAAGGCAGGGGGAATCACGCTGTTCGAGCTTCTGCACAGCCAGGTACCCATGTTTATTATCCGTCCGTTTCTTGAGCAGGAGAGCGTAAATGCAAGATACGCCCAGAAAAAAGGATTTGCACATGTTATATGGGATAAGAAGGCAGATTTCACGGCAGAGCTTAAGAGGCTTCTAAAAGCCCCTGAAAGACTGGAGGAGATGCAGGCGTGTATGGCCAGGGCGCGTCGGGAAATGATGGATACCGAGCTTTCCCAGGCGGTTGGTGAAATGAGAAAAAGGGGGCAGGATTATCACCTTTCCCGCCATTGCCAGTATATAGGAGAATTTTCCAGGGAGGAATATGGATATGAAGAAAATGCACAGAATTGGCGCAGGTTTGCTTGCCACAGGGCTGCTATGTTATAGTCTGATACCGTCGGAGGGACTAAAATACCTCTGGAAGCGAAGAAGCCGAAAAAAGAGCAGGGCTGGCGCGGCGGGGAAACGGCTGTACTTAACCTTTGACGACGGGCCTGACAAAGAGTATACAGGGCAGCTATTGAAGCTCTTGAAGGAGTATGGAATCAAGGCCAGCTTCTTTGTTGTAGCAGAATTTGCCAGAGAGAACCCAGAGCTGATTGAAAGAATGAAGGAGGAAGGACATCTAATCGGAATACATTCCGTCAGCCACAAAAATGCATTGTTCCGCGGAAGAAAATTTGTCCGCAGGGATTTAAAGCAGTCTATGGCAGCCTTAGGGGAGATGGGATGCCAGGTACGCGAGTACCGTCCGCCCTGGGGGCACCTGAATCTCTGGACCCTGTATTATTGCAGGCGGATGAATTTAAAACTAATCTTCTGGGACGTGATGGCTCATGACTGGTCGGCCAGGGAGACGGAAAAGAGCATAGAAAAGAAGCTGTTAAGGCGGGTATTCCCTGGGGCTGTGATCTGCCTTCACGACGGCAGGGGCGAGGCAGAAGCGCCGAAGCGAACGGTAGAGGCGCTGCGAAGGGCGCTGCCAATCCTGCTTGAGCAAGGGTATACATTTGAAAGGATGGATGGATATGAAGGATAGTCTGGCTTGTGAAGGGAGGATGAATATGGGCGATAAACTGTCTTTACAGAAAATCATCCGCTGTGGGGCGGTTTTTCTGGTATTTGCGGCAGCCGCATGTTTCCTTGTACTGCGGGGAACGGATATGAGGACTGTGTGGGAGGCTTTGGCAAAGACCTCGGTTCCCTTCCTGATCGGAGGTATTCTGATGGCAGAGGTATTCCATCTGGCGGAGGGCATTAACCTGCGGCTTCTGCTTCAATCCTTCGGCCATCCGGTCACATTCTGGCAGGGAATGAAATATGCTTATATCGGCTTCTTTTTCAGCTCTATCACACCCTCCTCCACAGGAGGGCAGCCGGCACAGCTATATGCCATGAAGAAGGACGGTATCGAGCTTTCCCACGGGACGCTGGCATTGATTGGAGAACTGGCAAGCTTCCAGATTGCAGTATTTTTTATGGAGGTAATGGCTGTTGCAGCGCTTATTCAGGGAAAAGTGACGCCTCAGGCAGAACTGCTGGTACTGGCAGTTCTTGGCTTTCTGCTCAATATCCTGTTTATTGCAGGGCTTTTGGCGGTGATGTTTTCCCACCGGTTAAAGGACAGGCTGCTTTATCTTCTGTCTGCGGCAGTCAACCGGCTGCCGGTAAAGAATAAGACAAAATGGCATGAAAAGCTAAAGGAGACATTTCATGATTTTCAGACCTGTGCGGACTTAATCCGCAGGAGGCCGCGGATGATGGGTAAAGTATTTCTGGTAAGCTTATGCCAGGTGGTCTGCTGGTTCAGCATCCCCTATATGGTCTGTCTCGCCATGGGAGAGCATGGGGTAGGCTACTTGCAGGTTTTCCTGCTTCAGACGGTGCTGTTTATGACGACTGCCCTGCTTCCTTTTCCGGGGGCGGCAGGAATCAGTGAGTATGCATTTGTAAGGCTGTTCTCCGGCGTATTTACAAAGAACCCCATGGCAGCGGCAACACTGGTAAACCGTGGGATCAGCTTCTACTGTCTGTTGGCAATCAGCGGGGCAATGATGGTGCTTTTGTGGAGGTATAAGGGCGTAAGGAAAATGTCGAAATTTGTCTAAGAAAATTTCTTGCAAACTCATATAAAGTATATTAATATAAATTTGGACAGCGGAGAGAGGATGATACATTCCGAACAAGGAGAATCCAAGATTTATTTTTCCGCATTTCATAACAATCCTAATTCTTGCGAGTAATAAGCCAAGGAGCAAGCTTTCTTGACCTTGGCGAAAGTCGCGAGAGTCAAATCATCTGGCCATATCGGCTGAATCTATCATATATTATCACACATAGAAAGGAGTTTTGAATGTCATTTAGTACGGTCTTGTCTGCCGCAATCCAGGGACTCCATGTCGAGCTGGTTCATGTGGAGGCAGATGTGAGCAACGGCTTGCCTGTGTTTCACATGGTAGGCTATCTCTCGTCGGAGGTGAAGGAGGCTTCTGAACGGGTGAGGACGGCAATCCGCAATTCGGGAATCCAGATGCCGGCCAGGAAAATGGTAGTGAACCTGGCGCCGGCAACCGTGAGGAAGAAGGGTGCGTCTTTTGACCTGCCGATTGCATTGGCAGTCTTAGCTTCCCTGGGGAGATTTTCAGGCAGGCAGCTTAAAGATACGCTGGTGGTAGGAGAATTAAGCCTTGACGGGAGTGTAAAAGAGGTGTCAGGGGTGCTCCCCATGGTGATGCGGGCAAGGGATGCGGGAGTTACGAGATGTATCCTGCCGAAGCAGAATGTACAGGAGGGCGCCCTGGTTCGGGGAATGGAGATTCTGGGCGCAGAGCATCTTCTGGAGGTCTGCCGTTATCTGAGTAAAGAGCAGGAGTTTTCTTTTGTCATGGGCGGCACGAGGCAGGAGATACATAAAAAAGGCGGGGTGGATGAGCCGGATTACAGTGATATCCAGGGCCAGGAGGCAGTAAAACGTGCGGCAGAGGTGGCTGTGGCGGGAGGGCATAACCTGCTGATGGTGGGGCCGCCGGGAAGCGGCAAGACTATGATTGCGAAGCGTGTGCCTACCATACTGCCCCCGCCGACCCTGGAGGAAAGCATTGAGATTACGAAGATTTACAGCGTCCTTGGCATGGTGGATAAGGAATATCCCCTGATAACGGGAAGGCCCTTTCGGAGTGTCCATCACACGGTAACAAAGTCTGCGCTCATTGGAGGCGGCGCGTTTCCGGCGCCGGGAGAGATAAGCCTGGCCCATGGAGGGGCGCTGTTTCTGGATGAACTGGCAGAATTCCAGAAGCCTGTTCTGGAGGTGTTAAGGCAGCCCTTGGAGGAGGGGCAGATTCGGATTACCAGGGCTTGCGGGAATTTCGTATTTCCGGCGAATTTTATCTTAATCTGCGCAATGAATCCCTGTCCCTGCGGTAATTATCCGGATTACAACCGCTGTACCTGCACTCAGGCGCAGATTCAGCAGTATCTTGGGAAAATCAGCCAGCCGTTTTTGGACCGAATCGATATCTGTGCGGAGGCGCCCAGAATTCAGTATGAGGCTCTTTACGAGGGAAAGAAGCAGGAAAGCTCAGCCGTGATTCGAAAGAGAGTATGCGCAGCAAGGGAAATCCAGCAGAAGCGTTACAAGGGCAGCAGGCTTCTCACGAATTCCATGCTTGAGGTTAGGGAATTGAAGGAATTTTGCAGGCTTGGAAGAAGTGAAGAACTGCTGATGAGAAAGGCGTTCGTATCCCTTGGACTTACGGCAAGGACTTACCACAAGATTATCAAGGTGGCGCGGACTATTGCAGATTTGGATGCAAGCGAGAGGATTAAAGAGGGGCATTTAAAAGAGGCGATCGGATACCGGACCATGGACAAGAAGTATTGGGGGAGGTGACAGAGAATGAAGTACGAATATTGGCTTGCGTCCATTCCGCATTTGTCAGATTGTAAAAAAAGATTGCTGAGAGAAGAATATAAAGAGGGGAGAGCTGTATATTATATAGAAGAAATGCAGTTAAGGTTTCTTCCGTTTCTTGGGGAACAGGATGTGGAGGGGATTCTTGCGGCAAAGAAAGAGATAAAAATTGAAAAAGAGTGGGAGTGTTTGTTGAAGCAAAATATCCGGTTTGTTCCGTATTTTTCCGCAGAGTATCCGAAGAAGCTTTCGCAGCTTCCGGACCCGCCCTATGCATTGTATGTAAAGGGAAGGCTTCCAGAGGAAGGGGTTTTTAGCGCGGCGATTGTGGGCGCCAGGAGGTGTA
The DNA here is from genome assembly GCA_910584575.1 of uncultured Dorea sp. Taxonomy (GTDB): domain Bacteria; phylum Bacillota; class Clostridia; order Lachnospirales; family Lachnospiraceae; genus Sporofaciens. The sequence goes on from CAJUBG010000002.1 coordinate 6,739, forward strand.
CGCCCTACGGCGAGGAGATGGCTTTGGATTATGGAAAATGCCTGGCAGAGCATGGCATCCAGGTAATCAGCGGTATGGCAAGAGGGATTGACGGGGCGGGCCAGAGAGGGGCAATAGACGCAGGAGGGGCAACCTTTGGCGTACTGGGCTGTGGCGTGGATATCTGTTATCCCCGTGAGCATATAGGGCTTTACATGGATATCCAGAAAAGAGGCGGCGTGATTTCAGAGCAGCCTCCTGGCAGGCCGCCCCTTCCTGTGTATTTCCCCATGAGGAACCGGATCATCAGCGGATTATCAGAGCTTGTACTGGTGATGGAGGCAAGGCTAAGAAGCGGTTCGCTGATTACAGCGGACCAGGCTTTAGAGCAGGGAAAGGACGTCTATGCCCTTCCTGGCCCCGCAACCAGCCAGTTAAGCCAGGGGTGCCATTTTCTCATTCGCCAGGGCGCGGGCATCCTGATATCGCCCCAGGATTTACTGACAGAACTGGGAATTACCGAAAAGGAGTTGGAACAAAAATCAGACAAAATTGAAAAAATGCTTGAAAATCACAAAAATGTGGTGTATAGTTGTCTCGGTTTCTTCCCAAAGGGGCTTAGCCAGTTAATAGATGAAACAGGGCTTAGCGCTTCTGCTCTGATGCAGGAATTAATCTCACTTGAGCTTAAGGGCTGCATACGGGAAGTATCGAAGAATTATTATATCAGAGTCCGCTGAGGGATTTGTTTTCTAAAATGCGGGCAAATGCTAGTTTTTAATGGAGGAAGCAAGGCTATGGCACGTTATCTTGTAATCGTGGAGTCACCCGCTAAGGTTAAGACAATCAAGAAATTTTTGGGGAGTAGTTATGTGGTGACTGCATCCAACGGACATGTAAGAGATCTTCCTAAGAGTCAGCTTGGAGTTGATGTCGAGCATGATTATGAGCCGAAGTATATTACAATTCGGGGGAAAGGAGATATTCTTGCCGGACTTCGCAAGGAGGTAAAGAAGGCAGACAGAGTGTATCTCGCGACTGACCCTGACCGCGAGGGTGAGGCGATATCGTGGCATTTGAGCAAGGCGTTAAAGTTAGAGGATAAAAAGACATACAGGATCAGTTTTAATGAGATTACGAAGAATGCGGTAAAAGCGTCTCTGAAAAATGCCAGGGAGATCGATATGGACCTGGTGGACGCGCAGCAGGCAAGAAGAATCCTGGACAGGGTGGTGGGCTACAAGATAAGCCCCCTTTTGTGGGCTAAGGTAAAGAGAGGCTTAAGCGCGGGGCGTGTCCAGTCTGTGGCCCTTCGGATTATAGCTGACCGCGAGGACGAGATTAATGCCTTCATACCGGAGGAATACTGGACGCTGGATGCGAATCTGAAAGTGGAGGGGGAGAGAAAGCCCCTGACGGCAAAGTTCTATGGAACAGATAAAAAGAAGATGACAATCCACTCTAAGGAGGAACTGGATCAAATCCTGAAAGAAATCGACGGGGCGGATTATAGTGTGGAGGATATTAAGAAAAGTGAGAGGACGAAGAAGGCGCCGGTTCCCTTCACCACCAGCACCTTGCAGCAGGAGGCGTCCAAAGCCCTGAATTTTGCCACTTCTAAGACCATGCGGATTGCGCAGCAGCTCTATGAAGGAGTGGACGTCAAGGGAAACGGCACAGTGGGCCTGATTACCTATCTGCGTACAGATTCCACCAGAATATCCGAGGAGGCAGACGCCAATGTGCGTGAGTATATCGGGGCAAATTACGGGCAGGAGTTTGTTGCGGCAAAAGAGGCAAAGAACGGAGGCGCCCATAAGAATATCCAGGATGCCCACGAGGCGATCCGGCCTACGGATGTGAGCCGTACGCCTGTGGCAATGAAGGAATCTTTAAGCAGGGATCAGTTCCGCCTGTATCAGTTGATCTGGAGACGGTTTGTGGCGAGCCGGATGCAGCCTGCAAGATATGAGACAACCTCTGTGCGCATTGCGGCGGGACAGTATCGGTTTACGGTTGCGGCGTCAAAGATTGTATTTGAAGGCTTCCGGTCTGTATATACGGAAGCAGGTGAGGAGAAAGAGGAGAATAACGTGCTGCTTAAGAGTCTGGATAAGACTTCAAAGCTGACGAAGATTGACTTTGAGTCAAAGCAGCATTTTACACAGCCGCCGGCACACTATACGGAGGCAGCTCTGGTAAAGACTCTTGAGGAGTGGGGAATCGGACGTCCCAGTACCTATGCGCCCACCATCTCTACCATCATAGCCAGACGATATGTGGCCAAGGAGAATAAGAACCTGTATCTGACCGAGATTGGGGAAGTGGTCAACAACATTATGAAGCAGTCCTTTCCCAGTATTGTGGATGTGAATTTTACCGCCAATATGGAGAGCCTTCTGGACGGCGTGGCGGAAGGAAAGGTGAAGTGGCGGACGCTTATTGAGAATTTTTATCCTGACCTTGAGGCGGCTGTGCAGAAGGCAGAGAAGGAGCAGGAGCAGGTGAAGATCGAGGACGAGGTGACGGACGTAATCTGTGACCAGTGCGGGCGGAACATGGTTATCAAATATGGGCCCCATGGACGCTTCCTTGCCTGTCCGGGATTTCCGGAGTGCAGGAATACCAAGCCTTATCTTGAGAAGATCGGGGTTCCGTGTCCGGTGTGCGGCAAAGAGGTGGTACTGCGCAAGACGAAGAAGGGAAGAAAATATTACGGGTGTGAGGATAATCCGGAATGTGAATTTATGTCCTGGCAGAAGCCTTCCCTTAAGAAATGTCCGCGTTGCAAAAGCTACATGGTTGAGAAGGGCAACAAGCTTCTATGCAGCGACGAACAGTGCGGATATGTGGAAAATATCGAAAATAAAGAAAATAACAAGAAATAAGTAAGAATTGCGAAAAATAATTTGGATATTCATTGAAAAAAATTGAATTGTATGATAACATTACTTGCAAAGGATGGAGGTATGTCAATGAGTGTACAATTATTAGATAAGACCAGAAAGATCAATAAATTACTGCACAATAATAATTCAAGTAAGGTAGTATTTAATGATATTTGTGAAGTACTTACTGAAATCTTGGATTCTAACGTGTTGGTAGTAAGCAGGAAGGGAAAGGTACTTGGAGGAAGCAAGTGCGGAAATGTACCGTATATCAAAGAGCTGATTGAGCAGGAGGTAGGCAGGCATATTGATCCGATGCTTAATGAGAGGCTGCTTAGCATCCTGTCAACCAAAGAGAATGTGAATCTTCAGACTCTTGGATTTTCCGGAGGTGCGGTACAGGGATATCAGGCAATCATCACTCCCATTGATATTGCGGGAGAGCGTCTTGGCACATTATTTATCTATAAGAAGGAACGGATGTATGAGATTGACGATATCATTTTAAGTGAATATGGAACCACAGTGGTTGGCCTGGAGATGCTTAGGTCTGTGAATGAAGAAAGCGCTGAGGAGACCAGGAAGGAGCATATTGTGCAGTCAGCCATCAGTACACTGTCATATTCGGAGTTGGAGGCAATTATCCATATTTTCGAGGAGTTGGATGGCACAGAGGGGATTCTGGTGGCAAGCAAGATTGCAGACAGAGTGGGTATTACCAGGTCCGTGATAGTCAATGCCCTTCGCAAGTTCGAGAGCGCAGGAGTGATTGAATCCCGTTCATCTGGGATGAAGGGGACTTACATTAAGGTCGTGAATGATTATGTATTTACGGAGTTGGAACATATTAAGGCAGAACGTATAAAATAGGTTACGGATGCCCTTAAGTTTGAAAGAGGAGAGCAGACATATGTATGAAGGATGCCGGGCGGATATCAGGATGAACCGGATGGTGCTGAAAGAGGGCAGATTTGACGAAAAGGTTCATCACTGTAATATTATCACGTATAAACCGGAGGAAGAATGCATATACTTGGTAGCAGAGGATACAGAGGTTACGGAATTTTCCCTGGACGGGAATTATGAGTGCAGGATAAAGACGCCGAAGGAGGATACAGCATGTATCGGTTCGATTGTGGAAAGGTACTGGAACAAGGCGGGAAGGGTATTAAAATTCCGAATCAAGAATGGATTTTATAAAAATCTTGTAAACTAAATATAAAGTGTGTTGACAAAGTCATAAGAGAGTGCTATTTTATTACTAGAGTTTTTTAGCACTCTCTTTTTATGAGTGCTAACAAAAAATAGATATAACTAAAGGAGGCATAAATTATGAAGTTAGTACCATTAGGAGACAGAGTTGTATTGAAGCAGTTGGTTGCAGAAGAAACCACCAAGTCAGGAATCGTGATTCCCGGACAGTCCAAGGAGAAGCCGCAGCAGGCGGAGGTCATTGCAGTTGGACCTGGCGGAACCGTAGACGGGAAAGAAGTGAAGATGAATGTATCAGTTGGACAGCAGGTAATTTACTCCAAGTATTCAGGGACAACCGTAGAGGTTGAGGATGAAGAATATATCATTGTGAAGCAGGATGATATCCTTGCAATCTGTGAGTAAGGATTGCAGTATCAGATAGTTAAATTTAGAGAATAATCATAGATTATAGGAGGCATGACAATTATGGCAAAGGAAATTAAATACGGTGCAGAGGCAAGAAGCGCATTGGAATCAGGAGTAAATCAACTGGCAGATACCGTTAGGGTAACGCTTGGACCAAAGGGACGCAACGTTGTTCTGGATAAGTCCTTCGGCGCGCCACTCATCACCAACGACGGTGTGACGATTGCGAAAGAGATTGAGCTTGAGGATGCGTTTGAGAACATGGGAGCACAGCTCATCAAAGAGGTTGCGTCCAAGACTAACGACGTTGCAGGCGACGGGACAACGACTGCTACCGTACTTGCACAGGCTATGGTGCATGAAGGAATGAAGAACCTGGCAGCAGGCGCAAACCCGATTATTCTTCGCAAGGGTATGAAGAAGGCCACCGATACTGCGGTAGAGGCGATTGCAAAGATGTCAAGTAAGTTAAAAGACAAAGACCAGATCGCAAGGGTAGCTGCAATCTCCGCGGGCGACGACGAAGTAGGCGAGATGGTAGCCGATGCAATGGAGAAGGTTTCCAACGACGGTGTTATCACTATTGAGGAATCCAAGACCATGAAGACAGAGCTTGACCTGGTAGAAGGTATGCAGTTTGACCGTGGGTACGTATCCGCTTACATGGCTACGGATATGGATAAGATGGAAGCAATTCTGGAGGATCCGTATATCCTGATTACAGATAAGAAGATTTCCAATATTCAGGATATTCTTCCGCTGTTAGAGCAGATCGTACAGTCCGGCGCAAGATTACTGATTATTGCCGAGGATGTAGAGGGCGAGGCCCTTACCACACTGATTGTCAACAAGCTGCGCGGAACCTTTAACGTAGCGGCAGTAAAGGCGCCGGGATACGGTGACAGAAGAAAAGAGATGCTTAAGGATATCGCAATCCTGACAGGCGGCCAGGTAGTATCCGACGAGCTTGGAATGGACTTAAAGGAGACCACCATGGACCAGTTAGGCCGTGCGAAGTCTGTTAAGGTTCAGAAGGAGAACACCGTTATCGTTGACGGTCTGGGCGACAAGAAGGAGATTGCTGACCGTGTTGCACAGATTAAGATGCAGATTGAGGAGACGACCTCTGACTTCGACAGAGAGAAGCTGCAGGAGAGACTTGCGAAGCTGGCAGGCGGCGTTGCCGTTATCCGTGTGGGCGCTGCAACCGAGACAGAGATGAAGGAAGCAAAACTCCGTATGGAGGATGCCCTTGCAGCTACAAGGGCGGCGGTAGAAGAAGGAATCATCGCAGGAGGCGGTTCTGCATATATCCACGCTGCAAAAGAGGTTGCTGCTATGGCTGAGAACTTAAGCGGAGACGAAAAGACGGGAGCCAATGTTGTATTGAAGGCGCTGGAATCCCCGTTATTCCACATCGCAGCCAATGCCGGACTGGAAGGCTCTGTGATTATCAATAAGGTAAAAGAGTCCAAAGCAGGGGCAGGGTTCGATGTACTGACAGAGAACTATGTAGATATGGTAGAGAGTGGAATCCTTGATCCGGCCAAGGTTACAAGAAGCGCGCTGCAGAACGCTACAAGCGTTGCATCTACGCTGCTTACAACAGAATCTGTTGTTGCTAATATTAAAGAAGAAACTCCGGCAATGCCGGCAGGCGCAGGCGGCGGAATGGGCATGATGTAAAAAGGCACATGTCAGCCATTGCGCGATATGATTGAGGGCTTCTCGTATGGGGAGTCCTCTTTTTTCTATTCAACCCGAAGCCGCATACAATGCCTGCTGTTAGAAAATTGATAGACTTTGTACCCCGATTATGCTATACTAAAATTAATATAATAACATATTATATAATTGGGAGGTGATATAATGCCTAATACAAATTTAGAGATCACACAAAAAGCAATGGAAGATTTTAAGAAAATTCAAGAATATATGATATTAGCAAAAGAAGAAAATTCTACCAAGACATATGCAAAATTAAAAGATGAATATATATATCTGAAAAGTTTTCTTAATGTGGCAGGTGTGAATCTGACAGAACTGGACAAGATCAAAGAGTAATTCAGAGAGCTATCAGGAATTATTAGAACAGGGGCGTAAGGAGAATAAAAAACGAAAAATCCGGTTATTTTCTAGCCGGTGCACTGCCAGTTATTCAGTTCTTTTATTTAAGGAGGTGAACGGGATGCCGGCGGACGAAAAAGAATTAAACGCCAATTTATTTGATCAACTTACTTTGATTGAACGGATAGAACGGAGTTTAAAAAGTGGCGGAGAAAAGGGTGTAGAGGAAGAAATCGAAATCTTAAAAAAAGAAATCAATCGTAAACTTTACCAACAACCGCCATTAAAAAGCGAATGACAGTTAATCAAAGGCTTGTCAAGTGGCAAGTCCGCGCTTACTCAATAAAGACTACGAAAAGGAGTAGAGGATGAATGATTTTTATACAGAACAACTGGTAAAAAAGCAGACGGACATGAAGGATATCCTGATTAAAGCAATATTAGTTTCGGCGACCATCGTTTCATTTGTGATCATACTGATGTATCCCATCGGATTGATTCTTCCGATTATTATGATTGTTTTGGATGTTTTTATGTTCCGCCGGCTCAATGTGGAGTATGAATATTTGTTCTTGAACGGTGATTTAGATATTGATAAGATTATGAATAAGTCCAAGAGAAAGAAGATGTTTAACGCTAATGTATCCGATATGGAGCTTCTGGCGCCAATTGACGCGGCAGAACTGAATCAGTACCAGAATGCCCGAACATTAGATTTCAGTTCCCATACCGGACAGGCCAAGGTCTATGCGCTAGTGCTTTCAGGGCAGGGCGAGACCAGAAAGGTAATCTTTGAACCCAATGAGACGATTGTGGAGGGCTTCTACATGTTGGCGCCGAGAAAGGTGATACGGTAGAATTCACGGAAAGAAGTCTGAAAAAAGTCTGAAAAAGTATAAGAAATCAGTTGACAAATGCTATCATAATTAGTTATGATAGCATTTAAATATCTACTAATTTTAAGAGAAAGAGAGGAATGAAATCATGGGAAAGATTATCGGAGAAGGAATTACATTTGACGACGTTCTGTTAGTGCCGGCGTATTCAGAAGTGGTTCCGAACCAGGTAGACCTGTCAACCTATTTGACAAAAAGCATCAAACTAAATATACCGATGATGAGCGCGGGGATGGATACGGTTACCGAGTACCGGATGGCCATTGCCATGGCTCGTCAAGGGGGAATCGGTATTATTCATAAGAATATGTCCATTGAGGCACAGGCTGAAGAAGTGGACAAGGTAAAGCGTTCTGAGAATGGTGTCATTACGGACCCGTTCTACCTGTCACCGGACAATACTCTGGAGGATGCCAACAACCTGATGGGAAAGTTTCGGATTTCCGGTGTTCCGGTTACTGAGAATGGGAAGCTGGTTGGCATTATTACGAATCGTGATTTAAAGTTCGAAGAAAATTTCTCTAAGAAGATCAAGGAGTCTATGACCTCCGAAGGTCTGATCACAGCCCATGAAGGGATTACATTGGAGGAAGCCAAGACCATACTTGCCAAGGCGAGGAAGGAGAAGCTTCCAATCGTAGATAAGGATTTCAACTTAAAAGGTCTGATTACAATTAAAGATATTGAAAAGCAGATTAAGTATCCATTGTCTGCCAAGGATTCACAGGGACGGCTTCTGTGCGGCGCTGCAATCGGGATTACTGCAAACTGCTTAGAGCGTGCCCAGGAATTGGTGAATGCAAAGGTGGACGTGGTGGTGATGGATTCTGCTCACGGACATTCTGCCAATGTGATCCGCACGGTGGATATGGTGAAGTCCAAGTTCCCAGAGCTTCAGGTAATTGCAGGAAACGTGGCCACAGGAGAGGCTACGGAAGCTTTGATCAAGGCAGGCGTGGACGCCGTTAAGGTGGGAATCGGCCCAGGCTCTATCTGTACCACACGTATCGTTGCGGGAATCGGTGTTCCGCAGATTACGGCGGTTATGGATTGCTATGAGGCTGCGGATAAGTATGGCATTCCGATTATTGCCGACGGCGGGATCAAGTATTCCGGAGATATGACGAAGGCGATTGCAGCAGGCGCCAATGTCTGTATGATGGGAAGCATTTTCGCCGGATGTGATGAGAGTCCGGGAACCTTCGAGCTGTTCCAGGGCAGGAAGTATAAGGTATATCGCGGTATGGGATCGATTGCGGCCATGGAGAACGGCAGCAAGGACCGTTACTTCCAGTCAGACGCTAAGAAGCTGGTTCCGGAGGGCGTGGAAGGTCGTGTGGCATACAAGGGTACGGTAGAGGATACGGTATTCCAGTTAATGGGCGGCCTAAGGTCTGGTATGGGCTACTGCGGCGCACATACAGTTCAGGAATTGAAGGAGAACGGAAAATTCGTGAAGATTTCCGCAGCCTCCTTAAAGGAGAGCCATCCTCACGATATACATATTACGAAAGAGGCTCCGAATTACAGTGTAGATGAGTAGAGGTTAGAGAATGAAAAGTAATTTTGGATTTACAACAAAGGGAGAGCAGGCTTCATTATATACATTGAAGAACCAAAGCGGTATGGAGATTGCAGTCTCGGATTACGGCGCTGTGCTGGTAAAGGTGCTTGTCCCTGACAAGGAGGGGAAAAAGGTTGACGTAGTCCTTGGCTATGATGATGTAAAAGGCTATGAGGCAGGAACCCTTTATTTTGGCGCAACCGTGGGAAGGGTGGCAAACCGTATCGGCGGAGGGGCGTTTGAGTTGAACGGAAAGACTTATGCCCTTACGCAGAATGATAACAAAAACACTCTCCACGGAGGAACCGACTATTATGACAAGCGGATGTGGAGGGTTGAGGAAGCAGACGAAAGCCATGTCAGCCTGGTTCTTAGAAGCCCTGACGGCGACCAGGGATTTCCCGCAGACGTAGACATTCATGTGACCTACACGCTGACCGAGGAAAATGAAGTAAAGCTTCATTATTATGCGGCTCCGAAGGGAGATACCCTGCTGAACCTTACCAACCACAGCTATTTCAACCTTTCCGGCCACGGCTCTGGTACGATTCTTGAGCAGGAGGTTGTGATTTGCGCTGACGCGTATACCAGGGCGGACAAGGAGTCTATCCCGACTGGTGAGCTTGTCAGCGTTGAGGGTACGCCTATGGATTTCCGAAAAAGAAAACCAATCGGCAGGGAGATTGACGCCGATTATGAGGCGTTGGTTTTTGGACAGGGTTATGACCACAACTGGGTCATTGACGGAAGGGGAAGCCGTCAGGCCGCGGCCATGTACTCTGAAAAGACCGGAATTGAGATGAAGGTGTACACAGACCTTCCTGGGATGCAGTTTTATACCGGAAACTTTATTGAGCGTGAGACTGGTAAGGAGGGAGCTGTCTATGGGAAACGCCAGGCGGCGTGCTTTGAGACCCAGTATTTTCCGGACGCTGTGCATAAGGAGGAGTTTGAGGGACCGGTGGTGAGGGAAGGGGAAACCTACGACACGGTCACAACGTATCAGTTTTCCTGGAAATAATTGTAGAAGATAAACGGTATATGGGACTGTCGGTATTTATTGAGAAATCATTTCCGGCAGTCTTTTTTTGCCTGATGTGGCAAATGCTTGGTTTTTTCATAAATTTCTAAGGAATTTTTTACGAAAATATAAATAGTATATGTTATGATAAGAGTAGAATACAAATCGGAGAAAGACATGAAGAAAACAAAGAAAAAAAGCCACAGAAAAATTACGAATGTACAGAAGCGTGCACAAAAGAGAAGGAGGCTAAAGCTATATCTGCGGATTGGCCTGATTGTCCTTGTGATACTGCTTATCCTTCTTTTGCTGGTTAAACTCTTTAAGCCTGACTGGCTGTCCGGAAAAGAAGATGAGCCGGAAGGGGAGAAGTTCGAGGCAATCGAGCCGGAGATAGACGTAGAGCTTCTGACGGTAAATCCCTATTCAAGACCAGGAGAGCCTACCAGCAAGATTACAGGGATTGTGGTTCATTATACGGCGAATCCAGGAGCGTCCGCCATTGATAACCGGAATTATTTTGAGGGACTTAAGGATACCCATACCACCCAGGCAAGCAGTAACTTCATTATCGGGCTTAACGGGGAGATTATCCAGTGCGTCCCTACCTGGGAGGTGGCATATGCCTCCAATGAGCGCAATATAGACACCATATCTATTGAGTGCTGCCATCCCGACGAGACGGGGAAATTCAATGATGATACATATCGGTCCATGGTGCAGCTATGCGCATGGCTGTGTATGAAATTTGAGCTGAACGAGGAGAGCATCATCCGCCATCATGACGTGACAGGAAAGCTTTGCCCAAAGTATTTTGTGGAGAATGAAGATGCGTGGAGGAAGTTTAAGAAGGATGTGGGGGCGACCCTGGCGGATTTCTGAGGAATCTCCATGATAAGGGAGTTTGGGGATAGAGGCTGTCGCACAAAGCGAGATTAATACTATGCTTAATGCGACAGCCTTTGTAAATAGATTTTTAATTTTTTACAGATATTCAAGCCGTTCCAGGGTATTTAGTACCATATGCCGTCCTGCGTCCGTTCCGTCGATAATACGTCTCGCCCGAACGGAATCTCCGATATTTATTACCTCCACCTCCTCGCCGTCAAAGCCTTCCTCGATTGCAGAAAGGATTGGGGCATGGGCTTTCATACCCAGGCACACGAAGCCGTAATCAAAGGGAAGTTCTTCTTCCTTTCCGTCGTATTTCACCAGGAAGGAATGTGGATTGACCTTCGCAAGCGCAGTATTGACCATCTGCCTTACATGGTGCTTCTCCATGCACTCCTTCATATTAGAAGTGGAGGAAGCGTCCAATCCGTTTCCGATGGCCGGAAGCATCTCTATAATCGTAGTGTCTGCCCCGCGGGGCGCGAAGAATTCTACCACGTCAAGCCCTACGGCGCCACCGCCGACAACGACGACCTTCCTTCCGGTCAGATCTTCGGGGTAGTTCTCAATATTTTCTATCATATCGAGAATAGAATACACGGCAGAGCCGTCGTTGCTAAGGTTCTCAAAAAGCCCTTCAATCGGAGGGAGAAGGGGAACGGAACCTGTGGCGTTGACTACAATATCAGGCTTATATTCTTTGATTAGAGCTACTGTTGTCTCTACACCTGTCCGGATTGTGAGATTGTCAAGTTTGCCTGCCCGATAAGCCAGGTAGTCAGGAAAGTCCCTGAGCCTTTTTTTCGCAGGTATCTTAGAAATCTCTACTGACAGGCCGCCTATATGGTCTTCTTTTTCCAGAAGGGTGACGGTACATCCCACCTCCGCAGCCGTGCAGGCTGCCTCAAGTCCGGCGGTTCCGGCGCCTACCACCACCACGTTGCAAGATTTTTTCACCTGCTTTTTCTTATATGCCTCGCCCTCTGTCAAGTCTGGGTTGATGGTGCAGCGCAGAGGCTTGTTGCCGCCGATTCGGTTGCCTACGCAGCCTACGTTGCAGGAGATACATTTGCGGATGGTGCGGATGTCTCCGTATTTCGCTTTATTACACCAGTCGGGGTCTGCAATCAGGCCGCGGCCCATGCCGATTATGTCTGCGTCGCCTCTTGTGAGTATATCCTCTGCTACCTGTGGATTACGGATATTTCCCATGGTAACAGTGGGTTTATTGAACTTGTCACGGACAGCCTTTGCCATGTAAGAACGCCATCCGTCCTCAAGATAGTTGGTGTCAATCTGATATTGGATGGAAGGGTTTAAGGCAGCAGAGGCGTCGAATAAGTCGATTTCATCGTTTAAATATTCCAGATATTTAAGACTGTCCTCCATGGTATTTCCGCCTTCAATCAGCTCGTCCACGCTTAGGCGAAGGGAAATTGGGACTTTTGGCCCGACTGCCTTACGGACTTCGTCAATGACCATGCGGCAGAAGCGGGCGCGGTTCTTGGCGCAGCCTCCAAATTCGTCGGTGCGGTCATTCATGGTGGGCGACAGGAATTGGCTGATCAGGTAAGAATGTCCGGCGTGGATTTCCACCAGGTCAAAGCCCGCGTTCACGGCACGTCTTGCGGCTGCGCCGTAATCCCTGGCAATACTTATAAGCTCATCGCGGCTTAAGGGACGGGGAAGCTCTCCGCCCGGCTTGGAGGGCAGGTTGGATGCGGATACCGGCTGCATGCCAATCCGTGAGCTCATGGCAGAGGCGCCGGCGTGGTTAAGCTGGACGCCCATACATGCCCCGTGGCGGTGGCAGGCTTCCGTCATTGTATACAGACGGGGAATGTAGCAATCCTTATCCAGACGAAGCTGAGTCGTCCCGTTGGATCCCTCAGGATATTTGACACAGACATTTTCTACAAGAATCAGCCCTGTGCCGCCGCGGGCGCGCAGCTCGTAATATTTGATGTGCTCGTCGGTCAGTTCCCCGTTCGTTCCGGCAAAATCGCTTCCCATGGGCATCATGGCTACACGGTTTTTCAGGGTCACGCCTCTTAAGGACAGGGGGGAAAAGACGTGTGGGAAATTGTTTTTCATGATAGTTTCCTCCATTTTGTGCATTTTGTGTATATGACGTCTGTATCCCTTCTTACATAAGAAATGTTTGGGATATCTTTATATAAAAATTATAAAATGCAATGAAATAGAAAACAAATTCGTGTTTTTATCAAAGTCGATAGATTATGTCTATGGATTGGGAATAAAAATAAAGGAAATTCTTGCGAAACCTCTGGTTTGTTGATATAATACACGAGTGTATATGACGATCAACAGAGATAGGAGAAAAAGCGATGAACGATTTGGAAAAATACAGAGAACAGTTAGGTCTGTGTGATGATAAGATTATTGACGCCTTGGTAGAGCGCAACTCTGTGATAGAGAAGATTATGTCATATAAGGAAGAATACGGCATGCCGATTCTGCAGCCTGCGCAGGAGGAGAAGCAGAAGACGCGGCTTGAGGAAAAGCTTACAGGTAACAAGTATAAGGACGAGATTTTTGATGTTTTTCGCTGTATCTTGAAGAACAGCAAGCGAATCCAGGCAAGGAAGCTGTTTGACTATAACATTGTGCTGATCGGGTTCATGGGGGCGGGCAAGTCCACCATTTCAGACTACCTTAGCACCATGTTTGCCATGAAGATTATTGAGATGGACCAGGTAATCGCAGAGCGTGAGCAGATGAGCATACCGGATATATTCGCCACTTACGGGGAGGAATATTTCCGCGACCTTGAGACAGGGCTTCTTGTGGAAATGCAGTCTCATAAGAACACGGTGATCTCCTGCGGAGGCGGCGCGGCGCTCAGAGAGCGCAATGTGGCGGAGATGAAGAAGAACGGCAGAGTGGTGCTTTTAACCGCAAGCCCCCAGACCATCTACGAGCGTGTGAAGGACAGCGACGACAGGCCGGTGTTAAACGGCAGGAAGAATGTAAAAGGAATTTCAGAGCTGATGGATGCGCGGCGTGAAAAATATGAGGCGGCTGCGGACATCGTAATCAAAACGGATAATAAGACGGTGCTTCAGGTGTGTGAAGAACTGGTGCAGCGTCTGATGGAGATGGATGAGTAGAATGTTTGAGATGTTTTTTCCCGATAAATATGTGGCCTCCACATATGTCATTGATTTTGAACAGTTATACAAAGAAGGGGTTAGAGGGCTGATTTTTGATATTGACAATACGCTGGTTCCTCACGGCGCGCCGGCTGACAAGCGGGCCTTGGCCTTATTTGCCCGCCTGAAGGAATTGGGGTTCCAGTGCTGTCTCATTTCCAACAACCAGGAGCCGCGGGTTAAGATGTTTAACCAGGAGATTCAGGTAGACTATGTGTATAACGCCCATAAGCCTTCGATTAAGAATTATGTGAAGGCCATGGAGATTATGGGGACGGACAGGAGTAATTCCCTGTTTATCGGGGATCAGCTTTTCACAGACGTATGGGGTGCAAAGCGGGCAGGAATTCCCAATATCCTGGTGAAGCCCATCCATCCTAAGGAGGAGATTCAGATTGTGCTGAAGCGATATCTTGAGAGGATTGTGCTGCATTTCTATAAGAAAAAAAGGGTTGAAAAAAGCGGCAATCTATTATAGAATTAGTAAAGGCATAAGAATGAAAGTAAAAGCGCTGGTTTGCGCAGCTAAGGAGGAATTATAGAATGGCAGATGCTTATATTGAGAAGGGTACGACTTATGAGATTGACGGGAAAGTGTTTGAATGTCTGGAGTTTTTGCATGTAAAGCCAGGAAAGGGTTCTGCATTTGTCCGCACGAAATTAAAAGACGTCATCAACGGCGGCGTGATTGAGCGTACCTTCAATCCGTCCAAGGATGTTTTGAAGAAGGCGTTTATCGAGAGAAAGGAAGTACAATATCTGTACAATGACGGAGGCTTGTACTACTTCATGGATATGGAGACATTTGAGCAGACTCCGGTTGGGGCGGATGATGTAGGAGATTCACTCAAGTTCGTGAAGGAGAATGAAGTGGTTTCCATGAAGTCCTATCAGGGAAAGGTATTTGCGATTGAGCCGCCGTTTACGGTTGAGCTTGTGATTACAGAGTCAGAGCCGGGCGTGAAGGGGAACACGGCCACAGGCGCGACGAAGCCGGCAATCGTTGAGACGGGCGCACAGGTTATGGTTCCGTTGTTCGTAGAGCAGGGGGAGAAGATTAAGATTGATACCCGTACAGGCCAGTATCTTTCCAGAGCCTAAGGTCAACAGGGACTTATGTTTGTCGAAATTTGTCATACGAAAAGCCTTGCAATTCCAGCAGGGCTTTTTTATAATAATGTTACCATAATATTTCAATCATTTTCTGATTTGTTCAGAGGCAGAATTCTTGCCAGTTTCCATGAAAAATCAAAGTGTTGCCACTATACCTTGCGGGACGCAGGCAGCTTAAGTGAGGCTAAGACAATACCCGTGTCAGAGGTATGAAGAAAGGAGAGGAATGACATATTTTCAGTTTATTCATGCAGTAGAAGGTAAAGTTAAGGAAGAAATAGACGGGAATATATCGGTATACATACATTCCACGGTTAAGAATAACGGAACGAGAAGACATGGTCTGACCATTGCGGAGAAGGGAGTCAATATATTTCCCACCATCTATCTGGAGGAATACTATGAGCAATTTAAAAACGGCGGCTCTGTAAAGAAGACGGCGGAGGATATTTTAAAGCTGTACAGAGAGGTACGTTTTAAGAGCTGCTTTGAGGGGGAATTTCTCAAGGATTTTAAGAAGGTCAAGGGAAAGATTGTCTATCATTTGGTAAACTGTCAGGCTAATCAAGAGCTGCTTTCGGATGCACCTTATGATGAGTATCTGGATTTGGCTGTGGTCTATTATGTGCTGTTGGAGGTGAATTCCTACGGGATGGCGTCACTGATGATAAAAGATGAGCATCTTGAGATGTGGAATGTGACTAAGAAGGAGGTGGCCTGTGAGGCGCAGAGGAATACCAGAAGGCTGCTGCCTTATGAGTTCAGAGCAATGGGTGAGCTTCTGGACGAGTTACCCATTGCAGGGAGGGAAAAAGACAAGGGGGAGGATAAGGGAAAGGACCTGATGTATGTATTGAGTAACCGCATCCGCAGCTACGGCGCCTCTGTCCTTCTGTACGAAGGCCAGCTTGACGGAATTGGGGCATATCTTGAGGAGAATTATTATGTGCTTCCTTGCAGCGTGCATGAGGTAATTGTTGTGCCGGAGAGCGTATCTCCCGGTTGGGAGGCCCTTAATCTCCTTGTGGACGAGGTGAACAAGACTCAGATAGACCCAGAGGAGCATCTGTCCGACCATGTCTATTATTATGACCGTCAGGTGAGACGGTTAATCGCGTGAAAGAAGGCTTAAACACGCTTCTGACATAAAAGTAGAGGAAATGTATGAAACTTGTTATCATTTCCTTTACTTTTTCGGATAAATGTGGTAATATAATTTTTGCAATTTTAAATTTTGATGGACAAGGTCCATCAGCCCGTAAGGGCATATTATATGCACCCGTAGCTCAGGGGATAGAGCACCGCCCTCCGGAGGCGGGAACGGCGGTTCGAATCCGCCCGGGTGTGTATTTTTTATTTTTCAAGTGCAGATGGAGGTAGCCTTATGGAAGGAAAAGAAAAGGTTTGCTCCAAAAGCCGCGCAAGGTATGGAAGGATTGTTATACTGATGTTCCTGGTTACTTTGGCAGCGGTGGCGGGTGCAGCCGGTTCAAGCCTTACCAAAGCGAAGGTCCAGAAAGCACAAAAGAAGATTTCCGACCAGTTGTATACGAGGAACGTAAGAAGTGGATTTGAAGAACTGAATCCGCTTAAGATGGAGGAATATCCGGAGATTACCGGCGCTGTCAGGGACTATTACCGGCAGCAGGAGGAGGAAGCAGGCTTTGTGGAGTCCTATGATGACCTCTGCGTCTATACGAAGGAGGGAGAGTACCGCGGTACATATGTGGCGTTTGCCAGGTACAATATGAAGATTCGCGATGTCTATACCAAGGTTCCGGGGTTGAGTACCGTGTATATCGTGGAGGATGAGGAAGGCGGATATCAGGTCAACACCTCGGTGGAGGATGACAAGGTGAAGTCTTATATCCAGAAGGTTGTGGCACATGAGGATGTACAGGCACTCATGGCAGAGACTCAGGACGAGTATCAGAGAGCAGTTCAGTCGGATGCATTGCTTATGGAGGCGCTGACAGATTTGGAGGATGCCTACAAGAAGGCGGACGCATAGTTTTGACTCTGCCGTATCAGAGAAGGTTTTTAGGGTCAGATCCCTGTGGATTGCAGAGATCTGGCTTTTTTGTAATATAGAAAACCAGGAGGAGGAGAGAAGATGAGGAAAATCATGGATTTGATTGCCGACGAGCTGGCAGCGGCGTTCGAGGCGGCAGGATATGATAAGGAATATGCAAAGGTTACGCTGTCTAACCGTCCGGATCTGTGTGAATATCAGTGTAACGGCGCTATGGCAGGGGCTAAGGCTTACCGGAGGGCGCCGATTATGATTGCCAATGATGTTGTGGAGAGGCTTTCAGACAGCCGGTGTCTTGCAGAGATAACCGCCGTGAAGCCTGGCTTTATCAATATGAAGCTTAAGAATGAATATGTGGCGGATTATTTAAACCAGATGAGTGCGGATGAGGAGTTGGGGCTTGAGAGGGCAAAAACTCCAGGCATGGTTTTGGTGGACTACGGCGGGGCGAATGTGGCGAAGCCTCTGCATGTGGGGCACCTGCGCTCTGCAATCATCGGTGAAGGGATTAAGAGGCTTGCAAGG
This sequence comes from uncultured Dorea sp., assembly GCA_910584575.1. Taxonomy (GTDB): domain Bacteria; phylum Bacillota; class Clostridia; order Lachnospirales; family Lachnospiraceae; genus Sporofaciens. Next base: position 24,508 of record CAJUBG010000002.1, read on the forward strand.
AGGATGGGGCACAGAGTATTAGGTGATATCCATATGGGCGACTGGGGATATCAGATGGGATTGATTATCACAGAGCTTCATGAGCGAAAGCCAGGACTCCCCTATTTTCAGGAGGATTTTGACGGAGAGTATCCAAAGGAGGCTCCGTTTACCATAGGAGAACTGGAGGAAATCTATCCAAAAGCCAGCGCAAGGGCCAAGGAGGACGAGGAATACAGAAAAGCCGCCCTTGAAGCCACACGCCTTCTTCAGAACGGCCACAGGGGATATCGGGCTATATGGAGTCACATTATGGAGGTGTCTGTGGCAGACCTTAAGAAGAATTACGAGAGCCTGAATGTACATTTTGACCTGTGGAAAGGCGAGTCGGATGCCCAGAGTTACATTCCGGACATGATTGAGAGCTTGAAGCAGGAGGGGTATGCCCACATCGACGACGGCGCCCTGGTAATTGACGTGCAGGAGGAGTCGGATACCAAGGAGATTCCGCCCTGCATGATTCAGAAATCAGACGGCGCGTCCCTCTATGGAACTACGGATCTTGCAACGCTGATTCAGAGAATGGAGGATTATGACCCAGACCAGGTCATCTATCTGGCAGACAAACGGCAGGACCTTCATTTTCTTCAGGTGTTCCGTGCGGCAAGAAAGACGGGGATTGTACCGGAGAAGACCAGACTTGAATTCCTTGGCTTTGGAACCATGAACGGGAAGGACGGCAAGCCTTTTAAAACCAGGGACGGAGGGGTTATGCGTCTTGAGAGCCTGATTGGGGAGATCGTGGACGAGATGAGAAAGAAGATTGCGACGAACCGTACAGTCGCCCAGGAGGAGGCAGAAGAAACGGCTAAGATTGTGGGTATGTCTGCCATCAAGTACGGGGATCTGTCTAATCAGGCGTCTAAGGATTATGTTTTTGACGTGGAGAGGTTTACCTCTTTTGAGGGAAATACGGGACCCTATATCTTATACACTATTGTGCGGATTAAGTCGATTTTGAACAAATATCAGGCGGATGGAAAGGAGATTAGCTCTCTTAAGGTTGAGCCTGCCCATGACGAAAATGAGAAAGCCCTGATGCTGGAGGTTTTGAAATATAATGATGTGATTGAGTCAGCCTTTGAAGAACTGGCACTTCACAAAATCTGCGCCTATATCTATGACCTTGCGAATGCATTTAACCGTTTCTACCACGAGACGAAGATTCTTGCGGAGGAGGACGTAACGAAGCAGAAGGGGTATATTGCGCTGCTTGCGCTTACGAAGCGGGTGCTTGAGTCCTGTATAGATGTGCTTGGCTTTGCGGCGCCGGAAAGGATGTAGGAGATGACGGAGAAATTATTTTATGAGGGTGGTTACAGGAAGGAATTTAAGGCAAGGGTGCTTTCCTGTGAGCAGGCCGGCGGCAAATATAAGGTTGTGCTCGATGCTACGGCGTTTTTTCCGGAGGGCGGAGGCCAGTACGGCGATATTGGATGGCTTGATGATACCGAAGTTATGGATACCAGGGAAAAGGACGGTGTGATTTACCATACTGTGGCATCTCCTCTTAAGGAGGGAACCGTGGTGACGGGGCGGCTTAACTGGGAGGTACGCTTTGACAGGATGCAGCAGCATACGGGCGAGCATATCGTATCAGGGCTTGTACACAGCCGGTTTGGATATGACAATGTAGGCTTCCATCTGGGCGAGGATTACTGCACCATGGATTTTAACGGCCCTATTACAAAGGACGAGTTAAAGGAGATTGAGCTGGAGGCGAACAGGGGAGTATTCGCGAATCTCAAGGTGGGAATCACCTATCCTTCTAAAGAAGAATTGGCGGCTATGGAGTACCGCAGCAAGATTGAGATTGAGGGGCAGGTGCGGATTATCACTGTGCCAGGGTATGATGTGTGCGCCTGCTGCGCCCCCCATCTTGGCTCTACCGGAGAGATTGGGCTGATTAAGCTGGTTCATATGATGAACTATAAGGGGGGAGAGCGCATCACTATGGTCTGTGGAATGCGGGCATTGGCAGACTATGATATCAAGGATGAGAATACGAAGTTGATTTCCTCCCTTTTAAGCGCGAAGGAGTACCAGGTGGCAGACGCGGTTACCCATTTAAAGGAGGAGGCGGCAAGCCTTAAGGGGAGGATTGCCTCCCTTAATCAGAAGCTGCTTAAGTATCGGGCTTCGGAGATTCCGGTCAAGGAGGGCGTGGTTGCCGTGTTTGATTCCGGTTTGTCGGGAAATGAGCCAAGAGAGCTGATGAACCTTTTGCTGAACAAGGGGGCCAGGGTCTGCGCCGTTTTCGCGGGAAGCGAAGAAGAAGGCTTTCGGTATGTGATTGGCAGCAGGGAGGAGGATGTGCGTTTGCTGTGCAGGAGGCTCAATGAAGCCTTTGGCGGCAGAGGCGGCGGAAAGCCGGAGATGGTGCAGGGGTCTTTGTGTGCAAATGAGAAGGCAATCAGGGAAAAACTGGTGTGCTGACAGAGAAACGGGAACTGTGGGAGAATTATTTCACAGTTCTTTTTTAATTTAAAAATTTTATCACGGTTCCGTCACATTTTAAACACAATTTGACGGTAAACTACTAATCAGAAAAACAAAAACGAACCAGAGCGAAAGGAGATATCAGTATGGATCATCAATATACTTATTACACACCAGGACAGGATTCTAATCAGCAGAACAATTCAGAGTACAGGCCGCCTCATAAGAAGAAGGGAACGCCAAAGTGGGTAAAAACCATATGCTTCGGCCTGGTATTCGGAGTGACGGCAAGCGCGGCATTCCAGACAAGCAATATTGTGGCAGGAAAATTTTTAAATAATAAGACTGTGAAGGAGAGTACAACAGAGAATACTGAGAGCATCGGAAGCGCGAAGCTTACCACCGCCTCCGGAGGCACGGCTAAGTCGGATGTGGCGGATATCGCACAGAATGCTATGCCGTCCGTAGTCTCAATTACGAACATGAGCGTCCAGCAGGTACAGAGCTTCTTTGGTGGAATCCAGGAGAGAGAGAGCCAGAGCGCAGGCTCAGGTATTATTATCGGCCAGAATGCTTCTGAACTTCTGATTGTGACCAACAACCATGTGGTGGAGGGCAGCGATACACTGACCGTTTCCTTTATTGACGAGGAAAGCGTTGAGGCCAATATCAAAGGGACGGACGCCAGCCGTGACCTGGCGGTTGTGGCGGTAGACTTAAGCAAGATAAAAGACAGTACGAGAGATAAGATTGCCGTTGCGACTCTGGGCGACTCTGACGAGCTTCAGGTAGGCGAGGAGGCCATTGCAATAGGAAATGCGCTCGGTTACGGACAGTCCGTCACCAGAGGTATCATTTCCGCGACGGAAAGACGGATTGAGGGATTTGACAGCAACCTGATTCAGACGGATGCAGCCATCAATCCAGGAAACAGCGGCGGCGCGTTGTTGAACGCTAAGGGTGAAGTGATTGGTATTAATACGGCCAAGGCTGCGTATGAAGCGGTAGAGGGTATTGGCTATGCCATTCCGGTTTCAGAGGCGAGAGAAACCATTGAAGGGCTGATGAACCGAGAGACCAGGACTAAGGTTGCAGACGGAGAAAGAGGCTACCTTGGTATTGCAGAGCCAGTGGATGTTACCCAGGAGACATCCCAGATGTACCACATGCCGGTTGGTGTGTATATCACGGATGTGGTAAGGGGAGGCGGAGCCGAGCGTGCAGGAATCACAAAAGGCTCTGTTATCACGGCTTTGAATGGAACGACGATTAACAATACAAATACGCTTCTGGAACAGCTTGAGTATTACAAGGCAGGGGAAACGGTTACGGTAACGATTGCAATTCCAGGAAGCGACGGGGAATACCAGAATAAGGAGGTAGAGGTAACATTAGGAAAAGCTTCTAATTAATCTTGTTAAAAAGCAGGCAGGCAGCCCTCTGGAAAATTCACACAGAGGGCGCCTGCCTGTATTCTTTGATATCATTTTCAAGTCTATAATTTTTCTCCGGTCAGCATCTCATACCCCTGAAGATACTTGTCAATGGTCTTTTTAACAATATCCTCCGGCAGAGTCCAGTCGTTGTCCGGATTCGCCTTCAGCCAGTCGCGGGCGAACTGTTTGTCAAAGGAAGGCTGCCCATGGCCAGGCTCATACACATCTGCGGGCCAGAAGCGTGAGCTGTCCGGCGTCAGCATCTCGTCGCCGATGACAAGCTCGCCGTTTTCGTCCAGACCGAACTCAAACTTGGTGTCTGCAATGATGATACCGCGGGTCAGGGCGTAATCCGCGCATTTCTTATAGAGGGCAAGGGTGCAGTCACGAAGCTTTGCAGCATATTCTTCACCTTTTCCTGGGAAGTATTTTTCCAGATGGGCAACGCTCTGCTCATAGGAAATGTTCTCGTCGTGGTCGCCGATTTCCGCTTTCGTGGACGGCGTGTAGATTGGCTCTAGCAGCTTATCGGACTCCTTCAAGCCTTCCGGCAGGCGGATGCCGCATACCGTACCGTCCTTCTGGTAGCTTGCCCAGCCGCTTCCCGTAATATAGCCGCGGACAATGCATTCGATGGGAAGCATATTTAGCTTCTTACACATCATGCTGTTCCCGTCAAACCGAGGGGTTTGGAAGAACTCCGGCATGTCTTTTACGTCTGTGGAAAGCATATGGTTCGGGAGGATGTCCTTGGTCATGTCAAACCAGAAGCGTGACATCTGAGTCAGAACGGTTCCTTTCTTCGTAACATCATTTTTCAGAATCACATCAAAACAACTGATACGGTCTGTGGCGACCATAATCAGACTGTCGCCGTTGTCGTAGATTTCGCGTACTTTTCCTTCTTTGATTGGTTTCATGTAGTATTCCTCTCTTTGTCATAGTGTTGTTAGTAGTATACCTTAACGGACGAAGTCCGCCTGCCCGAAGGGTATGAATTACGGTGTGCCCTTGGGTATAGTAATAGATAAACAGATTTTTGAAGAAAAATCAATATAAAAATTAAATTTTTCATGGCATGGGGTGAGAGAAGGGTCTGCTAAGTAAAAAAGAACATATATTCGAAAATGGGGTTGACAAACAAGCAGAATTAGGATAGTATAGAATAAAAGTATCGGAGATGTAGTGAGAGGAGGGAGGTTTATGGAGAATACATTAAGTGTAGCAAAATATCTTTACAATTCTTATTTTGAACATTTTGGCAAGCCAATGGACCAGATGAGGCTGCATAAGCTGATGTATTTTGTACAGAGAGAGTCTTTAATGTATAAGAAAGAAGTTCTGTTTAAGGAACCGTTTCTGGGATGGAGATATGGGCCGGTTCTGTATTCTGTAAGGCGCGAGTACCAGACAGGGAACTTATTTTCGGATGTTTCGGATGAGGTGTCGGAGGATACCAGACAGCTTGCCGAGCAAGTGCTTAAGAGATATGGTTCATTTTCGGCATGGAAGCTTAGCAGTTTGTCTCACCGTGAGTTATCGTGGAAGCGCGCACGAAAGGGACTGGATGCATCTGATAATGGGAATGTGGAATTAGAGCTTAGCGCCATGAAGGTAGACGCGGTCAAGGAGTTGGCTGAACGAAAGTGGTATGAATAATCATGGAAGGAGGGAAGAAAGTGGATGGTATTAAAAAGAGAGACTTTTTTAAAAAGTTTCATTCGGAACGAATAACTGTCAGGGAAGATAATTTACGGCTTTTAAGAGATTTTAAAGCAACAGATGAAGGAAAAAATTTAGAAACATATTTAAAAGATAAGGCATGGGAAGCAGATTTAGAAGGAGAAACCAGAGTGTACCTGGTGAAGGACGATAATGATTCCATTGCCTTATTTTTTTCGCTTAAGTGCGGACTTCTGTATAAGAAATATCAATATGATGAGCTGGATGAAGAAAAGAAAGAATTCGTTGACTTATTGATTGCTGCCATGCAGAAAGGGGATTATGAATTATTAGCAGAATATTATGAGTCCGGATTATGCGATGAAAAAGAGATGAAACAGTTGATCGAGATTGCTTATAATCGTCTTGAATTAAAGGTAGAAGAAAAGCAGCTTCAAGACGGAGGGTATACATTGAAGGTAGAAGAATGTTACTCTGCAATAGAGATACAGCATTTTTGTAAAAATAGTTTGTATAAAAAGAATGAGTGTATAGGCATTTCGTTAGGTTTTGGTATTTTTTGGGAGATCATAGTTCCCTTGCTCTGTGAGATAACGGAAAAAGTAGGATGTAAATACATATATTTGTTTGCTGCTGACCAGACAGATGATGATGAGGTTAGAAAGCTGGTACAGTATTATAAGAATGAATTAAAGTTCTCTGATGTGGAAGATATGATAATTATAAAGCCTTACTATGATACTGACTGTTTTGGCCTGGTGCAGGACGTCCCAAAGCTTAAGAAGCACAGGGAGGCAGTCTGGGAAGAATTCTCAGACGTTTAATAGCCCATAAGCCTGGACTATTAAACGAATCTATATATGTGACACAGTTTATTGCAATGGAAACCGAAGTTCAACCTCGAACCGTTCTTTTTCCTGTCTTACATCCATTTCCCCATCTAATATCCGTATCATCCTTTCTACATTTTTCAAGCCGATATTATTGCTGTCTATATGAGTAGCTTCGTTCTTAATCAGATTCGTAACGGAAACGATGAAATCCGTATCCTGAATCTGGCCGGATACCGCAATCTCATGCTTTTTATCCCCATATTTCAGAATGTTTGAAAAAAGGTTATTAAAAATACGCTTCAGCATGGTTTTATCGCTCTTAAGCACGCCGGTGGTATCGGGCAGCTTTAAAGAAGGAGTGAAGCCCGCCAGCCGGATAAAGTCACAGTTTTCTGTCAGACATTGTCCAATAAGGTCAGTGGAAAGCCAGGCAATCTCAGGCGTTTCGTTTTCTTCAGCCACCAGTGCATACTCGAACATCCGATCCGTCAGCTCTTTGATATCTTCTGTTTTTTTCAGGCAGCGGTCCAGATATTCCTCCTGTGTCTGAGGGTTGCGCTTTAGCCTAAGCACCTCCAGATAACCGTTCAGGATGGTGAGAGGCGTCCGAAGATCATGGGAGAGGGCTGTAATCAGGTCTTGATTGGCTTTGCGGCTTTCCTGCTCCTTCTTTATATTGTCAGATAAGGATTCACGCAGATGATCCAGCTCACGGGCAAGAATTCCGATTTCGCAGCCTCCGAAATCAGGAACCTTGTGTGTTAAATCTCCTGAAGACATGGTGAGGATTTCATCATTCAGCGCCAGAACCTGCTGCATCTTCCTGTTGAGGAAGAAAAGGAGAATACACAGGAATAAAGCAATAGACAGAAACAGACAGATGAACAGAAAGGGATATATGAACAAAGTCCGTTCGTAGTCATAGATCATGATTTCTGCGGTTCCGTTTGCGAATTCTAAAGGGAAATCCTGCACAAACTCTCCGTCGCCGCCTGTAAGCTGGTAACCGATGTTGAAGAAAAGGAGAAACCTCTGGGTATCCATGGCAGGCGCATATCTGCCGGCGAGGAACATTCCGTCGTCATGGTCATAGATATAGATGCCTGTGTATTCGTTCACAAGGTCAAAGAAGGGCTGTATTGCTTCTACGCCCTTGGTATCGTCCCCAGATTCCGGAATATTGTAGTTAAGGGCTTCTTTGGCAAGGGTATCCCGAAACTCCTTATCATTCACCTGCGTGTAGAAAAGCTTGAGGCGTTCGGCGGTTTCGCAGATATTCCACTTATTAAGCCACAGCAGTTCAAAGTGGGTGAAGGCAAGGATAATAGAGCATAGGATTACGATTGCGGATTGTGTGCGGATCCTTAAGTTTCTAAATCGTCTAATCACAGCGGTACCCCTTTCCCCAGACGGTTTTAATCAGCGTCGGATTCTTCGGGTCCTTCTCAATCTTGAGACGCAGGTTGCGGATGTGGACCATGACCGTATTGTTGGCGCCATAATAGTAAGGCTCGTTCCACACAGACTCATAGAGATGCTGTGCGGAGAAAATCTGGCGGCGGTGCTTTACCAGGAGAAGCAGCATGGCATATTCCGTGTCTGTCAGCACAAGGGGAATACCGCAGGAGGACACCTCCTCTTTTGACTCGTTTATCGTAAGGTGATGGAAGGTGAGAGGCTCTTTTGCTGTATCCGCTTCCTTGCCGGCAGCCGGCGTCCCGCCTTCTGCTTTAGCGTCTTTCCCGCGGTAGACTTGATAGCGGCGGATTAATGCCTTTGCACGGCTGATGAGTTCATTATAGGAAAATGGTTTGGCAAGGTAATCATCGCCGCCGCTTGAGAAGCCTAAGGTCTTATCGCTGTCTTTGGTCCGCGCACTTAAAAAGAGGATAGGCGCGTTGCTGTTCTTGCGGATTTCTATGCAGGTCTGGTATCCGTTGAGCCCTGGCATCATAATATCAAGGATGATTAAGTCGAAATCCAGTTTTGCCGTAAGGTCTAAGGCGCGCTGGCCGTCACTGGCCTCCAGGATGTCGAAGCCCTCCCCCTCCAAAAGAATATGTATGATTTCCCGAATCTCAGGATTGTCGTCTACGATTAAGATGCGTGATGTCTCCATGTTGCGAACTCCTTTTGGTTTATTCTGTACTAAATTGTGTTCCTATCCTTAGTATAACAGTTTTTGGGAAATCCTTAGAAGTTCTTAAGAAATTTTAAGATTTATTTTTGCCATTTCTTAAGAGATGCCGTGTAAAGTATGTGCATGAAGGGAAAAATATAGAAAATATTTTCGGAAATGCAGGATGGAGGTAGGTAAGATGAGCAGAATAAGTATTGTAATTCCATGTTTTAATGAAGAAGAAGCGCTTCCGGTGTATTACCGTGCCATGTGTAAAGTTATGGAGGAAATGTCAGAGGAGGAATTTGAATTAATCTTCGTGGACGACGGATCTTCGGACCGAACCCTAACGATATTAAAGGAAATGAACGAAAGGGACGGACGCTGCCGGTATCTGTCCTTTTCCAGAAATTTTGGGAAAGAAGCGGCAATCTATGCGGGACTTAAGAATACCAGCGGCGATTATGTGGCGACCATGGATGTGGATCTCCAGGACCCGCCGGGGCTTCTGCCGGAAATGTACCGGATTCTCAAGGAGGAGGACTACGACAGCGTGGCAACCAGGCGTTCCACCCGAACGGGCGAGCCAAAGCTTCGTTCCTTCCTGTCGGAGAGCTTCTATAAGTTTATCAACAGTATTTCCAAGACGGAGATTGTAAACGGCGCGAGGGATTACCGATTGATGAAACGGAAGATGGTGGACGCTGTTCTTGGAATGAGTGAATACAACCGTTTTTCTAAAGGAATCTTTGAGTGGGTGGGGTTCCGTACCAAATGGCTGGAATTCCAGAATGTAGGGCGCTGTGCCGGAGAGACGAAATGGTCGGTTAAGAAGTTATTTACCTATTCTTTGGAGGGAATCACAGGCTTTTCGGTTGCGCCGCTGTCATTGGCGTCGGTAGTGGGAGTTGTTTTCTGTATGCTGTCCTTCCTTATGATTCTTATTATCATTGTGCGGACGCTTATCTGGGGAGATCCGGTGTCCGGCTGGCCGTCACTGGTGTGCATTATCTTCATGGTGAGTGGAATCCAGCTCTTTTGTACAGGAATTGTAGGGGAATATCTGTCCAAGACGTATCTGGAGACGAAGCACAGACCGATTTTTATATTAAAGGATTCCAGTGAGGAGAAGGAGGGGGACAGGCATGAGGCGGCTTCCGTATAGTTGTTATCTCTTTCTGGCATGCCTGACGTTAGGCTTCTGTTACCTGTTTTGCCTGCGTTATGGAATGTTTGGGGCAAAAGTAGACTGGATTAGCCAGCATAGTGTGTTGCCGGATTATTTCCGGCAGCAGTTCTATGATACAGGGCAGTTATTTCCGGAATTCGCGGCAAATATAGGAGGAGGGCAGAATATCTACAATTTTTCCTATTATGGGCTTTATAATCCCCTGATTTTGCCCTCGTATCTGCTGCCCTTTGTAAAAATGTCGGATTACATGATGGCGATTCAACTGCTTGGTCTGACTGCTTCGGTACTTCTGATGTACCGATGGCTTGGAAAAAGGGGCTTTTCTGAGAAAATCTGTGTCGGCGTGGCGGTTTTGTTCCTCCTGTCCGGTCCGGTAATCTTCCATTCTTATAATCAGATTATGTTTATAAATTATATGCCCTTTCTGCTGACAGGCTTGTGGGGAGTGGACCAATACTTTGAAAAGCAGAAAAGCGCTCTGCTGACAGTCAGCATTTTTCTCATGATTATGACCAGCTTTTACTTTAGTATCGGCGGAATGTTGGTGTTAGTGCTGTATGGGATACACCGTTATCTCATGGTATGTGATGAGGCGGGAGAGAAAATAACTGTGATATCGTTTTTGACAGAGGGGTTAAAGTTTTCTTTTTGTTTTGTTATGGCGGTGCTGATGAGTGGAGTTTTGCTGGTGCCGACAGCATTTGCATTGGCGGGACGGGAGGGGGAGGGCGTGGCTTTTGGGGTGGCAGAGCTGCTTTTACCCAAGGTGCCAATAACCAGGTTTTGTTATTCCCCTTACGGGATTGGCATGACGACCCTTGCCATGACCGCCCTGGTTTCCCTGGCGTTTGGGCGGAAATGCTATGAACGGATGCTGGCGTTAAGCTGCATTGTAGTTCTGACGGTGCCGGTGTTTGCGTATCTGCTAAATGGAGGCTTGTACGTGCGGGATAAGGTGATGATTCCGTTCCTGCCTCTGCTGAGCTACATCTTAGCATATTATCTGGAAGCGCTTGAGAGCAGGGAAAAAGAAGGGATTGGAAGATTGGGCGAGGTCTTGCCCTATGTATTGACAGCAGTAGTGCTCTATCTCAACCGGCAGCAGGGAGATATTAAGAAATACTGGAAGCTGCTTTTGTTTGACAGTATATTGATGTTAATCTGTTTTCTTTTGTTTCGTCTGGGAAGGAGAAGGGCTATGCTATTATTAGCCCCGTCCATATTGATGCTGATTGTGTTTGGTTATACTTGCCACACCCAGGCGGACAGGGCGGTTGGCCGGAAATTCTATGAAGAAGTTACGGATTCAGATATAGGAAAACAGATTGAGGCGGTAACAGCCAAAGAGGAGGGCTTCTACCGGACAGAGCAGTTAGGAAATGATAATGAAAATGCGGCGAATCTGAACCGAATCTGGACTATGGGGCAATATATATCTTCTCTCTATTCATCTTCATATCATGGGGGATACCGGGAGTTTCGGGAGGAAACCTTCCGGTTAGAAGAACCGTTCCGGAATTTTCTGATGCAGTCTGCGGTACATAACCCTGTTTATCAGCGGTTTATGGGAGTAAAGTACGTGGTGTCGAAGGAGGATATTCAGGGTTATGAGCCGGTAGGGTTTACATCGCTGGACGAAGCCTGCCAGTTTGAAGGGCAGGCCGATGCAAAGGAGAAGGGTAAGCAAGGTGACGAGTGGAGGGTGTATGAAAATACCCAGGTATCTCCGGTGGTATATGGGACGGATCGGGTAATCTCAAGGGAAGCCTTTCTTGATTTGGAATTTCCTTATCGTCAGTTAGCGCTTCTGGAATACGCCGTGGTGGAGGAAGCAGGGGACTTTACACAAAGGGACTCTGCGGCAAAAGAAGTTTTAGAAGAACAGGCCAACCCGATTGAGATAGATTTGCCATTAGATATAGATTCCGGCACAGACCAGGAGGTTAGGGTAAATCTGCCTGATCTGTCTGAGACAGAGGAGGGACAGAGAGTCCTGTTTCTTTGCTTTCGTGTTGAGAACCAGAGGCCAACGAAGGATGTTGCAGTCTGGGTGGAGGGAATACGGAATAAACTGACGGCAAGAAACCATTTCTATTATAATGACAATACGGAATTTGCCTATGGGATTTTGCTAAAGGACGGGCAGGAAACAGTGGAAATGGTCTTTGGAAAAGGAAAGTATGAGATTGGGGAGGTCAAAGCATATATAGGGAGACTGCCCACTTGGGAAGGCAAAAAGGAGTTGGAGGGGCGCCTTTATCAGTCCGTTTTTAAGCCTGATTGGGAAAGGACAAAAGGAAATCGGATAGAAGGCAGTATTGACGTTAAAAGAGAGGGGTATGTTGTCACCACGATTCCATATGACGAGAATTTTGAGATTCTGGTGGATGGAGAACGGGTGAGGGCAGAGGAAGTAAATACCGCCTTTCTTGGCTTTTGGATTGAGGGCGGTAGGCATGAGGTAAGGCTTATATATCATGCGCCTGGCGTGAAGGCAGGGAAAATGATGTCGATGGCAGGGCTGATTATATTCTGCGGCATGGGGTTTTTCAGGCAAAGCTTCAGAAAGTCATCGACAGACGGAAGATAGGAATACTTCCGAAGCAGGGATTTCCTTCCACTCTCCAGGCTTCAAATGTTCGTCTAAAATAATATTGTCAATGGAAACGCGCTTCAAGGCAACCACACAGCAATGGACAGCCTTCATCATTCTGCGAATCTGCCGCTTCCTGCCTTCGGTAATCGTGATTCTTCCCATGGTTACCGGATGGCGGGGGCGGTTTTGGCAGATTGCTTTCTGAACCTGCGGATGAAGTATGCTCAGAGTCTCGGATAATACGGAAACTCCGGTAACGGTAATCTGGCAGGGCAGAGTGGGGATGTCAGAGCCCTTTAACAGAATTCCTGTCTGGAGGGCCTTAAGTTTTTCTTCGTCCAAATCACCCAATACCGTAAATTCATAGGTTTTTTTCTTCTGATAAGCAGGGTGGGTCATCTGCTGATTCCATTTTCCGTCGTCGGTAATGATGAGCAAGCCTTCTGTCTCTCTATCAAGCCGCCCCACAGGGGAGAGCCTTTCATTGCCAAGCTCTTTGAAATACTCCATGACCGTCGGGAAACGCTCGTCCCTGCGGGCAGTGACACAGCCAAAGGGCTTATTGAATATATAGTAGTGAAAGGTGTTCTGATTTTCTTTTTGCATGGCTCCTCCGGTTCTTTGAATACCTATTAACCAACTACCATGATTGCGACGCCTAAGACTGTAAGCACAACGCCGGTAGCGCGGTTCAGCGTGACTGCGCTTGCTTTGTTGGCGAACAGCGCGGCGATTCTGGCCCACAAAAGTGTTGACAGCACACAGAAGGTAAGGCAGAGAACGTCCGGCCTCCCGCCTATGGCGAAATGGCTGGCCGCGCCTGTAAATGCTGTGAAGGCCATGATGAACACGCTGGTTCCAACGGCGGTCTTTAACTCGTATCCAAGGATGCTTGTGAGGATTAAGAGCATCATCATGCCGCCTCCCGCGCCGATAAATCCGCAGATAAAGCCAATCATCACGCCGCAGACGACGGACTGAAGAAAGCGTTTGCGCGGCTCTACGGCTGCCATGGATTCCTTGGTGGTCATGACCGGTTTTACGATAAACTTGATTCCAAGGAGGAAGGTCATGAATACCGAGAAGCTGCCCATGGTCTGGTTCGGTACAAGGCTTGCAATCCAGCTTCCGAACAGTGTGAAGCACAGCACAGATATCATCATGACGATTCCGTTCCTGATATCCAGATTCTTATTCTTTCCATAGGTATAGGCGCTGACGGCGCTGGCAAGGACGTCGCTTGCCAGGGCGATTCCTACGGCTTCATAGGCGGGCATGTTAAGGAATGTGATTAGCATGGGGCTGATGACTGCTGCCGCGCTCATTCCTGCAAATCCGGTTCCAAGCCCTGCGCCGATTCCGGCGATAAAGCAGACAATAAATTTCGTCAACATTTTTGAGATTCCTCCAATCTATGTAGTATGGTTGTAAATTTTAAATAATATAAAAAGGATTGTCAAGTTAAGGATATTTTTTAATAATTTTTTTAGAAATAGACATTTTGTACGAATTGGAATATAATTATATAAACTGGACAAAATGTATGATTATAAAAAGGTGGAAATATGAGTGGAAAATATCTGGTTCGCATTGTTAAGAATGAATTAATAAATTTTAAAAATGTTGATTATGGCGAGATTCGTTATATGAACTATAGCTCTGTCGAGAAGAATGCAAAAATAGAAAAAAGTGATATTGTTGGTTTATATGGACAGAATGGTTCAGGCAAAACAGCATTAGTCGAGGCGTTAGCTATATTAAAATATATTCTTGCAGGGAAGGAGATTCCATACCAGCCATATGAAGGGCTGCTGTCTTCTCAATGCAGCACGAAGATTGTCACTGTTTTTTATATCGAACATGAACAGAAGCAATATAAGGCACAGTATGAGGTGACTCTGTGTGCAGACAATATAGAACAGAAGATTAATCTTATTTCAGAAAAATTAATATACTGGCAGAGAGGTGCGACATGGAAATCTCAAAGAGACTTGGAATTTCGCAATCCTTATTATGATACCAGTTCCATTTTGGATGATATAACGGTTTCTTTTCATTCGGAAAATTTTAAAGGGCTTAAGGATGATATCATAACAAAAGGATTGCAGAAGCTGGCAGTATATTGCGCGCAGAAGAAACTTTCGGTTTTTTTTAATCACTTAATGCTGCATAAATTAGCAGATGGAGACCCGGTATTGCGCAATGTGATGTGGGGATTGGCGGATTTTGGAAGTCTGTACTTTCAGGTTGTGAAGGTAAACCAACTTGCAGACATTAACAGGAATAGCATCTTACCGGTAAATGTGCATACAGAAAATAACAGCTTTGTAATGCAAGGATGTCTGCCTCTTGTGATGGGAGGGCAGGGAAAAATCACCGAAAGTTTGTATGTGCAGTTGAAAGAAGCAGTTTGCGGGATTAATATTGCTCTGAAAGCCATTATTCCTGATTTGAGGATAGAACTGCGTCCTGTCAGTGAGGAACCGGACAAAGAAGGAAATAAAGAGATACGAGTAGAAGTATATTCTGTTCGTGGTGGTAAGGAATTCTTGACCAGGTATGAATCAGAAGGGATTAAAAGAATTATATCTCTTTTGAGCTATCTTATTTCGTTATATAATTATCCTGAAATTTGTCTGGTAGTCGATGAATTAGATTCAGGTATTTTTGAGTATCTGTTGGGGGAAATCTTAGGTGTTTTAAATGAAGAAGCAAAAGGGCAGCTAATATTTACATCACATAATTTGCGTGCTTTTGAAAAGTTAAATATTAAGAATATTATTTGCACCACAACCAATCCTGAGAACAGATATATACGGCTGGTAGGGAAAGAGAAGAATCATAATCCGAGAGACTTCTATATCAGAACAATTACAATCGGGGGACAGAAAGAAGAATTATATGACGAGGCTGATTTACAGTCGATTGGGTACGCATTCCGTAGGGCGTGTGATTTAAAGAAACCAGAAATAAAGCTGCATTTTTCCGACAAATTCAGAGAAAAATTAGAAGGAAGCACCGTTGAAGCAGAGGGGAATTATTCGGATGGTTAAAAAATCAAGGGAATTTAAAAAAGTTATTATTTTTATTGTAGAAGGTAATTCTGACAAAAAGGCTCTGGAAAAGATTTTTCAGAAAATATATAGGAACAAAGATATTGTTTTTAAATTTACGGATGGGGATATTACAAGTGATGAGAATATGACGGGGGCAAAAGCGGTTGAAAAAATATACAATAAAGTAGAGGAATATATGAAGGATAAAAAGTTATTACGACAGCATATTTGGCAAATTGTCCACATTTTTGATACAGATGGAACGTTTATACCGGATACTGCTGTCGTTAAAGGAGGTACAGCCCAGTTGGTGTATACTCCTACACAGATTTGTTGTAAAAATGTGCAGAAAATTTTAGAAAGAAACGAGAGAAAAAGTAAGCTAATGGATTATCTGTTGAGATTGAAAGATATTAAAAATATTCCCTATGTAGGATTTTTCATGTCCTCGAATCTGGACCATGCTTTGTATGACGAGCAAAATCTCAGTCAGGAATTAAAAGGAGAGTATGCAGATGCTTTTTACACCGTATTTTCTGGCAGAGAGGAGTTATTTATTGATTTTTTAGAAGACGAGGTATCAAATGGAGTTCCGGATTCCTTCCCATCTTCATGGAGGTATATAAAAGATGGATTACATTCTTTAGAACGGCATACCAATCTACATATATATTTTAAATTGAATCCCTACAGGCTATAGGGAGAGGTTATGGTTATGAATGAAAAGAAACGAATATTAATCGCAGACGATGAGCCGGGAATTATCCAACTGCTGAAGGACTATTTTGAAATCCAGGATTACCAGGTGATAGAGGCAAAGAACGGTCTGGAGGTCTTAGGGCAGCTTAACAGGCAGCCGGATCTGATACTTCTGGACGTAAATATGCCCATGCTGGACGGGTTCGAGGTATGTGAGCGTATCCGCGCCCACATCTCCTGTCCAATTCTGTTCCTGACGGCGAAGATTGAGGAGTCAGATAGGATTCGCGGGCTCATGCTGGGCGGGGACGACTATATCCTGAAGCCCTTCAGCATAGATGAACTGGGAGCCAGAGTGGAGGCTCATCTTCGGAGAGAGGAACGTAAGAAAACCGACGGGGCTGTGAAGATATTTGACCGGCTGGCAGTCCATTATGGAGAACGGTGCGTGTATTATGACGAACATCCCCTTGGACTTACTAAGACGGAGTATGGGCTGGTGGAAATATTGTCGCTAAACGCAGGACAGGTGTTCAGCAAGGAGCAGTTGTATGAGAAAGCCCGTGGATTTGACGGGTGCGCTGACAGCAGCATTGTGATGGAGCATATCCGCAGGGTAAGGAGTAAGATTGGAAAGTATACGGACCATACGTATATAGAGACGGTTTGGGGAGTGGGCTACCGATGGATTGGTTAGAGGAAAAGATAGAAGGATTATCGAAATATATACGGAATCTGTCCTTTCGCAAGGCGATGATTGCATATATCCTGACGCTGGCAGCAGTCGTGCTTCTGCTTTCTTATCTGACGATGGTTCTGTGCTGGCAGATGGAGGCGGAGGAATGGGCAAAGTATGAGGAGGGCGGCCTTTTGGACATGATTTACTGGAAGGAGTCTTTCTTTGGATATGATTATAGATTTGAGAAAAGGACAAATATTACAGATAAGCTTCGGTTTCTGCAATTTGTGAGGAGGTGGTGTCCCTATTTCTATGCATTTGCAGGGATGATCGTAACGATATGTATCTTTTACCGGAAACGGCTGGCATTGCCCCTTAAAATTTTAGAGAACAGCGTAGAACGGATTCGAGGAAATGACCTTGACTTTCATGTGCATTATGACAGTGAGGATGAGTTGGGGAGCCTCTGCGACTCTGTGGAGGATATGCGGCTTGAACTGGTGCGGGGCAAGGAAGAAATGTGGCGGCTGGTGGAGAGACAAAAGGAGTTAAACGCCGCGTTTGCCCATGACCTGCGGACTCCCCTTACGGTGCTTCGGGGCTATACGGATTTCCTTGCCCGCTATATTCCAGAGGGGAAGATTAGCGAGGAGAAGATGGAGGATACGTTGGCGCTTATGTCCAGCCATCTGAAGCGGCTGGAGGATTACAGCCGTACCATGAAAGGGATTCGCAGTATTGACGAGGTGCCGTTTTCGCCGGAATGGGTGGGGCTTCGCAGTATTGAGAAGAAGATTAAAGAAGTGGTATTTGCACTGAACCAGGTAGGGGATGTGAAGATTAGTTATGAAGGAGGCTTCGGAGGAAATGTTGATGGGCTGCGCATAGAAGCGGACGACAATATTATCATGGAGGTTCTGGAAAATCTGCTCTCAAATGCGATTCGCTATGCCAGAGAGGAGATTGAAGTTCTGTCTGATTATGACGGGGAGAAGATGGAATTCCTGCTGACTGTCAGGGACGATGGGGTAGGATTTTCAAACGAACAGTTGGAGAAGGCGTTAGAGCCCTATCATAAGGAATATGAAAGCGCAGAGATGGACGAGCATTTTGGGATTGGACTGCATATCTGCAGGGAGTTTTGTAAGAAGCATGGAGGGACGCTTAATGCCGCCAACAGTATCAGGGGAGGGGCGGTGGTGACGGCATCGTTTTTTGCCTCTATATTTGGAGAAAATTCAATAGATCCTTAGTGATTCTTAATTTTTTGTAGAGAAAATATAGGGATTTACGCTTTAAGATATACCTAAGATAACAAAGAGCAAGTTTGAAAGGAAGATGCGTATGTCCACTACAATTAAAATCAGGAATCTGAATCAATATTATGGAAAAAAACAGGCGCTAAAAGACATCAACCTCAGGATAGAAACAGGCATGTTTGGGCTTCTGGGGAGAAACGGCGCCGGAAAGACCACGCTGATGAAGGTAATCGCAACCCTTCTGCCTGTATCAGAAGGAGAGGTGTCTGTGTGCAAAAGAAGCACTCAGCATCCCCAGGAGGTCAGGAAGATTGTAGGGTATCTCCCACAGGATTTTTCCATGTACCCCAACATGACCATATATGAGGCTATGGATTATCTGGGAGTGCTGTCGGGACTTAGTAAGGCAGAAAGAAAGCAAAGGATTCCCGCACTTTTGGAACGGGTGAATTTACAGAATGACCGAAGGAAGAAGGTGAAGGCACTATCCGGCGGAATGAAACGGCGGCTCGGCATTGCGCAGGCAATTCTCCATAATCCGAAGGTGCTGATTGTGGATGAACCCACGGCAGGCTTAGACCCTGAGGAACGGGTACGTTTCCGTAACCTTTTGTGTGAAATTGCAGAAGACCGGATTGTCATTCTGTCCACCCATATCGTAGGCGATATTGAGGCCACCTGTGAGGATATCGCGGTACTGGATGAGGGAAGCGTCATTTACCAGGGGACGGTGACAGAGCTGCTTCAAATGACAGAGGGAAAGGTATTCTCTGCGGAAATCAGCAAGAGAGAGCTTGAGCTTCTGAAAAAGGATTATATCGTGACCAGTATGCTCACCCTTGGAAATAATGTGATGGCGCGTTTCCTTGCGGACGAGAAGCCCTTTGCATCGGCAAAGCTCTGTGATGCCGGAGTGGAGGATGCATACATGTATCTGATGCATATGGAGAGGGGTGGCCGTGGATGTTAGGACAGTTATTTGTAAAAGAGTGCAAGCAGACGGTAAGGAGTCTGATATATTGGGCCATTGTTCTGGTTCTGATTTTCGATTTTTCATCGCAGCTTGGCGACATGTCGATTAAAACGAAACCAGAGCCAGGGCAGGAGGAGTATGGTACGAAGCCTAGCGACGATCCGGATTTGATTATGAAAAGTACGTTGGGGAATCTGATGGAAGAATATGTTCGGGAGAGCTATACTACTTATCCTATTGGCTTTTATAAGAGTGTGACATTGAATCAAGAGGATGACCAGAGAATTGGCGAAATTCTGAAAGAAACCACGGGAATCGCTGACAGGGAAGCGGCAGAAAAGGTGATGGAGGAATGGTATGCCGCCCAGGAGTCTGAAAATATGGACAAAGGAGATTCTGAGGGTTCGGATGGGTCGGGTATGGCTCCGGTTTACCTGAAGCCGCTTGAGGCAGAACCGGCAGAAGGGCTGACTTACGAGCGATTTGGCGAGCTTATGGATGAGGCAGACGATATCTTAGGCGGAGGGTCTGATTATAGTAAAGAGTCTCGGAATAAGAGCGCCCGGATACCTATGACCTATGAGGAGGCCCTTGAGGAATATGACCATCTAATCGAAGATGACCGGCTGACCGGAGGGTACGCGAGACTATTTTCTGACTATATGGTAATCTTTCTGGGGATACTGCCTGTTTTCCTGGCGGTGACGCGGGGATTGCGGGACAGACGGGCGATGATGCAGGAATTAATCTATACGCGGAAATGTTCGTCATTTACCATTATGGCAAGCCGCTATCTGTCCATGGTGGCGATGCTGACCCTTCCTGTGCTTGTACTGTCGTTGATTCCGTTGTCTAAATGCCTGGGATATGCAAAGAGTGCAGGAATTGCCGTGGATATGCTGGCGTTTGTCAAATACGTGCTCGGCTGGCAGGTACCTACGATTATGGCGGTAACGGCTGTGGGAATGTTCTTTACGGAGTTGACGGATACAGCAGCAGCGGTTCTGGTACAGGGCGCATGGTGGTTTATGGCTGTATTTGGCGGTATCGGTGATCTGGGAGGAGGCAGCTATGGCTGGAATCTGGTGCCCAGGCATAATTCGGCGCTGAATTGGCAGGGATACCATGACGGGTTTGAAAAGCTTCTGTCAAATCGAATTTTATATACCGTTATAGCGTTGGTTTTGGTGGCTTTGACGGCATTGGTTTATACGCAGAAAAGGAAAGGAAGGTTACAGCTTCGTGGAAAGATATTTGCAAATCGAAAAAATAAATCTGAAGTATAATATACCGCTGCACATCTTAATCAGTGTCTTGATGCTTCTGGCTTCGCCGCTTCTTTTAGGGGTGGCGAACCTTGGGGCGCAGGATACGGCGAAGGTGTTGGAAATGTATGCGGCGCTGATTGGGATTGTGCTGCTGCCTCCGGTTTTTCTGCCTGAACAGGATCATGATATTCGGGACCTGGTGTATACGAAGTATGTGAACGGGGCTTTGGTTTACCTGGTGCGGATATTGGGGAATGTGCTGCTTCTGGCGTTATTGCTTGGGGTGTATGTGGGGATGCTTAAGTACCAGGGGTGTGAGTTTCCGGTGATAAAGTATTTCTTCGGGACGTTAGCGGAAATGCTGTTCATGGGTGGTCTGGGGCTTTGCTTTTACGGGCTTTGTGATAATCTGGTGATTGGGTATATGGCGCCGATCGTGTATTATATTGCGGCTATGGGAAGCGGGCAGAAGCTGCTTAAGATGTTTTATCCCTTTTCCATGATGCTTGGGAGTTATAAGGAGAAGGGAGTGCTGGCTTGGGGGGCTGTGGCGCTGATTGGCGCGGGGGTATGGCTTCGGTGCAGGAGGAAAGGGTAGGAGTGGTAATTTAAGAAAAAAAGGTAGAAAAATGTCGTATTTTATGCTAAACTGATATTGGTTGATCAAGGTAAGGATAAAAGAGAGGGGACTCTCTTTGATTCTTGCCGCTTTTTTATATTGATGGAAAAAATATCGACAAAAAGAATAAAAGGTTTGGCGGGAGAGAGGATAACAATGAATTCGGAGGTTAGATTAATACGGCTTTGCAGGAGAACGAACGATGGAGGGGTACAAGATATCAGTGAGTCGCAGCAATATTTATCGACAGACTATTTTGATGTACTTCACAGTGTCAAAAAGGAACTGTGGGATGACTTTGATTCTATCATGGGAATTGGCGACAATGGACAGCAGAATATAAATGAAATAGCAATACAGAGTTATACATTGTATTGCGATGGACAGACAATTGACAAATACGGAAATCGAAAATCTTACGGAGATCCGTTTGATGATGCAGCAGGGATAGATAAGCCATTTTTAAGTATGATACAGGTACATATTTCTCCGGAGATTGTAGCCAGACTTAAGTCGGAACATTCTGAATCTGCTTATGGATTTTATACAGACATAGAGAATGATATTCATGAAATTTTAAATGATTTTATGGAAAAATATTCGGATTCGATTTGTTATAAAGTCTACAGGCTTTTATCAACAGGAGATTTTGATATAGTCATTAGAAGCCGGCTGCCAGAGGCATCCTATGAAATTTCGACAGCGTTGCGAAAACGCTATGTTTGTACATGTAATAATGAGGATGCAGTTCAGGAAAAGATTGTATTATATAAAACATATACATTATTAACTATGGCGCACAATGTCATCAATACAGGTGAAGATGAAGAAGATTTTAGTTTTTCAGAAGGGAATCAGTTTGTAATTCGATGTTGTTATTCTAATAAATATTGGAGTGAGAAGCAAAAAGTTGATGATTTTTGGAAGAACAAAAAAGGATATTCTGATATAAAGATTTATAGTCTGAATGGAAGATATGATTTTACAGTTTATTTAAAAGAGAAGGAGTTTAGAGAAGTTTTTCCGTATATTATTCAATATAAGAGCATTAATTTGAATGCCGACATTCATAAGCTTGAATGCAAAGATATTGATTACAAAGACGCTGATAAGGTGAAATATTTAATATATTTAATGAAGTATGGGTATCTTTCTTATGTTAATGAGAGATATCTTTTGGAACACAGAAAAATACATGTTAATGAGAATGACAAAAGTAAATTGCCTATGGTAGAAAAGCAAGATTTTGTAGCAGATTGCAATATTCAAGATTATCAATATATGGAGGAATTATATGACAATGCTTTTGGGAGGATATATGCACTTTGTACAAACCGAAAAAAACTGATTCACTATATGGAATTACTCCATAAGATTATCCATTTATGCCAGACAATTAACCAATTATCAGATACTCGGATTAGCGTATCGGTACTTTTGGAATTGACGAAAATTGTGTTAAATTCTGTGATTTGTTATATAGAATATATGGATTATGAGGAAGATTCTGAATCGGATATATTAGGCTTAGTAGAAGAATATCTGAGGGAATCAGTAGGGGCTTTAGATGCGTATTCCCGATATATCAGGAATAATAATCTGCAGTCTTTACAGACTCCCAATTATAATATTGAGTCTAATACAAGTATGGAAAAAGTATTAATTGCGCTTAGTGAATATGCATATATATTTATTAGAAATTATATGAATTGTAAGATTACTGTACAAGAACATCTTGGACTGACGGAAAAAGAGTATATTCCAATCGTGGTTCCTAATCTGGGAAAAGATAAGGTTACTGTAGAGGTAATGTTTCCTGAGTGGAATATATACGGATATCAGAAGGACTTGAAGCAGGCCAGAAAGTATTTAATGATTATTACTTGCCCTACGGTGAAGGAGATGGGAAATGTACCGGTTATTATGACTTCGCTTTTGCATGAAATTGCTCATCAGTTTCGCTATGAGAAACGTGAAGTCAGAAATAGGACGATATTAAGATATACATTGCAAGATTTTTTTGAAATTATTTCAGATGGTATTATCAATAAATTTGAAGAAATAAAAAGTAATACCGAAGTAAGAATAGATTTGACAGTCCTTTTACGCGATGCATTACTGGAAGAATTTTTGGGAGAGTGGTTGAGTGAGGTACGTAAACTAGATAAAGGATCAGAAGGGATTGATTTTATAAATTCCAATTGGGATGTGCCTTTGGTTTATTATGAGGAATGTATTTGGAACAGTATGGAAATGTTCCTTGAAAGATGGGATGATTCGGTAGATATCCCTGTACATGTGAATCAGTTTGTAAGACGGATTCTTCAATACGTTCAAGTTGATGGACAAGTAATTAAAGAGCAGTTGAAAAAGATTGAAAAGAGCCTGGAAGGTCTTTCGGGAGATGAAATTTCTGTAGAAGAATGGCAATTATGTAATGAACAACTTAAGGATGGTATTATTTGGCTTTATATAGAAGGCGTTGCAGAACTTTTGCCAAAAGATATGTACTTGGAGTGGCTGGAAGATTGGCGTAAGATATTAGAAGAAAAGCAATATGGAATTTGGGATATATTAACAGATGATATTTATCCTGATGAGAGTCAGGATGAAAATAAAGATGCAGTAATAGATATGCAGAAAGCTGCGATAGAGATCTGGCAATTCCTTACAAAACAGGAGGGAGGGCAATATAGACAGATTGCATATAATAAGATACAAGAAAAATATGCAAAATCAGTATACAAGAATATATGTGAAAAATGGAAAAACAATTGTAAGGAAGGAATGGAGGAACTTTCGGAGAACATATTCAAAAAACAGTTTTTGAATGAAGTTGGCAGACATTTTGGTATAGATTATATTACACACGGTAATGAAAAAATCTTTATTAAAATTTTAAATGAAAATATAAATAACAGAAAGCCTGAGGCATTAGACAAAATACGAACGGATATAGAGTTATACAGGGAAGAAACTGCGGATATGTTTATGTGTAGTATGATGTCATTAACTGCGGTTGGTTATATCAACCTAATTGCAAGTGAGGTCAATATTGAAGGACAAATATCCGCAGCGGATTTACAAAGATGCATACGTGTGATTGCGGTTTTATGGTGTGAGATAGATGTTGGCAAGTTTGATGAGTTTTTTGAATCTTATCAATTACTATGTACAGACATTTTTTGTAAGATACGGGATTATATGAATAGATTATTGGAATATTATAATATGGAATGTTGGACTTGTCCGATTATGAAATGGTCAAGAGACCGATCAGGAGTTTTAACCAATCAGTTTTCCACCCAAGTAAATGAATGTTTGCACTATGCTCAAGATAAATTTAAGGAAAAAGATAATGAATGTATAAAAAATTTGAATCATGCCGTCACAATGTTGAATATAATCTATAATATGGTTATAATCGGGGAGTCTGTTTTAGTTAAATTATATGGAGACGCAGAAAAAGCCGATAGCAATGAAAATATTTTAAAAGATGACTATATACGGGGCAGAGAATTTTTGAAAAGGTTTCAGGAAGGCGAGAAAGAGAAGAAAATAGAGTTTTTGGAAGAAAAACTTAAACAGATTGCAAGTATAATAAATGAACCTTGGAAGAAGTTTGAGAATGGCTACAAGGCAGAAGTAAATAAGGAAATTATTGAATTTCTGCTTAGTATGTATTATGAAAATAAACGGCGGAATGCATGGGAAAGAAAGGAATATAAAGGTGGAAAGTAAAGTAATAGACAGTCTTGGCAAATATATGGATATAGTTTCTGGAATAGCTCTGAACGAAACTGGAGAAAATATAGACAGTCCCAATGTACTTTGGTTTCGCGGGCAGTCCCATGTAAACCATTCTTTGCTTCCAACTATGTATAGAAGTGGTCTTGAAGTCAAGAGGGTGAAGAATTGCGACTACTCCTTGATGCATTATGCAGAGGATGCCAGGACACAGCACTATAATGCAAAGAATTTTCATTTTTTTGCAAAAGAGCCTTCATCAAGAATAGAGTGGTTGGAAGTTATGCAGCATCATGGTGTTAAGACAAGGGCTTTGGATTGGTCGGAATCTGCAATACATTCCCTGATGTTTGCTTTGGAGCCGTTTTTTGACAATTTAAAGTATAAAGATGATACGCGGGTGAATACGGTTCCGTGCGTGTGGGTTCTGGAACCAGGGAAATTGAACAAAAAGATATTTGACTGTATAAAGGATGATAATAATTTGCGCTCAAAGATATTTGAAGAGTTCAAAGATACTGCCAATGTAAAAGAGATAGAAAAAGTAGCTAAAGAATATGGAAATTTTGAGAGATATTGTGAGACAAGAGGAACAAGACACCTTGACTATATTGTGAATCTAAGTAGTATTAATGATGAGATTTTAAGGGACGGCACAAGAATCGGGAAATTGTTGGAGAAGGGAAACGTCATTAATCCCTATTACTATATGCTTGCAAGGATCTATTCTGATGGAATGATCATGAAAGAAACCAGGCTGCCTCCGTTAGCCGTGGTACATCCATATCATTCAGAAAGGATAAAAGCGCAGAAAGGTGTTTTCACGATTTTTCCATTTTACGAAAGGGAAGATGATGAGCGCTTTAAGTATTTGGGGGTTAATTTGGACGCAATGGAATATAATCCCGATGCAAGAGAGTGCCTTCACAAGATTATTGTGAGCAATCCCCAAAAAGTTGCAGGCGAATTAATGGCTAATGGAATAAATGTCAGCTGGCTATATCCGGAACTGCCCATAGTGGCGAATGAAATAGAATCTCATCGCATATTCTAGTATGAGAAATAACTTGCATTTTATGAGAAAAATGCTATAATGGAAACAAAAACTAACATTACGAAGGTTGCTTAAAGGAGGAAGAAGTGTGATCTGTAAAAAGAGAGTTATCGATGCATTTGACAAAGGAAGTAAAAAGAAATTAATGAAATTACCGACAGAAACTGTCGAATACTACTCAAGAAAAGCTGGTTTCGGCTATGGCTTAGGGGAACTTGAAGCTAAAAGAGAGGTTTTCTCTGTCAAGAGGAAAGTCAATTGATGTATCGATGCTTCCTTATACAAGAGCAACAAATTATGGGATTAATCTCAATTAATTCTATAATTTGTTGCTCTTGTATTTTTTTGGAAAAGAGTGCGCTCTAATGTTAGACAAACCTCCCTGGGTATAGTATAATTAAAAAATATGCTAATATATGTCATGAACCCCTTGCGGGTTATGGCGGCTCATCTTAAAATTTAAGAAAAATATGGATAAAATGGAGAATGGATATGAA
Organism: uncultured Dorea sp.; assembly: GCA_910584575.1. Classification (GTDB taxonomy): domain Bacteria; phylum Bacillota; class Clostridia; order Lachnospirales; family Lachnospiraceae; genus Sporofaciens. The sequence continues at coordinate 50,696 of CAJUBG010000002.1, forward strand.
GAAAGTTACATTAGTTATCATGGCGGCAGGAATTGGCAGCAGGTTTGGCCAGGGAATCAAGCAGTTGGCGCCTGTGGGGCCTGGCGGTGAGATTATCATGGATTACTCAATCTATGACGCGATGGAGGCAGGCTTCAACAAGGTAGTTTTCGTAATCAGGAAGAATCTTGAGAAGGATTTCAAAGAGATTATCGGGAACCGGATTGAGAAGGTTGTGGAGGTGGGATACGCTTACCAGGAGTTGGAGGATATTCCGGAGGAATTTAAGGATAAATTAGAAGGAAGGACCAAGCCCTGGGGGACAGGGCAGGCGATTCTATGCTGTAAGGATGTAGTCCACGAGCCGTTCCTGGTGATTAATGCAGACGATTATTACGGGAAGGAAGCGTACAAAGAAGCCTATGCCGAGCTGGTGAAGCCCCATGAGAGCACAGATATCAGTATGGTAGGCTTCCGTCTTGGGAATACCTTGAGCCAGAACGGAACTGTGACCAGGGGTGTATGCAAGGTAGATGATAGTCAGATGCTGCGGGAAATCGAAGAAACTTATGAGATTGGTGGCAAGGATGGATATGCTGTGGCGGTAAAGAACGGCAGGGAGATTCGGTTAGAGCTGGATTCACCGGTTTCTATGAATATGTGGGGATTGCAGCCAGAGTTTTTTGATATTTTGGAAAACGGATTCGCAGATTTTTTAAGGAATGTGAACAAGGAGGACGCCAAGGCGGAGTATCTGCTGCCTGGTATCATCGGACAGCTTCTGAAGGAAGGAAAAGCAAAGGTTAAGGTTTTACGGTCACATGACCAGTGGTTTGGAGTTACCTACCAGGAGGACAAGGCGGCGGTTGTAGAGGCGATTCAGGCTTTAATAGAGAAGGGAATCTATCCGGAGAGGCTGTTTGAGAAAAAATGAAAAAGCTGATAGAACAGATCATGAAGTTTGGAGTAGTGGGTTTTCTTTGCTTTGGGATTGACTATGGGTTGATGATACTTCTCACAGAAGCCTGTGGGATTAGTTATCTATTATCCTCTGGAATCTCATTTTCCGTGTCGGTGATTGTAAATTATATCTTAAGCCTTAAATTCGTGTTTGATACAGGGAAGGGGAATAATAAGATTGTTGAATTCCTGATTTTTATCATTCTCAGCATGATTGGGCTTGGGATTAACCAGGCGTTGATGTGGGTGTGCGTGGACAAGCTGCATGTGCATTATATGTTGTCCAAGATTGGGGTGACAGGAGTGGTAATGGTCTATAATTTCGTTACCAGGAAGGTGATTTTGGAAAAATCAGAATGAGTTTATGCGATGGTAGAGGAATAAAGCATGTGTTCGTCTAGCAGATAAGGAAATTTATCAACAAATGATATTTTTCTGTATTCGGAGTTAGACATTATGGAAGGCTTATAGTATAATGGATACGTTTAACAGGAAATTCATGGTAAGATACGAGGGACGATAAATATGGCAGATATAGCTTTGTCAGTTTTCCGGAATGAAAAGAAATACATCCTGCCGTTTCGGAATGCATTATCAATCAGGGGAAAACTTGATGAAATACTGGCGCGTGACGGGCACTCAGAGACTTGGGGATATATGGTAAGAAGCCTCTATTTTGATTCAATCAATAATATAGATTATAAGACGAAGCTGGCAGGAGTGGAAAAGCGCAAGAAGATACGGCTTAGGATTTATTCGACGGCCTCGGAGAAGTGTAAACTTGAGATGAAGGCAAAGGACGGCGACCTGCAGCATAAGGTCAGCCTATGGATATCCAGAGAAGATGCACAGGAATTGACGAAGCTCAACTATGGTGTATTGACGAAATATTTTGACGAAGCCCAGGATGCCGTATTAATTTACACAACAATGGTGATGGGAGGCTACCGGCCTGTGGTGATGGTTGAATACGATAGGATTGCCTATACCTATCCGGCGTATGACACGCGGATTACCATAGATATGAATGTGAGAAGCTCCGAAAGTAATCTGGACTTATTCAGTGAGAAGCCGTTATATACGGTACTTTTGCGGGAAGAAGCTGTTTTGGAGGTGAAATATAATCATAAACTGGTAAGGTTTATCTCAGATATATTAAGGCAGTATCATTTATTACAGTGTTCAGTAAGTAAATATTGCATGGGAAGAAAAGTTTTTTGTGATTTTGAATTTTAAGGAACGTAAGAAGAAAAGGGATTGTTATGGGGAAAGATGAGATTTTTAATTATTTTTATACGAACAGTGCAAATCTGGGTATAAAAACTACAATTATTATTATGCTTGGCGGGCTGGTAATCGGCGCGTTTATTTATCTGACGTATTTTTTTACGTACAGGGGTGTGGCGTATAATGCCAGATTCAATGCTTCGCTTGTGGTTATCTTGTTGATTTGTGTGGTTATCATGCTGATGATTAGCAGTAATATTGTGATTTCCTTGGGTATGGTGGGCGCTCTGTCTATCGTGCGTTTCCGTACGGCGGTCAAGGACAGCCGGGATACGGTATTTATTTTCTGGTCGATAGCAGAGGGCCTGAGTGTTGGTTCTCAGAATTTTAAACTGGCTTTGGTGACAACGCTTTTTATTGGTATCGTAATTGCAGGCGTCAGTTTTATTCCTGGAGGAAGGAATAAATATCTGATGATTATACGAGGCGGAGAAGAACAGATTGATGTTGCCGGATTGATGAGAGAGATGCGGGAGGTAAGTTCTCATATTAAGCTGCGCTCGACAAATAAGGATGAGAACCATCAGGAGATGATTTTTGAGTTGAGGGTACGGGAGCAGTTGAAGCTGGATGATTTGGATGAGATTTTTGCCGTGGATGGTATCAAGGCGGTCAACTGGGTAGTGGAGACAGGGGAGAACGTAGGATAAAATATTTTAATGATTTAGATAGAATGAGTGTATATTTCAATGTAGAAAAGTGAATGGTGAAAGGCTATAATTCTATGGAAAAGTTAAAAAATGTATTAGAAAAAAGTATACAAATTGTATCGGTTATACTGTTTGCGTGGATTATTTTTTTGTTGATTTTTTGTGAAAATTTTGTGAAATATGCATGTAAAAAAGAATTTATAATTTCTAATATTTGTATTTTAGTATTTTTCATAGGTCTTATACTACTATATCGTATCAAATTGAGAAAGAGGTATATTTTAATTTCCAATTTGAAATATAGAAAAATTGTAAATATATGTACTATCATATTTTGGGGGATCCAAATATATATATGCTATAATATATTTTTTGTAACAGGATGGGATTCAGGATCTTATATTGTTCCAGCAGCTCAAAGTTTGGCAGGGAATAGTGATTTAACAATATTCCATGATTATTTTGCGAAGTATCCAAATAATCTATTAATGATTAATATATACTCTCTTATTCTGAAATTGAATAGTGTGGCTGGGGTTTTTGCCGATAGATACGAATTAATGTCAATTATTATCTGTAATTGTGCTATATCTTCATTAACGTGTTTTCTTATATTTACTATTGGCAGCAGAATGGTTAAAGAAAAATATGCATTTATAGGATACATGATTTCTCTAATTTTGATAGGAATGTCTCCATGGATGGTTATATGTTATTCAGATTCCTTTGTGCTTTTTGTACTCATTTTGATTATAAATATATATATGAATGATAAAATTCAACATACATTAAAATATGTTTTGATATTTGTTATGGGATATTTGGGGTATTGCATTAAACCACAAGTAATAATAGTAGTTATAGCAATTATAATAGTTGAAGCAATCAAGAGATTTGGAAAAAAAGATATAAAAGTATTGAAAATGGATGCTATTGCCATATGTATTAGTAGCATATTGATTGTAATATTGGCATCTTCTTTGCATGGTGTGTATGAGAGGGAAGGATTCGAAATTAATAGTGAAAAGAAAATGGGAATGACACATTTCTTTATGATGGGATTAAATCCAAATCAATTAGGAGTTTGGAGTGGGGAAGATGTTGAACTTTCATCCGATTGTAAAAATCAAAATGAAAGAACTAAGACAAATATAGAAATTTCAAAAGATAGATTGAAAAATTATGGCATGACTGGTTATCTCAAATTATTATCTAAAAAAATGTTGACTAATTATAACGATGGTACTTTTGCTTGGGGAACTGAAGGTACTTTTTATGCAAGTGTCCCAGAGGATATAAATACATTTGTATCAGGGAAATTGAAAGAATTATTTTATGATAATGGCTCATATTTTTGGTTTTTTTCTTCAGTAGAGCAGTGTTTATGGATTTTAGTAATTTTGTTTAATGGATTAGAGTCTGTATTTGTGTTAGGTGATAAGAGTCGAGAAAGAGATTACGAATACTTAGTGATGATATTGTCAATTATTGGTTTAACAGTATTTGAACTTTTGTTTGAAGCTAGAGCTAGGTATTTATATATATATGTGCCGGTGTATATACTTATAGCGTTATATGGAATTAGGGATATGGATGACAGGATAAAAAGTAAAGGGGAAATAAAGGATGAAGAAGCCTATCCTATATATTGTAATACCATGTTATAATGAAGAAGAAGTATTACCAATAACAAGTTTTCAGTTTTTAAAGAAGATAGAAGAATTAATATATAAAGGGCTGGTAGATGAAAAAAGTAGAATTTTGTTTGTTAATGATGCAAGTAGTGATGGTACGTGGAAGATTATTAAGAATTTGGTAGATACTAATAAATATTACTTAGGTATTTCTCAGAGCAAAAATCGAGGGCATCAAAATGCAGTTTTGGCAGGACTAATGGAGGCAAAGAATTGGGCAGACATAACAATTTCCATAGATTGTGATGGACAAGATGATATAGATGCGATGAATCAAATGGTAGAGGAGTACTTGAATGGATGCGAAATCGTATATGGAGTGAGGAACAAAAGGGATACAGATACTTTTTTTAAGAAATTTACAGCGGAAGGATTTTATAAATTATTAAATGCTATGGGAGTAGAAGTCATATATAATCACGCGGATTATAGGTTGGTTTCTAGCAGAGTTTTGAAGGAGTTTGAAAACTTTAAAGAAGTTAATATTTTTTTGCGAGGGATGTTTCCCTTAGTTGGATTTAAAAGTACAAGTGTGTATTATGAGCGTCACGAAAGAATTGCAGGTAGAAGCCATTATCCGATATCAAAGATGCTTGCACTAGCATTTGATGGAATAACAAGTTTGAGTATAAAACCTATTCGATTTATAACGGAAATGGGAATATTTATTTCTTTGTTAAGTTTTATTGGAGTTTTGTGGTCAATAATCATGCACCTAATAGGACGGGGAGTAGTTGGGTGGGCCAGTACAGTATGTATTATTTGCTTTATTGGAGGGGTGCAATTGGTAAGTATAGGAGTTATTGGGGAATATATTGGAAAGATATATTTGGAAGTTAAAGCACGTCCAAGATATATTATAAGCGAGAGAATTGGAGGACAGCAAGATAAAGAAGATGATGTCAAAGAAACATAGGAATACAATGGTGTATCTGGCTGTGATTATCGTGGCCTTTTCAATTTGCATTGGGTATTATTATAGGGAAGATTATCAGTCCATGGAGACGGTGCAGGCTCATGTAGAAGGTGATATGATTATATTTAGTGAGGAAAGTGGTTTTTATGATGAAACGGTTACAGTTTCGCTGACGAAAAATGTGGAGGTACCGGCGGCTGCCAGTATTTTTTATACGTTGGACGGGGACGATCCTACTGTTGAGGACATGAGGTATGCGGGGTCTATACATTTGGATAAGAAGAAAGACCTTATGGTATATCCGTTGAAGGCGGTTGTTTATTACGAGGGGGAGTATAGTGAGATATATGAAAAAACATTTGTGGTGTGTGATGATGTTAGTAACGAATTAGATATAGATATTGTGAGTATTACGAGTGACAGAGAGAATTTGTATAATTATAAGACAGGGATTATGGTGCGGGGAAAAACTTATGAGGAAGGAAGGCAAAATTTTGATGGAATTGGGATTGTTGGGGGAAACTATAGTAATAGAGGAGATGAATGGGTACGGGACGCACATGTAGCAATGTTTGATATCGATGGACTGTTGACAGTAGAACAGAATATAGGTTTAGGTATATCGGGGGGAACTTCAGCGGCGTACAATGTTAAGTCATTGAAATTGAGTGCAGATAAAGTCTATGATAAGAATTTTGATAAATTTTGCTTTAATTTAACAAATGAAGAATTGCAATTCGCTTCGTTTTCATTTGTGAATGAATATAATAGTATTCGCTTGAGATCAGGGAGTCAGGATATGAAATATGGAAATATACGTTCTGCGGTTGTTAGCAGACTTTCACAACTAAGTGCGTCAGATAGTTGTACGGCATCGAAACGTTGTATCGTATATTTGAATGGTAAATATTATGGTCTATATGATATGCAGCAAAATTATTCAAGATCCTATTTGGCTAATCGATTTAGTCTGGATAATAAGGAGAATATTGAGTTGCATAAAGGGAATGAAGGAGGCGTATTTGTCAGTGCTGCGATTGCGGATTACTTTAATATGGATTTGAATGATGTTATGAATAGGCAAATATTAGAACAACATGTAGATATGGACAATTATCTCTTGTATTATGCAATCAATATACTGTGCAATAATACTGATTGGCCAAATAATAATTTTGAAATGTGGCGTTATACAGGAGGATATAACCGTGACAATCAATACAGTGATGGCAGATATAGATTTTTGATTTTTGATACAGATGTGACATATTGTACTGAGTATTCGGAATATTTTTTTGATGGCTCGAAGGATGATACATTTGTATCTCTTATGGAAAGAATTTACAGGGGTTCGGAATCATCTTTTAGTAATGTTATGGCTTCAACATATTACCGAGATAAGTTTGTAACCTACATAGATGATTTGCTGAAAAACGTATTTTCTGCTGAAAACGTCATAAAGATTATTCGGGAAGAAAATGAGAAGATAGCAACAGTCAGAAGTAAATATTATGATAAAGAATTTGTGGATAATGCAGAATTTTATGTAGAACAGATGATGGTGGCAGCTCAGAAGAGGCCAGAAGAAATTAGAAATTTATTAGAATATTATTTTGGACTGTATGATAAGTATGAATTAAGATTAAAAACGTCAGAAGGAATAGCTGTGAAGTGGAATAATATGCGTATATATGCTAATAATAATTATAATAATCAGTATTATAGGGGTGTTGCTATGAGGCTAGATCAAGAGGCTTATCCAGGCTCTACATTTCAATATTGGCTGGTTAATGGAGAGGAGGTATACGATACTTCATTAGTTATTACTGATGAGATGATTTTGGATGGATTTGTTGACGTTCAGGCGGTTGCTGTCATGGACGATTCTCCAGAAATAATTGTAAGCGAAGTGTCAGCGAAAGGACATACAGATTGGTTGCGCATTTGTAATGTGGGAAAGGAATCAGCTAATTTAAAAAACTATTTTATTTCGGACAATGAGAAAAATTTGAAGAAATACCAATTGCCAGATATTAAACTGGATTTTGGAGAGTCAATAGTCATTTATGGGAGTAAAAACCATAATGCGCTAGGTGACTATATATGTAATTTTAGTTTAAACGAAAATGAAACTTTATTTTTAAGCGATGAAAATAGCAGACTTTATAGTCTTGCTATTCCCAAGATGAGCAGTATTGAAACATATAAGCGTTATGATAATAGCAATTCGTGGTTTTTTTATATAAATCCATAAAATAAATATTAAAGAAGGGGATAATCTGGATAGGTTATTTAGAATATCCCCTTCTTTTTAATTACTATTTTAAATATTCTAGAATTTGCTCTCCGGTTTTGTTACGGATTCCGGTAGAATCACTGACAGAACCGTTAGGCTGCCATGAAAATTTGGTGCCGGTTAGATATGAATTTGCATTTACTTTTTGCCGGTTTTCGTTTCCAAAGGATCTCCACCAGTTAGGATAATATTGCTGCATATATTGTTGAGCTAATCGTGATGCTACTGAATTCCCAGAACCAGTAACGGTTCCGCTGACTTGTACGCCTCCGTTAGGCGTACTATGAAGCAAAAGTACACTACTGTCGCTACATTGCCCTAATACAAGAAAGCAATGACCGTTAGGGATGCTTACAATGTCTCCTGGTTGGAATGAACTGGATGGACTGCATGATACAGCATTTCCAAATCCATAGTTTGTTAGAGAAGAGGCAAATGAAGTTGCGTTTACGACATAACCAGAACTGTTTCGGCCTCCACTCACAGAGTTATAAATTAGCCATCCTAAATAGCCAGAGCAGTCTAGTCCCTTCAGACGCCATTGTCTGTTACCATTTTTCCAGGAGGTCTGACCAGGACGGTAAGAATATCCATTTCTATTTGTATTAAAATATGTTTCCCACTCCGGCCAGACACCATCGTGCAACGCAGCTTCACCTGCTGCATTGTCTGCAATATTCCAGCCTCCGCCCCACACATATAGAGTTCTTCCTAACGGAAGTTTTGCATTGCGGATAATTCTTGCAAGATCTATCTCTGCCCAGGCGCCGGAATCTTTATTAAGATAATATTTTGTACCGTCGATCATCTGAGAGCCGGTCAGCATTGCGCCAGAAGATGAAAGATAGTACCAATATCCGTCTACGAACTTCCAACCTGTCACCATTTTTCCTGAGTTATCCAGATAGTACCAATATCCGTCTACGAGTATCCAACCTGTTGCAATTTGTCCAGATGTATCATCGTAATAGTACCATACTGAATTGTCTTTATGCCAACCAGTTCGCATGGAACCGTCACTGTTAAAATAATAAGTGAGTCCGCCAATTTGTTTTTGACAATTTGCAACCATCAATCCAGGATATGTCTGGTTATTGCTATCCAGATAGTACCATGTACGGCCTAAAAGTATCCATCCCGTATTCAATGCACCGTCAGAATTTGTAAAGTACCATCCTTCAGGAGATTGAACCCATCCAGTCTGCATAGCGCCATTATCGGTAAAAAAGTAAGTATTCCCATTAATAGATTTTTTACAGTTGTAAACCATCAGACCAGGATACGAGTGATTATCGGCGTCCATATAGTACCAGGTACTACCCTGCAAAATCCAACCGGTCTTTATGGCACCGTTGGAGTCTGTAAAATACCATCCTTCGGGAGATTGAACCCATCCAGTCTGCATAGAACCACTATCGGTAAAAAAGTAAGTATTCCCATTAATAGATTTTTTACAGTTGTAAACCATCAGACCAGGATATGCCTGGTTGTTAGTATCCAGATAATACCATGTATTGTCCAGTAATAGCCATCCAATCTGCATAGCACCGCTGGAATCTGCAAAATACCATCCTTCGGGAGATTGAACCCATCCAGTCTGCATAGCGCCACTGTCAGAGAAAAAGTATGTAGAATTGTTAATTTTTCTGTTTTGACTGGAAAGCATCACACCCGGCTTTTGCTGATTATCTGCATCCAGATAGTACCAGACATCATCTATTAATTGCCAGCCAGTCAGTTTTAATCCAGATTCGGGTGAATAGTAGTACCAATCTTTACCTTCCAGATACCATCCATAATGAGTTTCATTTTCAACTGTCGTTTCAAGATCAGCAGGATCTTCTGGTTTGGTTTCAATTTCAGTTGAATCTCCGATACCAGTTTTAGGATTAATTGATTCTTTCACCTTGGTAGAAGCTTCGAGATTAGACTCCGTATTGGATTGTTCTTTAAGTCCAGGTTCAGTATCGACTTGAGTATTGAGTTCGGCCCCAGGCTCAGTTTTAGTTACATCTTCAGTTTCATCTGCATATGCAGTCATTGCTAATTGAACATAGAACAGCAATAAAATTATAAATCTTATTACATTTATTCTTTGTTTCATCTTCTTTATTTCTCCCTTCATAAATATTTCATTTTTATTATAACTTTAAATATGATTTTTTACAATTGGTATTGCCTTTTTATAGTAATAGATATATAATTAACTTGTTCACTAAAAAGAAAGGAATGATATACATGAACAAGCAGGATTATGATATTATGAACGCTATTATAAAAAGTCCGTATTTAAATCAAAGAGACCTTGCGAATCGCTCTGGTTATTCTGTGGGGAAGGTAAATAGTTCTTTAAAAGTATTACTGAGTCATCAATATATAGATGAAGATATACATCTGACGGCAAATGCATGGAAAGAATTGGGAGAAAAGAAACCAAAGAATGCAGTAATACTTGCAGCAGGGTATGGGATGCGTATGATCCCAATTAATGTAGAAGTGCCAAAGGGGCTTCTTGAAGTGCAAGGAGAGCCGCTGATTGAGCGAGTAATATGCCAATTACATGAAGCAGATGTGAAAGAGATTTACATTGTAGTTGGCTTTATGAAAGAACAGTATGAATATTTGATTGATAAATATGATGTAAAGCTGGTGTTTAACCGTGAGTATTCTACAAAGAATAATCTGTATTCTCTACGATGTGTTGCCGATAAAATTGGAAATACTTATATTGTTCCATGCGATATCTGGTGTAAGGATAATCCGTTTTCCCAACATGAATGGTATTCTTGGTATATGGTGACAGAGCAGGAGTCAGAAGAAAGCACGGTCAGGGTCAGCCGAAAAAAAGAACTGGTGAATATTAGAAAAGATGAGACTGGTAATGCCATGATAGGGATTTCATATCTTATTGCAGAAGATGCCTATGTGCTCAGAAAAACGATAAAGGAATATACCTCAAGGAAAGAATATAACCATGCTTTTTGGGAACAAGCGCTTTTTAATGAAAAGGGAGTGGCAGTTGGGGCAAAGATGGTTGAGAGTACAAATGTATATGAGATTAACACTTATGAGCAGTTAAGAGAATTAGACGACGGCTCTGATCAATTAAAATCGCATGTACTTCAATTTATAGCAGACATTCTGAAGTGTCCTTTAGATGAGATAGAGAATATCAGGGCGTTGAAGAAGGGGATGACGAATCGGTCGTTTGGATTTGAAGTCAGAGGACAACAGTATATTATGAGAATACCCGGAGAAGGCACAGATAAGATGATTAACCGGAAAAATGAATGGCTAGTATATAAGTGTCTGGAAGGAAGAAAGATTACGGATCCTGTGGTATACATTTCGCCGGATAACGGCTACAAGATTACCAAATTTATTTCAAATGTCAGAATTTGTGATAGTAATAATCCTGAAGACGTTGCAAAATGCATGTGTTATCTGAAAAGGTTTCACGATTTGAATATTCATGTAGATCATTCATTTGATCTTTATGAAAGGTTAGAATATTATGAAAAACTACGGGGAAATGTACCTTCGATGTATCGTGATTATGCCTATACAAAAGAAAAGATGTATAAGTTAAAAAAATTTATTGATGAACAGCCAAAACAGATTTCGCTAACTCATATCGATGCGGTATGTGATAATTTTTTGATTACGGATGAAAAAATTTATCTTATCGACTGGGAATATGCAGGTATGCAGGATGTACATGTTGATATTGCCATGTTTGCAGTATATTCTATGTATGGGCGAGAGAAAGTTGATGAATTGATTGTACATTATTTTCAGGGAGAGCCTGACTATGATGTTAAGACCAAAATTTACTGTTATATTGCAATTTGTGGTTTTGTGTGGAGTAACTGGTGTGAATATAAGAGAATTTGTGGAGTGGAATTTGGAGAATATTCGTTAAGACAGTATAGATTTGCGAAGGAGTATTATGCAATAGCGAAAGAGAGAATTGGTCATGAGTGAAAGAAATGCAATCATAATGGCGGCAGGAATGTCTACCAGGTTTGTACCACTATCTGTTGAAATGCCAAAAGCTCTTCTTAGAGTAAAGGGAGAGGTGTTGATTGAGCGACAGATTGAACAGTTAAAGGATGCAGGGATTAGCGAGATAGTAGTGGTTACGGGGTATTTGAAAAAGCAGTTCGATTATTTGAGTAAGCGATATGGAATTACGCTTATTGAGAATCCAGTTTATCAGGTCAGGAATAATCATTCTACATTATTTGCAGCAAAAAATTATCTGAGGGATACATTTATCTGCAGCGGAGACAATTATTTTACGGAGAATGTATTTGTGGAAAAAAGCAGCCTTGCTTATTATGCTACAGTTTATGAGGACGGAGATACGGATGAATGGTGTCTGAGGACGGATGAAAAAGGAAAGATACAGGATGTTGTAATCGGCGGAAAGGATTCCTGGGTTATGAAAGGGCATGCATATTTTACTACAGAATTCTCAGAAAAGTTTATTCCTTATCTAGAAAAAGCGTATTCGGATCCGGGTTGTGCGAATCAATTCTGGGAAGAAATTTATATGGAGCATATCTATGAATTGGAATTGTATGTCCGCAAATATGAGAACGGAATCATCGAAGAATTCGATAGTATTGAGGAGTTGAGGGAATTTGATGAGATATATAAAGACCAGAGCGGAAGCAAAATATTACGGCATATAAGTGAGATGTTGGAATATAAAGAAAGTGAGTTCAAAGAAATTATACCAGTGAAAGAACAGGGCAAGGTGACGGGGTTCTCCTTCCGATGTAGGAGACACTGTTATATTTATCACTTTGAAACGGGATTATTAAAAATAGAGGGATAAGATAATGGAAGAAAAAAATAAATTATTAAAACGGTTAGATTTGTCAACAATGATTGTACCTTTAGTTATGATTGTATTTTTATGTATTGTGTTTATGGCTATGCCTGAGCAATCGCAAAGTGTTTTGACGAGCATACGATTTTTTTTGGGAGATGACATGGGAATCTATTATGTATTCCTTGGTGTTGGGGCTGTAGTATGCTCGCTCTTTATGGCATTCTCGAAGTATGGAGAAATAAGGCTGGGAAACCAGGAAAAGCCACAGTATAGCACATTTAAATGGGGGACAATGATATTTACTTCAACGATGGCGGCAGACATTTTGTTCTATTCTCTATGTGAGTGGGCGCTGTATGGAAATGATCCGCATATTCTGGCTTTAGGTGGTATGCAAAAATGGGCTCCTACATATACGCTGTTCCATTGGGGACCGATTGCATGGAGTTTTTATATTGTTCTGGCAGTTGCGTTTGGGTTTATGATTCATGTAAGGGGTAGAGAGAAGCAGAAATTTTCAGAAGCATGCAGGCCATTATTAGGTAGCAGGGTGGATGGAGTATTGGGGAGAGTCATTGATCTCCTGGCTGTGATTGCATTGTTGGCAGGGACAGCTACCACATTTTCATTGGCTACCCCGTTATTGGCTGAGGCTTTGGGAAATGTATTCGGAATTCCTTCAGGGATTACGATGACGATTCTTCTGTTGTTGGCTATTGCTTTTGTTTATACGCTGACCGTATGGTTTGGGATGAAAGGTGTATCCAGACTTGCAGGTATTTGCGCATATCTCTTTTTTATCTTGCTAGGATACGTTCTGTTCTGTGGAGGAGAGTGTCGATATATTCTTGAAACAGGAGTTTCTTCAATAGGTAATCTGGTACAGAATTTTATAGGGATGGCAACTTGGATGGATCCAGCGAGAGAAACTTTCTTTGTCCAGAACTGGAGTATCTTCTATTGGGCTTACTGGATGGCATGGTGTGTAGCGACTCCGTTTTTTATCGGAATCATCAGTAAAGGAAGGACGGTTCGGAATATGGTTCTTGGAGCCTATGGATGCGGTCTTGCCGGAACATTTATGTCTTTCATTGTTCTTGGAAATTATGGGATGGCACAGCAGGTGAATGGTACTGTGGATGCGTTGGGAAGTCTTGCTGACGGTATGGAAATCTCGGAAGTAATCTTAAAGATTTTAAATACATTGCCGAGGGCAAAATTCGTTATGGTCATTTTGGTGATTACCATGATTGCATTCTATTCTACGACTTTTGATGCATTGACGATGGTGGTTTCATCCTATTCTTATAAATTTCTGAAAACGGATGAAGAACCAGATAAAATGATCAGGACATTCTGGGCAGTGTTGTTTATTCTGTTTCCGATTGCATTGATTTTTGCTGAGAATTCAATGAATAGTCTACAGTCGGTGGCGATTATTGCAGCATTCCCGATTGGAATTATTGTGATAGTGATTATTGCAAGCTTCTTTAAGGATGCTAGGGAGTATCTTGAAGATGGGAACGAGTAAAAAGAGATTGTCTCATTTTAAATGAGACAATCTCTTTTTAGATATCATTTTCCAGTAACTTCTTTAGCTACACCATCTTTGTCAAATTCGTAAATCTTATCATTGATAGTTTCTGTACGATTTTCATATCGAATACCATCATAACCAAAGTAATATTTTTTACCATTAATCGTTTGCCATCCTTTGCACATAATACCGTCCTTACCGAAATAATAATGGACGGTTGTTTTGTCATCTATCTTTTTCGCAAAGAACTCTTCTGTAATCATGGAGCCATCTTTATGAAATGCATATGATTTTCCACTAATACCAAAAATGTCGTCATAGTGCATAACACCAGTAGACAGATCAAAATAATACTTTTTATTGTTATAAGATACCCAACCTGTCATCACAGCACCGGATGTTTCATGGCGGTAAGTGGTAGTAATAGTTTCTTTTTTTCCATCTTTATTTGTAATTTCAGTGTTTACTTTACGCCAACCATTAGCATCTCCAGTCAGCATGACACCATTTTCATCAAAGTAATAGAGAGACTTATCAATGTTACGGAGACCATCATCTTTCGTGGTTTCAGTGTCCATTGCACCCTTCCACTCGCGTTTACCAGTGTTGGGGTTCAGATAATACCTCTTACCATTAAGTGATAGCCATCCGCTGTGCCGTGCGCCATCTGAATCGTAGTAATATGCATTAACTACACGATCCTGAGGCTTTCCATTTGAATCTTCATAGCGTTCGGTTTCTTCATACCATCCAGTAATCATAGCACCAGACTTATTAAATCTGTAAGCAGAACGGTTAATCCAATATTCGTTTCCAGCAAACATAGAACCTTTATCTAAATAGTACCACGTTCCCTTCTCTAACAACCAGCCGTCGTGAGCAATTCCATTACTGTCAAAATAAAACCGGTTATGTTCCTTATCCTCTAACCAGCCCGTTACCATAGCACCAGATTGGTTGAAACCGTAATTAACACCGTTCACAGAATACATTCCATAGGCCATCATTTTTCCTGCATTATTGTTATCGAGATAGTACCAACTGCCTCTGTCAAACAGCCAACCATTATATTCACTGCCACTGGCATCATAATAGTACCAGTCTTTCCCGGCTGCATACCAACCCGTTACCATAGCACCAGATGCTGTGAATCTATAGCGTTTACCGTTGATCGTCCCGACTTCGTTGGAGCACATTTTACCATCAGCATAGAAATAATACCAATTTTTATCCTGATCTAAAAACCAGTTTTCGCGCTGTTGTGCGCCATTTGCATCATAGTAATACCAATTTGTAACTTCTTTACCATTTTCGTCTGTCGATTTTACGGAATGCCAACCAACAATCATCGCTCCATATTGATCAAATTCATATCTAGCACCATTAATCTCCTTGCGTTTGGTATCTGAGGAGTTGCTAACTCTTCCATTTGCATCAAGATAATACCATTTCTTGTCTGTATCTAACAGCCAACCGTTGTGTTGCGCACCACTAACGTCATAGTAATACCAGTTTGTAACTGCATTACCGTCTGCATCCGTTGACTTTACGGAATGCCAACCAACAACCATCACACCATTTTTATCAAATTCATATTTAATACCATTAATTATCTTTTGTTCAGGTGCGGAAGTATTGGTAGTAAGCACACCATCTTCACCCAAATAATACCAGTTGTTGTTTGCATCCAACAACCAACCATTATGCTGTGCACCATTTGTGTCATAGTAATACCAGTTCGTGTTCTTGTTACCATCGTTGTCAGTTGAATCCACGGAATGCCAGCCAACAATCATAGCACCGGTATTATCAAATTCATATTTTACGCCGCCAATTACTTTATTCTCATTTACAGAAGAATTGGTAATAGCCCCATCTTCATTGAAATAGTACCACTTACCGTTAATGAGGACCCAACCAACTTGACTTGCCCCGTTTTCATCATAATAATAACGTTTCTCGATAGTTTTGTCACCGTCTGTAACTTTTTCTGTCTGCCATCCGGTTAACATAGTACCATTTTCATTGAATGTGAACCATGAACCATTAATCCAGTATCTACCATTAGTCAGTTTTTCGTTTTCGTTAATTGCGTATGACCAGCCACCGCTAAAATCCTGGATCCATGCACCTTCAGGTATGGAATCACCAGGTTTGTATGTAGGTTTTTGGTTATCATCGCTAGACTCAGTATCGTTGTTATCAGCGGAACCAGAATCCTCATAAGAAGCGATATCGGAACCAGAACCATTGTCTGAATCGCTGCCGGAGTCAGTATCGTTGTTATCGGCGGAACCAGAACTATTGTCAGAACCGCTACCGAAAGTAATATCATTGTTATCAGCGAAACCAAAACTATCGTCAGAATCACTATTGGAAACATTATCGTTGTTATTATCAGAATCGCTGTCTGAATCATTATTGTCATTATCACCGGAACCAAAACCATTTTCTGAATCATCACTATTTTCCTGTTCTATCTTAACAGAAGTAGAAGCATCTGCCGCAAAAGCAACAGGAGTTTGTGCTAAAATCAGACCTGCAGTAATGACAGCAGCCATTAATCTAACAAATTGTTGTTTTTTCATTTTTTCCTCCTTAAAAATAAAATCCTTATTGTATTATTATGGAGCTTCTGGTAAGGATTGTCAACCGGAATTGCAAATTAAATATAAGAATTGGTTGGTATTCAGTCTTACAGCTAGCTAATTAGCAATGTATTGGCTAAAGATAGCAGGTGTGTATCCGTAAGCATCTTCATGATTGTGAGATAATATTGAATGCAAAAAATCCAAATTCTGGATAAAGGATTAATATAAGTTGCAATTAAATGAAGAATATTATATAATATGGAAGATCTAATCGACTTTTAATGAATTTTTTATAAGTTAAAACATCAAGGTATAAGTATGATTTAGAATTAGTAAACTTAGAAAGAAGATGATTTATTTATAGAAAAAATAAACTGATTGGTAAGAGTGTCTACGAAATATAAAGTGAATAAGGGAAATTGCGAAATTATTGGTTTTGAATTTGCAGACGGTTATGTTGATTCGTGCAGATGAAACCGTTGGAACTATGCAGAAAGGGAAACGCTAGTAAGAAGATTATCGAGCAGTAGATGCGGCAACTACTAGGAGAATTTCCTTGATGCAGGCATCTTGAAAGTAAAGACTGATACCATTATGATTCGATATCAGGACAGATTGTTACAGTATGGATAAAAGATGGAGGAACCTGGTATTATTTGTGGAATAGGTATGAAAGGAAGTTGGGAAATATGCGGAAGTTATGGAGAAGAAGTCTGGTATTCTTATTGGTTTTAAGTTTGCAGTCTGCGATATTAGTTTATGCAGATGAAGGTGCGGGGAAGGAAGATTTACAGGATTACGTGGCTGTAAAAGAGGATACCGATACGGAAGAAGATATAAAAGAAGACATAATTAAGGAAGAAGATGAGAATGACGAATTAGAGAAACCAGAGGAAGGAGTGGCGGATGGAGCCGCACGAGAAAAAGTAGAGGATACGGCAGTTTCTGGTGCTGAGAACCAGGAAGATGATACAGATGAAGACCGGGAAGATGAATCTAAGGATGAGTCTGAGGAGTTTCCGGTTTTGACTCCGGGTTGGAATCAGACGGAGGATGGAGACTGGTATTATGCTGATTCAACTGGACAGAAGTTGGCAGGATGGCAGTTTATTAATAGAGCATGGTATTATTTGGATGGGGCGAATAGCGAGAAACCTGGAGTTATGTTATCTGATCAGAAAAAGGAGATTGGTAATCAGACATATTTTTTTGAACAGAGTGGAGCGATGCTGACAGGTTGGGTTAGGAGGCCAGAAGGATGGTATTATGCCAATGTAAGCGGAGCAATGTTGACAGGATGGCAGTTTATTAATGGAGCATGGTATTATCTGGATGGAGCAAACAAGGAAAATCCAGGATTGATGCTGTCAAACTGTATTTATAAGATTGATGGTAAGACATATGCGTTTGATGAGAATGGAGGAATGAAAACTGGGTGGGTACAGAGAAGTGAAGGATGGTATTATGCGGATGCAAGCGGAATGTTAGCAGATGGCTGGCGGAAAATCAATGGAGCATGGTATTATCTGGATGGAGCGAATCAGGAGCATCCTTATCTGATGCTGAGTAATTGTGAGAGGCAGATTGGCGGTGTTACATATTATTTCAATGCCAGTGGGTCGATGCGAGCAGGCTGGTACCATGAAGGAAAAGACTGGTACTATTATGATACTGGTTCAGGACAGATTGTAACAGGCTGGATAAAAGATGGAGGAACCTGGTATTATTTGAATCCGGCTAATAGTAATAAGATGGAGTCAGGTGGTTGGAAATTGATTGGAGGAACCTGGTACTATTTTCATTCAAGCGGAGCCATGGCAACTAATTGGTTATTATCAGGAAGCAATTGGTATTATCTTGGCGCGGATGGAGCCATGAGAACAGGCTGGCAATTCATAGGAAACAAGTGGTATTATATGTATACTGCAAATGATCCTCATGGCGGTATTGAAGGTGCCATGGCAAGTAATACAATAATTGATGGTTATCATGTTGGTGCAGATGGAGCGTGGTTGACGGAAGCGGATTTGCTAGCACAAGATATACTTAATCGTGTGGGGTGGAATTTGCGAGCAGCTTATAACTGGTCTACAAGGTTTAAATATTATAAAATGATAGAAGAACCTTCACCTGGAAGTGAATGGTTTGCGGTTTATGGATTCCGTAATAATAAGGGAAATTGCTATGTTAAGGCGGCCACATTCTGTTATATGGCACGTCAGTTAGGATATGATGCACATCAGGTAGCGGGTGCTGTACCCACAAGAAACGGTGGATTAAGTCCGCACTCATGGTGTGAAGTAAATATCGGAGGATCAATTTATGTGTTTGATCCGAGTTTTGAGCAGGGAACAAAAAAGAATGGTTATCAGATCTCATATGGAACATCCGGTACATGGAAATACTGCAATTATTATAGAATAAATTAGTGGAAAAGGCATGAAAGGAAGATGGAAAAATATGTGGAAGTTATGGAGAAGAAGTCTGATATTCTTATTGGTTTTAAGTTTGCAGTCTGCGATACTAGTTTATGCGGATGAAGGCGCGGGAAAGGAAGATTTACAGGATTACGTGGCTGTAAAAGAGGATACCGATACGGAAGAAG
>CAJUBG010000002.1:70150-99117 GCA_910584575.1 uncultured Dorea sp.
ATATGTATACTGCAAATGATCCTCATGGCGGTATTGAAGGTGCCATGGCAAGTAACACAATAATTGATGGATACCAATTGTTAGCGGACGGAACATGGTGTACAGGAACTGAATTGAAGGCACGGCAGGTGTTAGATTATGTTGGATGGAATCTTCGTTCAGCTTTTAACTGGTCGGCAAGAATGACGTATAAGAAGATGACGGCGGATCCGTCACAGGGAAGTGATTGGTTTGCCGCCTATGGATTCGAGAATAACCGAGGCAATTGTTATGTTATGGCAGCTACATTCTGCTATATGGCGCGTCAATTAGGATATGACGCACATCAGATGGCAGGCAAGGTGCCGACAAGAAACGGGAGCCTTACTCCTCATTCGTGGGTTGAGGTGAATATCGGAGGATCTATTTATGTGTTTGATCCGGATTTTACGAATGAAACTGGGAAAAATGGTTATCAGATTTCATATGGAACATCCGGTACATGGAAATATTCTAATTATTATAGAATGAACTAAAGGAGAAAGAGTTAGATGAAAAAGAGAGCATTATCAGTATTAGGCATGGTGGTTCTTGTAAGCGGTAGTATGTTATTTGGAGGATGTACAAAAGCGGATAAAACTGTTGAGAATGAACCAGTTGAGAAAAAAGAAGAAAAACAGGAAGTACAGGAAGAGGTTCTGGCTTTGATTGGTACGGAAGCTGAAGGGGAAGGGATCTATAAGGTAATTCTGGAGAATAAGACCGGAAAAGAAATTGTCGGTGTTTCTGTCAAAGATTCTTCTATGTCGGATTATCCAGGGAATATGCTTCCGGAGGGAGAAGTATTTACCATAGATGAGAGGCGGTATCTGTATTATGATTCTACAACATCCGATCAGACCGAAGACGTGCGGCCAGAGGCAGGTGCTGAAGACGAAAAATTGTTGGAGATGCAGATGGATGTGCAACTGACGTTTGCAGATGCGACTATGTTGGTGCTGACAGCGTTTCCGTTTGGAGATATAGAAGAAGGACAGGTCTGTCTTGAGGATGATGTGGCTTTTATTCAATATAAATCACTTTCTACAGAAGAAGCGTTGAGTACGAAAGAAGCTGAATTGGCAATTAAAGCGGCAGCAGAAGAGGCTCAGAGGCAGGCTGAGGAGGCAGCCGCAGCAGAAGCCCAGAGACAGGCTGAGGAGGCAGCGGAAGCCCAGAGACAGGCTGAGGCAGCAGCAGAAGCCCAGAGACAGGCTGAGACAGCAGCGGCGGCCCAGAGACAGCAGCAACAGAAGAAACAACAAGCGCAGCAACAGCAACCGTCGCAGCAGGCGCCAGACAATTCCGACGATGGCTGTGTAAATGATGGGCTGGTATATTAAGAAAGGATATTGGGAAATAAATTGAACCAACCGGAAAGAATAAATAGTTTTTCTTATATAAGAGCAGGTGCGTGTATTGCAATTATCGTTTTGCATGTATTTGCTTCAGCCGTGATTATATATGGAGAAGGACTGGAAATCTTACCATATGCCATATCCAGAGGTATCGCTAATTGTTTAATGTGGGCAGTTCCATGTTTTGTTATGACTACAGGTGCACTTCTTCTGAATGAGTCAAAAGAACTTTCATATAAGAAGATATACGGTAAGTATATCGTGAGGATTATATCGGCTGTGATTGTGTTTTGCCTGATATTTAGACTGTTTGATATGATTATGAATGGAGAGGCGGTCAGCATAGCGGTAGTCATTGATGGATTTTATAAAATATATACAGGTACAAGCTGGTCGCATATGTGGTATCTGTATATGCTGATTGGATTATATCTGTTGCTGCCATTTTACAGAAAGGTTGCAAAATATAGCGACAGATGGGAACTAAAGTTTCTGCTAAGTATATACCTTATTTTTATTTCGTTATTGCCGTTGACAGGTATGTTGGAATTGAAAAGTGGATTTTATATTCATGTTTCAACTATTTATCCATTTTATTTGTTTTGCGGATATACGATACATAAAAAATATTTTGAGTTAAATAAATTGACATCCGTGCTTTTGGTATTGCTTAGTACGGAAGGCATTTTTCTGTTGACGATTATCAGATGGAAGTATAGTATTGATGTAATGGAACAATTGTGGAGCTATTCTTCGATTTTGGTAGTAATGCAGGCAGTAGGTATATTCACATTAATGGAACGAACTAAGGGGAATGTTTTGAAACTGGCCGGAAAGATTTTGAATATGATCGATAACTGCTCTTTTGGAATATATCTGATTCATATGATATTTGTGAGGCTTGTATTGCGTTATATGAGATATAATCCATATGAAGGGATGATACCGCTTAATTTTATTTTATTAATTTTGGGGGTACTGATAGTATCTTATGTCGTTACATGGTTAATGAAAAAAGTTCCAGGGATACGACGTCTGCTTTGAGATTTTTTATTTACCAAAAAATGGTCATATCTTTTTTTGAAAAGATGTGGCTATTTTTTGCTTTTTTTGTTAATATCCGTTATAATAGTTAAATACTGCATGAAAAGGAGATAAAAATGAAAAAAGGTATAGTAAGTATATTATTGGTGATTTCATTGATGTTGCCTCAGTCGGTTATGAAGGTGTCAGCGGAAGATGCATTGACTGTGGATTCTTTGGACAAGCATACATATGAAGAAGATATAGAGGAGGACTTTGATGAGATTTCAGAAGAAGATTCTCGGAATGATGAATCACAAGGAGAGGTTTTCCGAAAGGAAGAAAATTCGGATGATGAAGTGCCGGAAGAATTTCAAGAAACGGATTTAGGTCCAATGGATGTAAGTACACAGGAAGATGTTATCGAACCATTGCAGGATGCTTCATGGACGTTAAGTGGTAGATGGATGTTGAACGAAACAGGATGGTGGTATGCTTATGAAGATGGTACATGGCCGGCAGATGAGATTGTTGAGATCAACGGAGAAAGGTATGCCTTTGATATACATGGGTATATGATTACAGGGTGGTATCAGAATGTTGAAGGTTGGTTTTATTTTGGAGAGAATGGGGTTATGCACCAGGGGTGGTTGCTATTAGGGAATATATGGTATTATTTGGACGGAACAGATGCAGTCTGTCCTGGACGGATGGTTTCTGACGGTCAGAAGACGATTGGATCTGCGAGGTATTTCTTTTCGGCCAGCGGTGGTATGCTTGTTGGTTGGGTGCTATGTCCGGAAGGCTGGTATTATGCAGACAAGAATGGGGCGGTTTGTGACGGTTGGATTTCTCTTGGTAAAGAAAAGTATTATCTGGATTCATACAATGAAGAATATCCTGGACTTATGGCTTGCGAGAGATGGGAAGAGATTGATGGAGAAAGCTATTATCTGACAGAAAGCGGCGCAATGGCTACGGGGTGGCTGTTACGACCAGAAGGTTGGTATTATCTTGGAAATGACGGAACCAGGAAGTATGGTTGGCAGTTAATTGGAGGAAGCTGGTATTATCTGGATGTGAACAATGAGGAGTATCCTGGACTCATGGCTTGTGAAGGATTTGAGGAAATCAATGGAGCCACATATTATTTGACAGAAAGCGGCGCAATGGCTACTAACTGGCTGCTACAATCAGAAGGATGGTACTATTTTGGAAGCGATGGTGCCAGAAAGTATGGCTGGCAGTTAGTCGGAGGAAGTTGGTATTATTTTTATCAGGAAAATGATCAGTACGGCGGTCCTTGCGGAGTTATGGCAGTAAGTCAAATTATTGATGGCTGGGATATTACAGAAAGTGGTATTGCTGTGAATGATATTCAAGGAAAGATAGATGAAATAAAGAAATACATATCAGTGCCATATAGTTATGGTGGAAATACACCGAAAGGATGGGATTGCAGTGGATTTACACAATGGGCTCTTTCCTATATCGGAGTTTCCATACCAAGAACATCATCGCAGCAGGCGAGAGGTGGAGTTCCTGTGGATAAGGAGAATATGGAGTTGTGGAAAGCGGGAGATATTCTGGTATATTCTTCAGGAAGTTCATATAGCCATGTTGCATTATATCTTGGAGATGGATTGATTATGCATGCATTAAATACAAAATATGGAACATTGATACAGGGGGTTGATGTTTATGAAAAAATGGATAAAAATAATTCGCTGACACTGGTAAGACGATATTTATAAAATATGCAGGAGGAATTGAGGATGCAAAGTACATATGGAATTAAGAAGAGAATATCGGTAACGGTGGCATTCGTGTTTATGGTATTATTGTGTATTGTATTGCCAGTACATGCAGAAAAGGAAACCGGAACGGCAGGGGCGTCTTTGGGAAAAGATACGGAGATAGAGACAGGAAAAGAGAAAACTTACGGGAGAGCAAGGGTGGGATGGGTTCAGACAGCCGATGGACGCTGGTGGTATCAAGACAGTGATGGCGGACGGCCTAAAACATCCTGGCGGCAGATAGATGGAAAATGGTATTATTTTGACGCACAGGGCTATTGGGTAAGTGATAATAGCTATGAGAAAGGAAGTATTAAAGGAATTGATATATCAGCATGGCAGGAAGAAATTAATTGGCAGGCAGTAAAGGATGACGGAATTCAGTTCGCATTTATCAGGCTTGGACATGGAGAACATGAGCTGGATAAATATTATAAACAGAATATGGAAAATGCGAATGCAGCAGGAATTCCGGTGGGAGTGTACTTTTATAGTACAGCGAGGAATGAGACAGAAGCAATTTCCGATGCGCAGTACGTAATCAAAAATCTGCAAGGCTATCTGGTGTCATATCCTGTGGTGATTGACCTGGAGGATAATTCACAGATATCGTTAAGCAAAGCGCAAATGGGAAGAATTGCAAAAGCATATTGCGATGAGGTTAGAGCAGCAGGATATACGCCTATGCTTTATTGTAATGAGAATTGGTATAAGAATCATATTGATATTAATCAGGTCGCGGATGTGGAAAAATGGGTTGCGCGGTACAATTTTAAATATGATAATTCGATACCCAGAGGGATATGGCAGGCATGTAGCACTGGTAGGGTAAATGGAATACGCGGAAATGTTGATATCGATTTTGGATATAAAGATTATACGCAGATTGTTACACCGAGAACCAGTTATGCAGATGGATATCAAATGACAGGTGGAAATTGGGTCAAGGATTCCCGCGGATGGTGGTTTAGTTATTATGCTGGTGGCTATCCAGCACAGCGTTGGGAATATATCGGAGGTAGTTGGTACTGGTTTGATTCAGATGGGTATATGGCTACCGGCTGGCGTATTATTGACGGAAGCTGGTATTACCTCTCTGGGTCAGGAGCAATGGCAACTGGATGGATAAAACTGGGGAATACGTGGTATTATCTTGAAGCAGATGGGAAGATGGCAGTTGGGTTCAAGACGATAGGAAGCGCAACATATTATTTGACTGAATCAGGAGCGATGGCATGTGGTTGGGCATTGTTAGATGGAAGCTGGTATTATTTTGATGGGTCAGGAGCAATGGCAACTAGTTGGGTAAAGCTCGGAGATACATGGTATTATCTTGAAACGGATGGGAAAATGGCAGTTGGATTCAAGAAGGTAGGGAATGCAACGTATTATTTGACCGAGTCGGGAGCGATGGCGACTGGCTGGGTGCTGTTAGATGGAACATGGTATTATTTCGATGGATCGGGAGCGATGGCGACCAACTGGATAAAGCTTGGAGATACGTGGTACTATCTTGAAACAGATGGGAAGATGGCAGTTGGATTCAGAACGATAGGGAATGTGACATATTATCTGTCTGGATCGGGAGCGATGGCTAGCGGTTGGGCATTGTTGGATGAAAATTGGTATTATTTTGATGGGTCAGGTGCAATGGCGTCGGGATGGCTTAATCTTGGCAATGCAAGGTATTATTTAGCAGCCGATGGAAAGATGTTTACCGGATGGCAGACAATAGACGGTTCAAAATATTATTTTGACGGATCAGGAGCGATGGCAGTAGGTAAAGTCCAGATTGATGGTGTAGAATATGACTTTGGTTCGGATGGAATCTGCCGTTCTGAGGAGGCAACTTCCTTATAGTAAACATGTAGGGAGTAAGTGTAATGAGATTTCTTAATAAGAAGCAGATTAAGAGACTATGTATGATATTGTTAGCAGGAGTTGTATGGCTGTTGCTTTCGGATAATGTGGAGGCAGAAGGTGGAACGAAGATTCATTTTATATCTTTGGATAATACGACAGATGCAATATTGTTAGAAAGCAATGGGCATTATGGTATGATTGATTCAGGAGAAGATTGGGATTATCCTGATAGCGAAAGATATCCATTTCGGGAAGGAATCACGGTGGGAGTAGGGTATGAACAGCAAGTGATACATTATCTTAAGCAGCTTGGTGTTAAGAAATTGGATTTTTATATTGCGACTCATGCCCATAGTGATCATATCGGAAGTGGAGATGAAATATTGGACTATTTCCCGACAGAACGTTTGTATATCAGTGAATATAGAGATGAATATATGTATGATGCTCATGGAATAGATGCTAATGATCCATACTATTATGCAGATGCCCAAGAAAATCATCTGTGGGATAATCAATATGTCTATGATCAACTGATAGCAGCAGCACAGAAAAATGGTACGCAGATTATTACAAATCTAGATTATCCTGAAAATGAACAGTATCGTTCTATTTCTATGGGAGATATGAATATAGAGATTATGAACTATGAACGTGAACGAGATGGCAATGGAAAAATTATTCCAGTTCATAGTGAAAACGCTAATTGTTTGGTAGCGTTAATAACGGCATTCGGAAAAACAGCGTTGTTGACATCTGATATGGAACCCTGGGTAAGAAATTCTACAGAATGTGGAGATACAGCAAAAATTGCCCTACAATTAGTAGAACGTTTTTGGAAGGGGGACATATCGGTTGGGCGTGAAATTCAGGTGGCAGATAATTATGTAACAGAATATAAAGAACAGAATGGAGTGGTCTTAAGTATACCTAGTGGGAGTGCGAATCAGGAGGAGAATAATTCTAACTTGATAGATGAAACGAAAGTCAATACAGGTAAGACTATTAGCATTGATTTGTTAAAGATGTCCCATCATTCTGTTGACTATAATAATACTACATTTTTTTTGACATCCTTGAATCCTAAGGCGGTTGTTATTACTGGATATGAAAGCTGGTATAGTGCCAGAGAGAGGGCATGTATGCCGAATTCAAAAGTATATGCAACGGCAACTGATTCTGCAGCAGTGGTTTCTGAATTTACTAACACTGGTATTGTTACAGGGTATGTTAAGATAGAGCCAGAATGGATGGAATTGGATGGAAAGAGATTCTATTTTGATTCAAATGGAAGAACATATACTGACGGTAAAATCCATAAAATAGATGGAGTAGAATATTGCTTTGATGAAAAAGGAGCTATTGACGATAGTGAAAGATGGATTTTCGCAGATGATGTATGGAAATATTGGAACGGTGGTCAATATATATGTTCGGATTGGATTGAAATAGAGGGAGTTCAGTACTATTTTGATGCACAAGGAACGATGGTAACTGGATGGCAGAAAATAGATGGAAAGGATTATTATTTTATTCAGGATGGTTCTTTGGCGAAGGATATGTGGATCAATGGCCATTACGTAGATAAATCTGGAGTGTGGGTTGAGAGGTATTCCACGGCAATGTGGATTGTCGAGGGAACATCTTGGTGGTATTGTTATGGAAACGGTGAATATCCGATTAATCAATGGGTTAATATTGACGGTGTGAAATATTATTTTAATCGAGATGGTTGGATGGCAACCGGATGGCAGAAGATAGGAAAAGATTGGTATTATTTTGATGAGGGAGGAAAGATGATTACAGATGCCTGGATTGGGGACTGCTATATAGATGGTTCTGGAATTTGGGTTCAGGAAAAATATAGAGATAAGTGGATGGAAAGCCAAGGCCGTTGGTGGTATCAACATAGTGATGGAAGTTATACAAGGGCAGAATGGGAGAATATTGATGGGGTTTGGTACTATTTTGATGAAGAAGGATGGATGGCAATTGGATGGCAATTAATAAATGGGTTATGGTACTACTTTAATACAGACGGGAAAGTTTTAACAAATATTTGGATTGGAGATTGCTATGTAAACGAGTTTGGCGTATGGGATATGAGTATGAATCATTCTCAATGGGAGGAAAGTCAAGGCCGTTGGTGGTATCGGCATAGTGATGGTAAGTATACAATAGCAGACTGGGAGTATATAGAAGAAAAATGGTACTATTTTGACGAAGAAGGATGGATGGTAACTGGCTGGTATTGTATAGATGATAAATGGTATTATATGGATGCAAGCGGTGCAAGGGTTTCAAATGCTTGGATAGGTGATTATTATGTAAAAGATGATGGTGTGATGGCAACATCTGAATGGGTAGATGAGGGTAGATATTATGTAGATGAGATGGGTCTTTGGGTACAAATGTAGAAATGTATTGTTTTATCTGGAAGAAAGGAGTGCTAATATAATAGCATTCCTTTTTCAAATCATATAGATTAATTGAGTGGAGATTGACAATTCTTAATATTTATTTTAGAATAGATAAACAGAATGAAGGATTCTTATTTGTAATGAAACAATAGGAGGAATCAAATGAGGTTTAGTATCATAATTCCAGTTTATAATTCTGAGAAATATTTAAAATCATGTGTAAATAGTGTTCTACAACAGAGTTATAATGATATAGAAGTAATATTAGTTGATGATGGTTCTAAGGATCAATCGTGTCAAATATGCGATACATATGCTGTTCAAGATAATAGAATACGAACTATACATAAAAAAAATGGTGGAACAGCAGATGCGAGAAATGCAGGTCTGGATGTTGCAACAGGCGATTATATAACATTTATTGATAATGATGATTACTGGAAAGATAGATATGCTTTAGAAAAAATACATAATCAATTACAAGAATCTTTAGCGGATGTGTTGATGTTTGATACTATAAATTATTGGGAGAATAGTTCAAAATATGTTTATTCATCTCGCCAATGTAATCGGAGTGAGGTTCTAAATCAAAAAAGAGAAAATGCGTTAAGACATATAATGGGAAATGGTTTGTTATATCGGGCAGTATGGGCAAAAGTGGTTCGAGCAGATTTAATTAAGGAGCATAATATTTATTTTGTAAAGGGAATTCGGAATGAAGATACTGAATGGACAGCCAAATTATTGCTTTGCGCTCAAAGCTATGATTGGTTTGATAAAGTGTTTTACGTATATAGAAAAGGGACAGGGGTTGCGCAGACAGATCGGCAAGTGACACTGAAAGAAGTGAAAGATTTACAAAACATTTTACAAAAATATATTCATATCGGAAAATCTTTAGGAGAGAATAATAGAGAATTTCAAGAATTGTTTTATTCTTATCTTGCGTACCCATTTGCAGTATTAATGGGGCAGATAAGGTTGGTAGAAGATACGAACAAAGAGTTAGAGTCTTTTGCTAAGAGAAACGCAAATATTTTGAAATATGATGTAGATCCGTCTATAAAGATGGTAAAAAAAGTATATTGTATTCTAGGATATAGGCTAACATCGTTATTATTGAAATTGTACTTAACAAGATAGTTAAAGGGAAATATAGGGATTTAATTATGAATGAAAAGACATTAACAGTTTTCACGCCAACATATAATAGAGGATATATATTAAAAAAATTATATGAAAGTTTATGTAAACAGACATGTAGAGATTTTGAATGGTTAATAGTTGATGATGGTTCCTTAGATAATACGAATGAAATGGTGCAGGAGTGGGTTGAGGAAAAGAAAATTGAGATTCGTTATTATAGGCAAGAAAATGGGGGAAAGCAAAGGGCTCATAATTTAGGTGTTGAAAAAGCTAATACCGAGTTGTTTGTATGTGTGGATTCAGATGATTATGTGTTGCCAGAATTTGTTAGATGTCATTTAGAACGTTGGAAGGAAGTTCAATTAGATAGTTCAGTTGGAGGAATGATTTCTTTGCAGGGGCATAATGAGAAAACACCTATGGGGACATTTTTCCCGGAAGGGGTGGAGAAAGCCACATTGACAAAGCTATATACTAAATTAAAATTTCGTGGTGATGCTACGTTAGTACATCGAACACAAATATTAAGGAAATATCCATTTATTGTAGATGAGGGAGAAAAATTTATAGGGGAAGGGTTTGTGTACTATCAAATAGATCAAAAATATTGTTTAGCTCTTATACCACAAATATTGATGATCAAAGCATATTTACCAGATGGTTATACACGAAATGTTAGAAAATTAACGAAGAGTAATCCTAAAAGTTATGTGAGACTTAAGCGACAAACAATTTTATTTTCTCAAAGCTGGTATGATAGATTTATACAAACTATATTATATATGGTTGGATGTAGGATGAGTAAAGAAAGCCATCCTATTTGTAGCGCACCCTATAAGGGATTAGCACTTTTGGCATATTTTCCTGCTTGGATTGTATGGATTTTATTCTACAAAAATGCTTAAAAAGTTTTTGGTATAATGAAAGGAAGATAGATGAAATCAATAGATACACAGCCGAGTGAGAGGGCTGTATATATATGGAATATAGCAGGGAGTATGGCCAATGCTTTAATGTCTGTAATTGTGCTGATGCTTGTGACTCGGACATTAGATGGAAAACAAACAGATATTTTTAGTATTGGTTGGGCAATTAGTCAATTAATGGTAACCATAGGTACATATCAGATTAGAACATATCAAGCAACGGATGTAAAAGAATGTTTCAAGTTTCGTCAGTATTTACTGTTTAGAATTGTAACAGTAACCATTATGTTGATAATTAGTTTGATATATATTATTGTAAAAAAATATGATGTATATAAATCTCTTGTTATATTTATAATATGTATTTTTCGAGCAGTTGATGCATTAGCTGATGTTTATGAAGGATGGTTTCAACAAAAGGAGAGGCTTGATCTTGCAGGACAAGCCGTTACTTGTCGGATTATATTTGGCATAGTTTGTTTTGGACTAACATTATTTTGGACAAGGAATCTTTTATGTGCTTGTGTGTTTTTGACATTTTGCTATATTATTTCCTTTATAGTATATGATATAAGATATACTTTTGTTGTAGAAAAGTTAAAAAAGAGAGACAAATGGGAGAGAGGTACCAAATGGTTTTTTAAATTAACTATGGAAGGATTACCTATTTTTATCAATGCATTTTTAATGATGGCAATAAGTAATACCCCTAAAATGGTCATAGATGCAGCAATCGAAAACGGAAGAATAGGAGAAGGAATACAAACAGTTTTTAGTATATTATTTATGCCTGCTTCGGTTTTAACTCTAGTATATATTGTATTTAGACCAATGTTGACACGGATGGCCATTATGTGGACTAATGGAAAAATAAAAGAATTTTTAAAAATTATAATAAAGATTTTCATATGTTTATGGGGAATGGTTATAGTGTTACTTGTAGGAAGTGGTCTTATGGGGATTCCTATATTATCATTTATTTATGCGGTTGATCTGTCACCTTATAAAAGTCATTTATTAATAATTATTTTGGGGGGATGTTTTTGTACATTTTCTTATGTTTTTGATAATGCATTAATTATAATTCGTAAACAGTATATATTGGTTTTATCCTACATTGTTACATGGGTATATGTGAGATTAGTTGCCGAAAGGATGACAGATATATGGGGGGTAATGGGTGCGGCACTTTCTTATACAACTGGTATGGCACTCTTTTTTGTTACTACGGTACTGATATTTGTGGGTTGTTTTAAAAATGCTTGTAAAAGCAAAGAAAACGAGTAAGAAAGAATTAGAGATAGATATGAATGGAAGATGCTTTATTAACTCAAACTTTCTGTACTTAGCAGTATAGGAAGTTTGAGTTAATAATTATAATGAATTGTAGAGAATTGAAAGGGACTGTATTAAATGAAAAGATATGAAGAAGGAAAAGAGTATAAGCCAGAAGTATTAGAAAAACTTCATAAAGTCCAATTAAGAATGTTGGAGGATTTTATTAATACATGCGAAAAACATAATCTTATATATTTTATGGTATATGGGTCAGCTATTGGGGCAGTCAGGCACCAAGGGTTTATTCCGTGGGATGATGATATAGATGTGGGAATGTTAAGAGAGGATTATAATAAGTTTCTTTCAATATTTCCGCAGGAGATGGGGAAAAAATATAATCTATTAACTCCTAAAATTGATGGTCGTTATGCTTGTACAGTAACGCATATCCAGAAAAAAGGAACTAAATTTATATCAGAGATGTCAAAAGATTTAAAGTGTGAGCAAGGCATTTTTATGGACATATTTCCATTTGATAATGTTGCTAAGGGAAAGAAGCAGCAGTTGAGGCAGATGAGGAGCACGTATTTTTGGGGAAAGCTACTTTTTTTATCAGGAACAGGCAATCCGATTATACCATTGAACGGAATGGCTAAAATATTTGCTGGTTTGGTTTGTAAGATCATTCATAATACCCTTAAATTATTTAAAGTATCGTCTGGATTTATTTATAGAAAATATGTGGAAGCAGCAACACAGTATAACGACAGTGCTGTATGTGGAGAATATATTACTTCTTTTGAGTATGCTGGATGTTTAAAAGATAAAATTAAAGCAAAAGAGTTATTCCCTTTAGAGACGGTTCCATTTGAGTATTTAAAGGTTAAAATTCCTCAAAATAATCATGAATTTCTGAAGAAGGTATATGGAGACTATATGAAGTTGCCACCCGAAGATGAAAGGGTAAATCATATGCCATTACTAATTGATTTTGGTGAGGAGGGATAAGGGTGAATAAAAAATATTGCATTTTTTCTGCACAATTTCTTCCTCATATGGGAGGAGTGGAACGATACACATATTATATTGCAAAAGAATTATTAAAACGTGGTAAACATGTAGTAGTTGTAACGAATAATACGACAGGAGATCCAATGTACGAAAATATGGAAGGAATAGAGGTATATCGTTTCCCTTGCTACTTATTACTTCACGGAAGATTTCCAGTATTGAAAGTAAATAAGGAATTTCGAGAAATTCATAGAACTTTGAAGCAACAGAATTTTGATGCTGTAATTATTAACGCAAGGTTCTATATCCATTCGTTATATGCAGCAAGATTTGCTTTTAAGAAAGGGATATCTTGCATATGCATAGAGCACGGAACAAGTCATTTATCAGTTCATAACATTATTTTGGACAAAATTGGTGCCATTTATGAACATATTCATACAGAGATTTTGAAGCATTACTGCAAAAGATATTTTGGTGTTTCTTTGGCATGCTGCCAATGGATAAAACATTTTCATATTGAAGCTGAAGGCGTTTTGTATAATGCAGTAAATTTAGAAGAAATAGAGAATTTAAAAAAAATAAGTATTCATAATTATAGAGAAGAGTATAAGATTGATTCTAATGAGAGTATTGTAGCTTTTGCGGGACGTTTGCTAAAAGAAAAAGGAATTTATGAGTTGATTGAGGCTGTTGAAAGATTTAATAAAGGAAATAGCAAGATTCACTTATTGTTGGCAGGTGATGGAGAGGAATGGGAATATGTGATTAAACACAGATCAAATTATATCCATCCCTTAGGGAGAAAAGAATTTTCAGAAGTGGTAGACTTGTTAATGCAATCAGATGTTTTTTGTCTTCCGTCCTTTTCAGAGGGATTTCCAACATCTGTCTTAGAGGCGGTTGCGTGCGGATGTTATATTATTACTACAGAAAGGGGGGGAGCAAAGGAGTTAATCATTAATCATGATTATGGAATAATTATGAAAGATAATCGGGCTGACCGAGTATATAGTGCTCTGAAAAAAGCAATAGAACGTGAAGATATTAGAAGAATCGGTAGAAATTTATGCTATAATAGGTTAAAAGAGAACTTTACATGGGAGAAAACGGTTGATAGAATAGAAATAAAAATGTGATATTTGAGAAAGAGAAGAATGTATGGTGTTAAGTTGCCGACAATGGTTGCTAAATGATGATATGTGGGATATAATAATAAAATATAGTTGAGTATATGAATAGTTGGAAGGATTTAAGAATAATGAGGAGTGAATTATTGATAATTATTCCTGCTTATAACGAAGAAGAAAATATAGAAAACGTTGTAAATTATATAATACAGAAATATACACAGTATGATTATATAGTAGTGAATGATGGCTCAAAAGATAGAACGGCTGAAATATGCAAAGAAAAAGGTTATGAATTACTCAATCTTCCGGTGAATCTTGGACTGGCCGGAGCATTTCAGGCTGGACTAAAGTATGCGTACGAGAAGGGATATACTTATGCAATACAGTTTGATGCAGATGGACAGCATAGACCGGAGTTTATAGAACCGATGCTTAAAAGAATAAAGGAAGGTTATGATATTGTTATCGGTTCCCGGTTTGTGGAAGAACGTAAAAAGGGATCTATGAGGATGATTGGAAGTAGAATGTTGACAATTGCTATTAAGATGACTACGGGAATTAGAGTTGCAGATCCCACTTCTGGAATGAGAATGTTTTCTAAATCAATGATAGAAGAATTTGCTCAAAATATGAATTATGGACCTGAACCAGATACGATTTCGTATCTTTTGAAGAATGGGACAAAGATCTCAGAAGTTCAGGTAAAAATGGAAGAAAGACTATATGGCGAGAGTTATTTGAATTTATTAAGTTCAGCTAGATATATGTTGAATATGTTGATATCCATTTTGTTTGTACAAAATTTTAGAAAAAGATTTTAGTTAAGGTGAAAATATGTCTGGATTATTGAGAGTGCTTTTGGTTATTGGAGCAATATTGATGCTCATATTTATGTTGAAAAAAATACGAATGGCAAAATTAAAGATAGAATATTCTGTTTTTTGGATTAGTTTTGCAAGCATACTAGTGATTATGGGTGTATTTCCAAAGATATTTTATGAGATATCAGATTTTATTGGATTTCAATCGCCAATTAGTATGATTTTTTTAGTTATTATATTCGTACTAATGGTTAAGAATTTTTTTATGTCTATACAGATTTCTCAATTGGAAAATAAGATAGATAATTTGGTGCAAAGAATTGCAATAGATAGAAAGATAGATCGTGATAATATGTAGAACATAAAATTTTTTTTCGTCAAAGAAGGGAATACAATGAAACAAGAAATAAAAAATAAAATGCATTGGACATTAAGGTTCATCCGTAAAAATGGAGTATTGTGTTATATACAACACTTATTTTTTGTAATATTTCATATGAGGAATAAAGATTATAATTGGTGGAGAAAAAAACATAGTCTACAAAAAAGAGATATGGAAAGGCAGAAAAAGGCAATAGTCGAATTAAAACCGACATTTAGCATAATAATTCCATTAGAGAATATTGGTAAAAAGGAAACTAAAAAAATAATTGAATTATTACAGAATCAAACCTATGAAAAATGGGAGTTATGTTTGTCTATAAGATATGGAGTGGAAACATTTGATTATAGTGATAGTAGAGTAAAAGTTATTGAATCAAAAAAAAATATTTCTTTAGTAGAGTGTATTAATCAGGCATTAGATTTGGCGTCAGGTGAATTTATAACAATTATTCAAGAAAATGATTTGTTAGAATCTAATGCACTTTTTGAGTGTGTAGAAATTATAAATTGCCATCCAGAAGTAGATTTTTTATATACGGATGAAGATTACGTTAGCGAGAATGGGAAAAGGTACAGCCGTCCTCATTTTAAATCAGATTTTAATTTGGATTTGTTAAGAAGTATAAACTATATTGGCCATTTATATGTCATAAGAAAGGATCTGCAGAGGCAAGTCGGATATTTTTGTGCAGAAATTGGCAGCGAATATGAATATGATTTTATATTACGATGTATAGAAAAAAGTGAGTGTATATGGCATATTCCGAAGGTTTTATATCATAAGAGAGAAAATAAAACGTTAGTCAATATTTCTAATGAACGAAAGCAGGTTGTTGAAGAACATTTGAAACGTTGTAACGAAAAGGCAACAGTTGAAATAGGTAAGCAAACTGGAATTTGCAGGGTTAGATATAAGTTAAATAGAGAACCATTTATTTCGATTATCATACCGAACAAAGATCATGTGGATGATCTTTATAGATGTATTAATTCAATTTATAGAATTTCAGAATATTCTAATTTTGAAATTCTAATTATAGAAAATGGAAGTGATGAAAAAAGAACATTTGAGTTTTATAGAGACATAATAGAGCAACATAAAAATATAAAAATTATTCCCTGGGATAAAAGAGGAGAATTTAACTATTCAGCTTTGAATAATTATGGAGTAAAAAGTGCGGAAGGAGAGTTCTTACTTTTTCTAAATAATGATACAGAAATTATTAATAAGGATTGTATTTCAGAGATGGTTTCTCATGCTGTTAGAAGTGATGTTGGTGCAGTTGGTGCAAAGTTATACTATCCGAATGGAACAATTCAACATGCGGGTGTTATATTAGGGCTTGGTGGAATTGCTGGTCATGCGTTTTGTGGATTTGGGCGTGATTCATATAGCTATTTTTTGCGTAGCAGATGTACTCAAAATTATAGTGCAGTTACAGCAGCATGTATAATGATATCAAAAACGCTTTTTGAGGATATAGGTGGTTTTGAAGAAAATTTGAAAGTCGCATTTAATGATGTGGATTTGTGTATGAAGATAAGAGAAAAAGGGAAATTAATTGTATATACACCTTATGCCAAACTTTATCATTATGAATCTAAAACGAGAGGCATCGAAGATACAGAAGAAAAGAGAACAAGATTTTTAGGAGAAGTAGATTATTTTGCAAAGAAATGGAAGCATGAGTTGGAAAAGGGGGATCCTTATTATAATCCTAATTTAACGTTAGAGAGGAATGATTTTTCTTTAAGGATTGTATAGGAGTTTGGTAAAGTTGTATGGAAAAGACAAGAAAAATCAATCGAATTATTATTTATTATAAAAAATATGGATTTAGGTATGTAGCAAGATTTTGTATTGAGAAAGTATTAAAATTAGAAGAAAAGAGATATCATAAATTATATAGAAAGACACTTCTTAGTGAAGAAGATGTGAAAAAACAAAAAAAAGAATATTTTGCATACATGCCCAAATTTTCAATAGTAGTGCCGTTATATAGAACTCCAGAAACATATTTGAGAAATATGGTAGAATCGGTATGTCAACAGACTTATCAAAACTGGGAATTGTGTTTATCTGATGGAAGTGGTATAAATTCTTCTTTAAAGAAAATTTTAAATGAGATTGTCCAACAAGAAAAAAGAATTAAGGTCATAGAAAACCCTTGCCAACTCCATATTTCGGAAAATACAAATAAGGCATTGACTTTATGTACCGGAGATTATGTGGTATTTATGGATCACGATGATTTGCTTGCAAGGGATGCACTTTATCAATGTGCTAAAGTAGTAAATAGAGACCCTGAGATAAAGATAATTTATACGGATGAAGATAAGGTGAGCATGGATGGGAAAAAGCATTTTCAGCCATGCTTTAAACCGGATTTTAATAAAGATCTGTTAAATTCGACAAATTATTTTGGGCATTTGGTTGTGGTTGATAAAGGGATTGTGGATCAAGTGGGAGATTTTCGCCCAGAATATGATGGCGCTCAGGATTATGATTTTGTTTTAAGATGTACTGAGATAACTGAGAAAGTATATCATATCCCAAAGATTTTATATCATTGGAGAATGCACAGAGGCTCAACAGCAGATAATCCGGAAAGTAAAATGTATGCATTTGAAGCTGGTGCGAATGCGATACGCGCTCATTATGAAAGAATTGGTATAAAAAATGCAAAAGTAAGACAGACTAAATGTTTAGGAATTTATAGAACACGATATGTTTTGCAAGAGAAGCCTAAAGTAACGATTATCATACCGAATAAGGATCATGTTGATGATTTAAAAAAATGTCTTTTTTCTATAGAGTGTTGTCGTTATTCTAATTATGAGATTATAATTATTGAAAATAGTAGTAAAGATGAAAAAACATTTGCTTTTTATGAGAATATACAAAAAAAGAATAAATCAGTAAGAATATTATACTGGGACGGAGAGTTTAACTATTCTGCGATAAATAATTATGGTGTAAAATATGCAAATGGGGAATATATCCTTTTTTTGAATAATGATACAGTGATGATTAATCGAGAATGTATTGAAGAATTAGTTGGTTTTTGTATGAGGAATGATGTAGGTGCAGTCGGAGCGAGACTTTATTTTGATGATGATTCAATCCAGCATGCAGGTGTAGTAGTGGGACTTGGGGGAATTGCTGGACATATTTTTTTGAATACACCAAAAGATCAAGTAGGATATTTTGGACGTATCATAACACAGCAAAATTATAGTGCAGTTACAGCTGCTTGTATTATGGTAAAGAAAAAAGTATTTGAGAAAATAGGAGGTTTTGATACACAATTTAAAGTTGCGTTTAATGACGTAGATTTATGTTTGAGAATTAGAGAAAAAGGCTATCTGATCGTCTATAATCCGTATGCCGAATTATATCATTATGAATCGAATACCAGAGGAAAAGAAGATACTCCAGATAAAATAGAAAGGTTGAATAAAGAGAGTATAGTATTTAGAAAAAGGTGGGGAAAACTGTTGGAAAAGGGAGATCCATATTATAATAGGAATTTATCAATAGAGAGAATGGATTGCAGATTTAAGTAAATGAGATGGGAGTTAAAATGGGAAAAATCGACAAAAGAATAATAAAAAAAATGTTTCTTTGTTTCTTGTGCTCAAGTTGCATAGCACTAATAGTGTCTTTAGGAATGGCTTTGTTTGATTATTTGCAAGTAAAAGATAACCGAGAGAAATATGCTATAAGTGATGAAAATATATATTGTGATAAAAAGTTGATAAATGAAGAAGGAAAATATGTAATTTCAAAAAAAAATGAAGAAATAGTTATTAAGTTTCAAGAAAAAACGTATATAAACAAATTGCAATATCGATATTTAGTGGCTGACTCTATTGATAAAAATTGTAAATTGAAAGTATATATGGATAATATATACGGGGAAGAAAATGTAAAAAAATTAGAAGATAATTATTTTAAAGGAATGTCACGGTCTGTAGTAAATATTAAAGGTAATGTAACAAAGATTATTTTTAAATTTCCAACGATGAATTCGGAAATGGAATTATTTGATTTTGAAATAGATAATAGGTTTAAGTGGAATCCATATCTTTTTGTTATAATTAATACCTTTATATTTATTATTCTTTTTCTTGTTCTTTTTATGAAGGAAGGGGCAGAACATCCAGAGGCAATAACGTTTATATGCATTAATTTTATTGCAATATGCATGTTAATATTACAGACTCCATACTGTTCAGGATGGGATGAAGAGATTCATTTTGCTCGATGTTATAATATGGCAGTTACTTTTGATGGTGAAGAAGGGGCTCCGAGTGTAATAGATTATCTTGTAGATAATTATGCGTGGCTTGATTTACATCATGAAATGAGTATGGAAGAACGTATAGACATGATTCGTAATATGAACGCTTTGGGGGAAATTAGAGGCGGGGAACTGGACGCATACATTATTCAAATAAACAGTATAGGATACATTTTTCAGGTAATTGCTATTACTATTGGCAGATTTTTGAGATTACCATTCTATTGTGTATGGATTTTGGGTAGATTGGCCAATGTGTTTTTATATTCAATAGGAATGAGTTTGGCAATATCGATTATACCGATAGGAAAAAGGCTGTTGATGTTAATATCATTAGCGCCTACTATGATTTTTTTAAGTACCACGTTTAATTATGATGTTACGGTAATTGTATTTCTTATTCTGGGAAGTTGTATCTGGATTAAGGAAATAGTAAGTGTGGATACAGTTTTTTCTTATAAGAGTAGGGCATTATATATTGGTTGTATGATTGTTGGTTGTATGCCAAAAGCAGTGTATATTCCAATGATATTAGGAGCATTTTTGCTCCCTTCTAAAAAGTTTTATTCTTTAAAGGATAAGTATATTTTTAAAGGGATTATCATAATATGTTTTTTATTACTTATGTCTACCTTTATATTGCCGACATTGACAAATCCTACGGTAGGAGGAGATGTAAGAGGAGGGGATACGAGTGTTTCTCGGCAGTTAGAGTATGTACTCCATAAACCTTTAGCTTATGGAATAGTCCTGCTGAATAATATTAGAAGAAAGTGGATTTCTTATACCACAGGAGGGGCGCTTGGGTATATAATCTATTTTGGGAAATGTA
This sequence comes from uncultured Dorea sp., assembly GCA_910584575.1. Classification (GTDB taxonomy): domain Bacteria; phylum Bacillota; class Clostridia; order Lachnospirales; family Lachnospiraceae; genus Sporofaciens. The sequence goes on from CAJUBG010000002.1 coordinate 90,464, forward strand.
TTTCTGATGAGATATATACTATTTTATTGGTAGGAGTCGCAATCACAGATACTTATAGTGAGCAAAAGGGAACGATGAGATATACGTTTAAACATAAAATTATCTCAGCTATTATGATTTTTGCTACAATTGTTTTGATTTGGACTGCATTGTATTTGTCTTTTACGGAAGTTGGAGAGACAAAGATTGCAGGTGTACAGGGGAGATATTACCTCCCGTTCCTTTTTTTGATTTATTTATGGTTTAGAAATGAGAAGATAGAAAATAGATTTAGTATATATAAATACCAGCTATTTGTAGTAATGATTTCGTGTATTATGGTTATGTGTCAGATTACAGATTCTTTTTTTGCAAAATGCTGTATTTGAGATTAAGTATGCTATTTTGTCAAGGTATTTTAGAATTTGATTAAAGTCTTGAAATAGAAAGTTTTTTTTAGTATAATAGAAACGTTATAAAAAAACGGAAGAATTAGAATTTGTTTGTACCAAATAATATTTTTCAGTAATTGGAGAGGTAATGGATGAATGAAAGAGAAAAATAAGGGAAAAAAAGGTAATATTGGAGAAACAATGTCTCAGTCTGATAAAACGAAGATGTTTTTAAGCCACTGTTATCAACATCCCATGGATGTGCTACGGCTTGGAAAGGCGACTGTGCTATATGGCACAGAAGGAGTTAAGGCTCGTGCAGACGAATTGGCGCGAAAAGAATGGGACAGGCAGAATAGAAAAGAAGAAGTTGAAGAAGAAAGCATAGTATATAATATTAAATTCTCCATTATCATGACTGTATATGATGGTGAGGCTACATGGCTTGAAAAAACATTATTATCTATCAAGAATCAGAAGTATAGTAATTGGGAAGTATGTATGGAAGTCATATCCCAAAATTCTAAAGTCCAAGAATATTTGGATGCGATTACTGATAATCGAATTAAGGTACAGTATTTGGAGAATAACCAAGGGAATGCTAGGGCATTAAATGAAGCAGCAGCAATGGCAAAAGGAAGTTATTTGCTTTTGATAGATAGTGGTGATGAGTTATCATCTAATGCGTTATTTGCATTTTATAATAACCTATTAAAAACAAATGCAGATGTTATATATAGCGATATGGATAGAATCGATGAAAAAGGGAAGCATTTTGCACCACTTTTCAAACCCGATTGGTCTCCAGAGTTATTGCTTTCTCAGATGTATATGAGATATCTGGTAGGATTTAAAAAGAAATTATTTGAACAGTGTAACGGATGTTCCAGTAAATACGATGGGGCAGAGATTCATGATTTGCTTTTAAGGATGTCAGAGTGTACAGACAAAATTACACATGTATCTGAGATTTTGTATTCAAGGAGAAAATTTCAAAATTCTCAGAATTCTGATTTGATGTTTACAGCTCAATCAGCGGGGAAAAATGCAGTTCAAGCACATCTTGACCGAATGATAGGAAAAGGAGTAGCAACTGTTGGTACAATAAAGAACCGTCTTATTTATGATATTCGATATCAGCAGAAAGATTGGCCGTTAGTTTCTATTATTATACCGACAAAAGATCATGTTAATGATTTGAAGATAGCGTTAGACAGTATTTTTTCTGAGACAGTATACGATAAGTATGAAATCATAATACTAGATAATAATTCGGAAAAAGAAGAAAGTTTTCAATATTTTGATGAAATTCAACAGCAGTATGAGAATATTAGTGTGGTGCCTGCAACATATGAATTTAATTGGTCTAAGTTGAATAATCAGGGCATTAGTCTAGCAAAAGGCGATGTTTTAGTATTTCTAAATAATGATGTGAAAGTTATAGAACCTTCATGGCTCCAACGCCTGGTTGAATATACATTACAACCAGGCATTGGAGTGGTTGGTGGACAACTTCTATATGAAGATGGAACTATTCAGCATGCTGGTGTAGTAATTGGTATGGGGGGATGGGCAGATCATGTCTACAAAGGAATGCGGCCAAAACATCAAGTAACACCATTTATTTCCCCTATGGTTGTTAGGAATGTTACAGCGTGTACGGGCGCATGTATGGCAATATCTAGAAAAGTGTTAGAAAAGATTGGTGGATTTGATGAAAGATTTATCATATGTGGCAGCGACGTTGAAATATGTATCAGGGCTATTGATGAGGGATATAGGAATGTATATGTGCCGCATGCTAAACTCTATCATTATGAATCTAAAAGTAGAGATTCATATATTCCACAAGTAGATTTTGAGTTGTCTGACATTATGTATATGGGATACCGGAAAGGCGGTGATCCATATTATAATAAGAATTTGAGAATGGATCAATGTATTCCAGCGATCATAGAAAAATCACCGTCTGCCAAACGTGTCAAGACCTTGAATGTTGGGATTGGTATGATACGTGAGTTGCATTTCAGAAAGGTTAAGAGAGAAAAAGAAAGATTAAACTTGTTGTTGCCAGCATTGAATTCAGAATATGTATTCGGAGGAATTGCGACAGCTTTAAGATGTTTTGAGGCACTTGGAGAGGCATTAGACTGTGATATGAGAATTGTCTTGGTTGATGTGCCATTGAGTCCAAAAGCGGCAGAGAAATATGGGAAAAAATACCAGATTGTTTATCCGGAAAATGACAGTAAAGCGAAAAAGCAGATTGTTTCCATGGCAGTTAGAAAAGGTAAGACATTGGCAGTATCGGATAAAGATCAATTTATGTTTTCAGCATGGTGGACGGCATATATAGTACAGAACGAGTATAGGCAATGGGAACATAATGATAAATTAGTACCAAGACCATTCCTATATCTGATACAAGACTATGAACCTGGTTTTTATGCATGGTCTTCAAACTACTCATTAGCGGAATCTACTTATAGATGTGAATATCCTCAGATTGCTATTTTTAATTCGCATGAATTAATGGAGTATATGACCGTTAAGGGATATCAATTTATGCGGACATACTGTTTTGAGCCGATATTAGATCTTTTATTGAAGAAAAGTGTTCAAGAATTAGGCCATACAGTTTATAAAAGAAAGCAGATTTTAGTATATGGAAGACCAAGCGTAGCTAGAAATGCTTTTGAGATTATTGTAGAGTCCTTAAGAAAATGGGTTTCTATTCAAATAGGAGTGGAAAGCTGGACCGTATTGTCTGCGGGAGAGCAACATGAACCAGTGGACTTAGGTGAAGGGATTTATTTGAATTCTGTCGGAAAGTTGACAATTGAAGAATATGCAAAGGTATTAAGAGAAAGTTACGCAGGAATATCATTAATGATATCTCCACATCCTAGTTATCCGCCGCTAGAAATGTCTGCATTTGATGTTCAAGTGATTACGAATGGATATGCTAATAAGGATATGTCAAGTTTCAGTGAAAATATTGTATCTGTTAGCAATCTTAATGCTGTGCAGATTGCATATGAATTGAAGAAAATTTGTGACGGTTATCATACTGTTGTACCACATCGAATGGTCAATGAAGAATATATAAATGCAAAAGATCCGTTTGGGTTTATACAAGAATTTAAAAGTGACTTGATTGCAAATGCTGGTAAGGAATAAGGGAGGACAATTGTGTCAGTATTCATTCAAAATTTTATCCGGTTTAGACCACTGCTGAATGAACTAATAGCCAGAGATATTAAAATAAAATATCGACGCTCTGTATTAGGAGTATTATGGACTCTATTAAATCCGTTGATGATGATGATAGTTTTATCTATTGTGTTTTCTAATCTATTTAAGTTTGATATAGAAAATTTTCCTATATACTTGTTGAGTGGACAGGTGATATTTAATTTTTATTCAGAAGCAACAAATAGTGCAATGACCTCTATTTTGGGTAGTGCATCATTAATTAAAAAAGTGTATATTCCGAAATATTTATTTGTAGTTTCGCATATATGTTCTAGCGTAATTAATCTTGCTGCATCCTTTTCAGCGTTAATTCTTGTTATGGCCGCTATGCGTGTAGAACTGCATTATACAATTGCACTTGCTTGTATACCGATTTTACTGTTAGTTGTTTTTTCGCTAGGAGTAGGACTGATTCTTTCCGCAATTGCCGTTAAATTTAGAGATATTATGCATTTATATTCAGTATTTGTGACAGCTTTGACTTATTTGACACCAGTAATCTATCCTATGTCGATCCTTCCGGGATGGATGGTAAAAATTGTAAATGCGAATCCATTGACCAATTATTTGACAATGTTTAGAAATGTAATGATGAATCATACAGTGTTTGAAGCTAAGGATTTGGTGATTGGTGTAATAGAAGCATGTGTAGCTATGCTAGTTGGGATGTATGTGTTTTATCGTAACCAGGATACGTTTATTCTGAATTTGTAGGTGTAGTTTATGGAAAATCCGATTATAATTAAAGTGGACAATGTGTCGATGAAGTTTAATTTGTCCTCAGAAAAATTTGATAGTTTTAAAGAATATGTTATCAAACGTATAAAAGGGCAGGTGTCGATAGAAGAATTTTGGGCATTGACGAATGTGTCATTTGAGGTACGGAAAGGAGAGTCTGTAGGGCTGATTGGATTGAACGGTAGTGGAAAGAGTACGATGTTAAAAACGATTGCAGGTGTTTTAAAGCCAACAAAGGGTACTGTTTCTGTAATTGGGACCATTGCACCGTTAATCGAATTGGGCGCTGGTTTCGATATGGATCTTACGGCGCGAGAAAATGTTTTTTTGAATGGGGCGCTCTTAGGATATACACGTAGTCAAATGCAAGGATATTATCCAGATATTGTGGAATTTTCCGAATTAATTGATTTTATGGATGTCCCAGTAAAAAACTTTTCCTCAGGAATGGTGTCCAGGCTTGCTTTCGCAATAGCAACAATAGGAATCCCAGAAATTTTAATTGTAGATGAAGTATTGTCTGTAGGAGATTTTCAATTTCAGGAAAAATGTGAGCGACGTATTCAGAATATGATAGATAATGGAACAACTATACTTTTCGTATCACACAGTATTGATCAAGTTCAAAAGATATGCAATAAGATTGTTTGGTTGGAACATGGGCATATGAAGCGCTTTGGTGATGCAGAAAAGATATGTGATGAATATAGGAGGTCATAAGGAGTAAGGTTGTGAAAAAATGGTTGAAGTATATTATAGCAGGAGTGATTGTTGTTTTAGTATGTTTTGCATATGCTCATATTGATAAGGCGAATAATATTTATGACACAAGAACCGATAATAGTTCTTATGTACAGGTAAGTATATTGGCAGATTCTTATGTATCACAGTCATTTCGGTGTCCAGAGGATAAAATGGACGGAATAGCGGCTAAAATACTACTGAATGGAGGCTCAGAAGAAGGAGAATTGGTTTATTCCATTTATGACGAGAGTGGAAGAGAGCTAAGAAAGGGTGGATTTTCTGTTAATGACATCAAAAGTGGAAAGATAAATCTCATAAAATTTAATGAGTCAATAAAGGGGAGCAAAGATAAATTATATACTGTTTTTTTTGAGCAAAAAGGTTTACATGATGGTGAGAGTTTAGGAATTTATTATGATCCTGTCGGGAGAAAATCAGGAGAGCTGAAAGTTAATGAAGAAAAAGTTGAAGGAACAATGGTTTTTCGGTCAATAACCCACAGATTTGATTTGGAAACTTTTATTGTTGTTTTAGGATTTGTTATTTATTTTGTTCTCTTTTTTAAAATTTTATATAGGTTATTTTCGTAGAGGCTGAAAGTTATATTATTCATCATGAGGGTTCATGGAGTAATGGATAATTATAATATTTAAAGTGATAATTGATGTTAAAGAGGAGTAATATAGGATGTTAAAGATAAGAGATATACAAAAGAAAATATTAGTAATAGCAATGATATCAACAATGGTTTTTTCTATCGTGCCAGTTTATCATTCTTATGCTTTTGATGCTTCACAAGATGAACAGGGAGAAATGAATCATACGATAGATGCTGAAGAAATTGTAGATTCTCAAGAAGGAGAGCAGGAAGAACTAACCGATCATATTGAGGAACAACAAGGACAGAATCAAGAAAAGTTAAGTCCGTTTATTCAATATCTATACGTTGAAAACCCATATCAAATCACTCCTGGGGTACAGAATATTGCTGTTTCTTTTCAGGAAGGTCTTGTTATATCAAGTGCAGTGTTGACTTATGAAAAAGAGGGAACAGAGGGGCAATTAGAAGTTGCAGCAAATGAGATACAAGAAGATGTTGTACTGTTTTCGATTGACTATACAGATGAAGCGCAGTCAGGTATTTATCATCTGGTTAAAGTTACTATTGAAATGAATGGAATATTACATGAGATTAATCTGGCTTCAGTTGGAATTGACAGTCGATATGGTGTGAACCAAGAGTGCGATACAGAGCCGGACGCAATTGCAGAAGAAGATACTGCTATGGCTTCGCGTAGTAATAGAAGAATGGTTGCGGAAGCAACTTTTATTACATTGGATGATTCAGAAAAATTATCTGAAAATGATGTAATTGAGGATGCAATAGATGAAGCAGTTGATGAGATAACAGTAGCAACTGGCAGAAGCGCGGAAGTGGCAACATATGCAGGAAGAAGTTCAGATAATCTAGTTGTTGTTCTTGATCCTGGACATGGAGGGCATGATGGGGGTGCGTCGGGTAACGGAGCGCAGGAAAAAAATCTGACATTGAAAATAGCGCAATATTGCCGGGATGAATTGCAAAGGTACAATGGCATAACTGTATATATGACCAGAGACTCCGATAGATATGTGGGACTGACAGAAAGAGTAGATTATGCAAAACAAATGGGTGCGGATGTATTTATAAGTATTCATTTGAATTCTACGGGGAGAGGTACGGCAAAAGGTGCAGAAGTTTATTACCCGAATAGTGGTTATAGGCCGGAGTTTGGAAGTCAGGGGGCTAATTTAGCACAGAAGATTCAAAATGAATTGGTAGCGTTGGGTATAGCTAACCGTGGCATTAAAATTAGAGATGGTGCTGGTAAATATAGCGATGGTTCTGTTCAAGATTACTATGCAGTGATTCGCGGAAGTAAGTTGGCGGGTTTTCCAGGTTTAATTATAGAGCATGCGTTTATTGATAATACAGATGATTATAATAGGTATTTAAGTTCAGACGCAAAGCTACAAGCATTGGGACGTGCAGATGCTCAAGGAATTGCTAATTATTTTGGTTATGGAAAAGGTACTTGGAAATCAGACAAAAATGGATGGAAATTTGAGTATTTGAATGGCACATATCCCAAAAATCAGTGGGATTATATTGAAGGACATTGGTATTATTTTGGCACTAATGGTTACATACTAACCGGTTTTCAGACAATAGGAGGTGCAAAATATTATCTTGAAGGCACCGGAAAAATGAAGATAGGCTGGTTACTATTAGATAAAAATTGGTACTATTTTGATGTTTCAGGAGCTATGCAGACAGGCTGGTTGCTGTTGGATGGGATTTGGTACTATTTGGATGCCGATGGAAAGATGCAGACGGGATGGCAAACAATAGGAGGAGAGAAATATTTTTTAGATTCCCCAAACGGATATATGGCAGTTGGTTGGAAAAAACTTGGTAAAGACTGGTACTATTTTAACAACGCTGGACATATGACAACCGGATGGCAATGGGTGAATGGTAAATGTTATTATATGAATGAGTCAGGTGTTATGTTGGAGGATACTTGGATAGGAAGTGACTATGTAGATGGAAGTGGAGCATGGATACCTGATAAGAAGAAACCAGAACAAGAACTGATTGGTTGGATTTTAGAGGGCAATCGGTGGAAGTATCATTATAGTGATGGAAGTTATGCAAAATCTGGTTGGAAAGACATTGATGGACAACGCTACTATTTTGATGCGGCAGGTTGGATGGTAACAGGTTGGCAATGGGTAGGTGATAAATGTTATTATCTCGATGTTTCAGGGGCACTTGTGAAGGACAGATGGATCGATAACTATTATGTAGATGGGAGTGGTGTCTGGATACCTGATAAGAAGAAGGCGGAATGGATTTTGGACAGAAATCGTTGGTGGTATTGCCATAGTGATGGAAGTTACACAGTAGCTGATTGGGAAGACATTGATGGACAGCGCTACTATTTTGATGCGGCAGGTTGGATGGTAACAGGTTGGCAATGGGTAGGTGATAAATGCTATTATCTGGATGTTTCAGGGGCATTGGTGAAGGATAGATGGATCGATAATTATTATGTAGATGAAAATGGTGTCTGGATACCCGAAAAAAAAGCTGCCTAGTAGAAAGTCAGTACAATGTATGATATCAAATATCACATCGTATAGATAATAAAATATCGTAAACCGGTTCTGATGGGCCAGGTAGGGAAGAAGCACATACATCTATTGGTGTCAGTGCCACCTCATATATCGGTAAGTGAGCCGGTACAATATATGAAGGAGATAACATCGAGAAAGCGACAAATGAAATACAAAGAATTAAATTAAGGAATTCTTGGGACAACATCTATGGACAAGAGGACATTTTGTGGCAAGCAGTGGAAATGTAACGGACGAGATTATATAAGAATATATCAAAAATTAGGATATAGAAGAACGATAACTTCTAGTGTGTTGTCTGTATTATATTTAGCTAAATTAGTTTTCCTCTATGGGACTAAATTTAGGATAGAGCGACACCAACTT
>CAJUBG010000003.1 GCA_910584575.1 uncultured Dorea sp.
ATATGGTGGGTATGGTGCAGTTGGTTAGCGCGCCAGATTGTGGTTCTGGATATCATGGGTTCGAGTCCCATTACCCACCCTTTTTTCTTTTATTGGGCTATCGCCAAGCGGTAAGGCACAGGACTTTGACTCCTGCATTCGTTGGTTCGAATCCAACTAGCCCAGTTTATGGGCGTGTAGCTCAGGTGGTAGAGCACTTGACTTTTAATCAAGTTGTCCGGGGTTCGAATCCCCGCACGCTCAGGTAATAGTGCCGTCTTTGGAAGCGATTCCTTAGATGGCATTTATGCGGATGTGGCGGAATTGGCAGACGCGCTAGACTTAGGATCTAGTGGGCTTCCCGTGCAGGTTCAAGTCCTGTCATCCGCATCAAATAAAAATCCCAAAGCCTTTGAGATAAGGGCATTTGGGATTTTTATTTTTTAAAAAATGAGACAAAAATGGGACAGTTTTATTATATCCTGAAGTTAAAATCCGCATAAGCGGAGGATCCATGTTCATGCACGTCAAGCCCGTCGATTTCCTCGTCCCTAGTCACCCGAAGGCCAATAGTCTTATTAATCACAGTAAATACCACAACCGCCATCACAAACACATAAGCAGCAGTAGCGGCGACGCCGATTACCTGAGTGCCGAAGCTGCATCCTTCTCCAAACACGCCAGTCAGGAGAGTTCCGACTGCACCGCAGACGCCGTGTACACTGATAGCGCCCACAGGGTCGTCAATTTTAACCTTCTGGTCAAAGAATTCCACTGAGAACACCACCAGAATTCCGGCGATAGTACCTATTATAATCGCCTCCCATTCATTCACCACGTCGCAGCCGGCAGTAATCGCAACAAGGCCGGCAAGCGAGCCGTTGAAGGTCATGGACACATCAGGCTTGCCGTACCGTACCCAAGTTACAATCATTGCAAGCAGAGTAGCGGCAGCAGCGGCAAGGTTCGTGGTCATGGCGATATGTCCGAGGCTTGTGGCAGCGGCAGTTGTAGAGCCGCAGTTGAAGCCGAACCAGCAGAACCAGAGAATGAATACTCCAAGGGCGGCAATGGGAAGGTTGTGTCCGGGAATCGCCTTTGCCTGCCCGTCTTTACCGTATTTCCCTATACGGGGGCCAAGAATTTTTGCGCCAACCAGGGCACAGATACCGCCCACCATATGTACGGCTGTGGAACCGGCAAAATCGTGGAAGCCAAGCCGTGACAGGAAGCCGCCGCCCCAAATCCAATGTCCGGATACCGGATAGATGAAAATGCTGATAGCAGCGCTGTAAGCTAAATAGGCAACGAATTTGGTACGTTCCGCCATTGAGCCGGATACGATGGTCGCCGCAGTTGCACAGAAGACGGTGTGGAAGATCATGAACACTCCGGCAGGAAGCCCGTTGAACATTCCGTCCGCGTCTGCCAGGGCAGAAGGATTAAAAAATCCCTTGATTCCAATTACCCCATGCCAGTCAACCCCGTGCATGATTGCGAAGCCAAACACGAAGAAGAACAGGCTTCCGAGAACGAAATCCATCATATTTTTCATTAGGATATTTCCCGTGTTTTTTGCCCTGGTAAAGCCTGCCTCACACATGGCAAAGCCTGCCTGCATAAAATACACCAGAAATGCGCCAAGCATTGTCCACATTATATTCATAAGCAGACCGGCGGCTTCGGCAGTATCCATTCCGCCTGAAATTAAAGCTGTTAAATCCATAGATGATTCCTCCTTATTTGGTTTTTAAAGAGCGTCCGCGCCTCTTTCTCCGGTACGGATACGGACTGCGTCCTCTACCTCGTATACAAAGATTTTACCGTCTCCATACCTTCCGGTACGTATTTCTGAAACAATTTTTTCAATCAGCGCCTCGGCTGCGTCCGGCTCGATTACGGTTTCCACCTTAACCTTTGGCAGCAGGTTCACATTGTATTCTGCACCGCGGTACACCTTTTTGTGCCCTTTTTGATTTCCGTAGCCCATTACATTGCTGATCATTAATCCGTTGACACTGTTTTCGTCTAGGATTGACTTTAAGTCCTCAAGCTTTTCCGGCTGAATGATAATTTCAAGCTTTTTCATGGCATTTCCCTCCTTAAAAAAATGTGTTTTGCCATTTGTCTGGCCTGGATAAAGATACAAAAAAAGGCGTCTCCTTCGATAGAAGAAAACGCCTTCGTTTGATGTAATTTATTATACACGCAAAGAGCGATTTGTAAAGAGTGAATTAAGAAAGAAAACGTATTTTGTGTGTTGTGTATAGAAAAATATGGAGAATTGTAAAAATATTAGCAAATATGTATGTGTATCAAATACCCTCTGGTAGAATTGAATATATTTGTGTATAATATATAAAAATTGGCAAGAAACTGTATATACAGTTCTTTTGATAGGGGAGTGGTAGAGGTTGTACACAGTTGCAATTTGCGATGATGAAGCTGTACATCTGGAGAAGATAAAAGACATGCTGGAAACTTACCAGGAGCAGCGGACGGATTGTGAGTTAGAGATAGAGTGCTTTATAAGCGCAGAAGCATTGCTCTTAAGAGTCAGGGAGGAGGGCTATGAGCCGGATTTGCTATTGATGGATATCTATCTGCGAAAGGAGTTCGGGATAGAAGCTGCGAGAGAGCTTCGCAGTATGGGAAGTAAGAGTCAGATTGTTTTTATCACTTCTTCTCTGGACCATGCACTTGAGGCGTACCGAGTGCAAGCCGTCCAATATTTGGTAAAGCCCGTCGATGAGGAGGAATTATTCCAGTTATTGGACCGTGTGCTGGAGGAAAGCAGGCGGGAGAGAATGCGGTACCTGGTGCTGCGGACAGAGGGGAGGCTAAGTCGGGTCGCAGTTGACAGGATTGTATTCTGTGAGGCTCAGGGCAAGAAACAGAAGATGCATTTGACGGATGGGGAAGAAGTGCTGCTGAACATGACGATGACAGAAATCTTCGGAATGTTGTCTGAGTATCCGGAATTTGTAAAGGTTGGGGCTTCATATATTGTGAATATGGAGTATATTGTTAATCTGAATTCACGCAAATTGGTGATGGATACAGAAATGAGCATCCACCTGCCAAGAGGCTCGTACCAGCCGTTGCGGGAACATTATTTTAAATATTATTGTGAAAAGAGATGAAAGAGGCTGCCCGCTTGGGCGGCCTTTTTTATGGAAAAAATTTTTTGTCTGGTGCGAAGTATACCGAAAAAAGTGCAGATTGTGTTGAATCTTATTATATTACTTATTTTTCTGCTATAATATCCGCAAAATCGACCAGGAACAGGAGAATATTATATGCAGAAGATAGAAGAAATATTAACTCATGCAGCGTGGGCGGGTGCAAGCGACGTACATATTACGACAGGAATACCGCCGAAGATGCGGCAGAACGGAAGCCTGACGTCGCTTCCGTTTGATAAAATGACGGCAGAGGATACCATGGAGATTGCCAAAAGTATCATGAGTGACGAGCAGATGCGTATCTTTGAGGAGAAGGGAGAATATGACATGTCCTTCTCGATTCCAGGTCAGGGGCGTTACCGTGTCAACGTATTTCGGCAGCAAAGTGATGTGGCAATGGCATTCCGTCTGGTATCAGAGAATATTCCGTCTCCGGAGGAGTTGGGAGTGCCAGGCTCTATCATAGACCTGTATGAGCGCAAGAGGGGACTGGTGCTCGTGACCGGACCAACGGGCAGCGGCAAGTCAACGACTCTGGCGGCAATCATTGATAAGGTAAATACCTTCCGAGACGCACACGTAATCACGCTGGAGGATCCGATTGAATATATTCACCAGCACAAGAGATCCATGGTGAACCAGAGGGAGATTGGTCTTGATACCCAGAGCTATGCCAACGCGCTGCGGGCTGCCCTCCGCGAAGATCCTGACGTCATACTGGTGGGGGAGATGCGCGACTATGAGACAATCAGTGTTGCGATTACGGCGGCAGAGACCGGACATCTGGTACTGTCCACCCTTCATACCATTGGCGCGGCAAGCACGATTGACCGTGTGATTGATGTATTCCCGCCCCATCAGCAGCAGCAGATTCGCGTTCAGTTGGCAAATGTACTTGAAGCGGTGATTTCACAGCAGTTGATACCAAGGGCAGACGGCAGAGGAAGGGTCGCGGCGTTTGAGGTGCTTCACGCGAATCTGGCAATCCGCAATCTGGTCAGAGAGGGAAAGACGCACCAGATTGGGAGTATCATGCAGACCAACCGCAGACTGGGAATGATTGCCATGGACGACGCAATCATTCAGTTGTACCGAGAGGGAAAGATTACAAGAGAGATGGCGGCGGCATTTGCACAAGAGCCGGATACAATAGAAAGTAAATTGTAAGGTGAATATTTATGGAGAAAAACAGCAAAAAGGGATTTACATTAACCGAGCTGGTGGTGGTGCTGGTTATTCTGGCCATCGTTGCGGCGGTTGCGATTCCATTTGCTATGAAATATATAAAACTGGCAGAATTTCGGGAAAATGAAGCGAATGCCAAAACTATATATCTGGCGGCGGAGTCGGAGTTGACCTGGTATCGCACTTCGGGGAAATGGAAGGATTTCCGCAAAGAGGTGGTGCGTGAGGGAAAACGCAACGATACATTTGACGATTCCAGAAAGGATAAGCTGAAAGGGCGCATTTACGCTATTACCTTAGGCAATAACGAAAGTGGAGAAGCCAATAGAGGTTCGGGCGAGCTGGTACATCAGCTTCTTGAGGACAATTCCTATGATAAGGATTTCCTTGACGCCTCCATTACCATTGAGATTGATATTGAGACGGGTCAGGTGTATTCTGCATTCTATGCGACACGGTGCGACAGCCTGGCATACGACGGAGATGATGATGAGATTCTGAACATCACGGCGGCAGGGGATAACCGCAGCTATGACAACCGCAGGGACCGGCTTCTGGGCTATTACTCTGTGGAGGACGTCACGAATGTGGTGGAGTTAAAGCCAGTCAGGCTTAAGGTTACGGCAATCAATCTGGTGAACAGCGAGACATTGTCCTTGAACTGGTCCAGTAATTCCAGACATGATAACCGCGATGTAGAATTCCACATTACATTCTATAAAAAGGTAGGAGATAAGGCAAAGGGAGAGAAGCTGTTCTCCACAGTGATTGACCGGTCAGAGCTTAGCAAAAAAGGCTTTGGGAAAGCCGGAAATACTATGGTGCACCTGAAGCTTCTGGGCCAGGAGGACGCGGCGACAGGAAAGAACAAAGACCTCGGAGAGTGGGCGTTTCCCCTTACATATCAGGAAACAGGCCAAAACGGAAGATTTTCACTGGTGCTTGACGCTATGATGTCAGCAGAGCTTATGGAGAGCCTTAAGGCAGAAACACCGGACAGCCTGAGTGTGGGAGACGACGGTTTGGCGCTGCTTAGGGAGTACAGCACCAGCATTACAAGATATGCAGGGCTTTCAAAGGCCGGAAGCGAGATACCAGAGCTTGCGCAGTTGGCGCGGCCTCAGGATATTTGTGCAGAGATTGAGGTGCAGCCGACCTATCAGAACATGGAGCAGGATGCGAGGGAATACCATGCAAGCAGCCCTGTGACCTCCAATGTGGAGAATACCCTGTTTGCCAGTACAGAGAGGGCAAGTGGCGGCAGTCTGGAGGCGAAGCTTACCCGATTCCGGCATCTGTCAAATATACGATATTGTGACGAAGAAGCGATATTCAGGCTGGACAGCCGGAATATGGACTGGACGGCAGCCGGAACAGGATTATTTGATCTGGCAGAGACAACAGCCATGGAGGGTGAGACGCCTGACGGCAGGTCGGTGAAGACGATTCGGTGGAAACCGGTCAAGAGTACGGACGATTCTTTGGCGTTGGATTTCCCGTCCATAGAAATGCTTAACAAAGGGCAGACGTTGGCGGGAGGCGGCGCGGGAACGCTTTTGTCAAACATAAAGTTGGGCGCAGCCTCTATGCCAGGGGACGATGTAATCGGCAAGATTTATAAGAATTCCGGCCAGGAGAAGCCATACACAGAATATCTTGGGATATTCAGCGAGGTTGAAGGCAGTATCAGCGGATTAACGCTGAAGAACCCTGTACTGCACCTGGATGATACAGGGGAAAACGCCGGAAACTTCCAAAATTTATCCGGAGTAGGAATCCTCTGCGGCAGAAGCCAAGGGAGCCTTAATGATATTACGGTTCAATGGACGAGGAAGGAAGCCAAGACGGTAGAGGTGCTGCTTGCTGACCGGCAGGAGAACGGCATGGCAGGCGTTGGCAACGGTGAGAAGCCTTGCGGAATCGGCGGAATCGTTGGGGTACTTGCGAAGAAGGAAGACGACGGTACTCTGTCAGCTTTGGCTGGTTCTGGCGCATCCTCCATACCTCAGATAAACGGGCTTACAATGAACGGTTCTGTGACAGGGAGGCTTCCGAAGCCGAAGCCTGTTAGCGGCGGGGCCAATGTGGAGGAGCAGGCAAGCCGGTACCCTTACGGAATCGGCGGTATTTTCGGTTATGCCAGTATAGGAAAAAACGTGGAGGCAGAAGGCTGTGAGAACCACGCAGACGTGACTGGGAATCTCTTTACAGGAGGAATCGGCGGGCATCTGGACGGAAACTACCAATCGCCAGCTTCTTCCGGTGCGGCTGATCTTATAGACTCAAGCAACGACGGTTTGGTACTGTGCAGCTCGAAAACCAATCTGCCGCAGGAGATAGAAGGACGGTATTTCGGAGGAATCCTGGGATATGGAAACAATTCCTGGATTGAGACATCGTATAGCGCCTCTGGCCGTTTAGACAGTGAGCGTTATGATATCAGCAAGAGAGAAGAAATGCTTCTGGGCCAGTATGTGGGCGGTATCATTGGTTACGGAAACAGCAGCCAGATTGTGGGATGTAGCACGAAGAAGGGCGGCTATATCTTAGGCTCTGATTATGTGGGAGGAATTGCAGGCGGCTTTTCCAATGATTTAAGACATGCGATTAAGGGAAACGACTCCATCACTGTCACAACAAATGCCGGCTATGTAATCGGAAATAACTATGTGGGCGGCATTGTAGGAAAAAATGAAGGAGAACAGGGCGCTGTCTCTACTATATTAAACTGTGTCAACCAGGGAGTTGCGGCAGGATACGGACGGTATATCGGCGGAATTGTCGGGTATAACGGCCAGTACGGAGTTTTGGAGGACTGTGCAAGCTATCTGTCAGACTACGACCAGTCTGTTTACCGCATGGTAGTAAATACCTGGAAGGCTGACACGGGTGACTGTGTGGGCGGAATGGCAGGCTATAATGACGGAAAGATTAATTTCAGCGATTCCGGCAGCGTTACCGTGAAGTCTGTTGCCAGCCTTGTAGTTGGCAGGCATTTTGTTGGAGGCATGATTGGCTTTAATGACATACACGGGAATCTGGGCGAGGATTTGAACGAAAATTATACCCTGATTGGAGGACGTATCCAGGGCTTCGGTAAGGCCGTAGGCGGCTGTATCGGACTGAACGCGTCTGCGGGGGTTTTGAAAAATGAGTTGGAGGTAAAGCCAACCAGCGTTACGGGCGCTTACTATGTAGGCGGCTGTATCGGTGCAAACGTGGTAGATATGGTTGACCATACCACAGAATACGTACAGTCAGAGTCGGATATCCAGATGAATGGTTTTCGGACGGATAACCGCCTTGGCAGTATCACGGGGGACGCGTTTGTGGGAGGCGTGATTGGATATCACAGAACCTACACCCAGGGGCAGTTGGGAGGTATTTCCATCCATGATTATCTGCTGGCAACCGTAAGCGGCGCTGATGGGGCAGGGAATCTGTCCTCGGTTCTTCCAGAGATAAATGAAGATGGCTTCGGGAAAAATCTTCCCTCCAATGTTTTGGAATCTGATAATCCTTACCGTCTGACTGTGTCCATGAACGGCGGTACGAATAATAATGTCCCGATTAAGTCCTGGCTCTATACAGGCGGCGTCGTGGGCTATTGTGAGAAGAACAGCCGGCTGATTCTGAAAAACTGTAAGAATGCAGGAAACATTACCAAAGCCTCTGGGCCGGACAGCGGCCTGTCAGACGGTGTTTCTTTGAAGGCGTATCTGACATACGAGGGCATGGCAAACGCTGCCTCAGAGCTTGAACGGGATGAACGGGTATCCATGGTGGGTGGAATTATAAGCGCCAATCAGGAAAATCAGATTATTGATTATTGTACCAATTCCGGAAGCATGAACGGCTTTATAGGGCTTGGCGGTATCGTGAGCTTTAACTCCGGCGGCATTTTTAACTGCGAGCTGTCAGATAACTTTGGAAATGCAGGGCTTGACTATATCGGAGGAATTGCGGGGCTTAATGTCAGGGCAGACAGCGCGGCGGTAAGCTCATACACCGACGTAAACGGACGCATTTGGAGAGACTATACATCAGGAACGATTGCGAATTGCAGCACACGTTCAGGGAGAACGATTGCCGGAAACAGCTATGTGGGCGGTATTGTAGGCTATAACATGCTTGGCGGTGTTGTTAAGGATAATCACAGCAGGGCAAATATAACCGCGGCAGGTAATTATGCAGGAGGAATCGCCGGATACAACGGCGGAAGGATACAGGCCGCAGAGGATACATTTACAGGCAGCCGGAGCGTTATCGGAACCGGAGGCGAAGGAATCGGCGGAATCGCCGGCGTAAATAAGAAGGAGGTCGAGGTCTTATCCCTGTCGGCATGGGCGGCAGACGAGGTGGTAGCCGTGAATTCCAAAGTAACTGTCACCGGAGGCAGCAAGGTGGGCGGTATTGTGGGAATCAATGCAGGCAGTATACGCTCAGTGTCACCGGACGGAAAGAATTCCGGTTATCTGGTATGCGAGGCCGGCAGAGTCTATGCGCTTAATGGCTATGCCGGAGGAATTGCAGGAGAAGCGCAGGGAGATATCAGGAGGGCAAGAAACCGAAGCACTGAGGTAACGGCAGGCCGCGGGCCGGCAGGCGGAATTGTGGCAGTGAACCAAGCAGGCGTCCGTCTTGAAGAATGTGAGAATCAGGGCAGCGTAAAGAGTGACCAGGGTTATGCCGGAGGAATTGCGGCAGAGAATTACGGGACAATCACAGGCTGCTTTGTGGGATACTCAGGAGTCAATCAAAAGACAGCGGCGCTCACAAGCCGTGGGACTAAGGAAATAGGCGCCGTATGCGCCATAAACCATGAAAATGCAGAGATTCAGAACAGCACATTGTATGATAATGTCATTTTGGAGGGAGAAGCGCAAACCGCCGGAGGAATCGCCGGAGTAAACAGAGGAACGATTGGCCATTTGCCGACAGGCAATGAAGTAGAAGAAATTACGAGTATACCCCAGATTGAGCTCTCCTCTGGAAATCTGACCATAGGAGGCGTGGCAGGACGAAACGAGGCAGGAGGAAATATTTCCGGTATCAAAGTCCAGGGCGTAAAGTTTGAGGGCTTCTACAATTATGGGTATCTTGGAGGAATCGCCGGAGAGAATCAGCAGGGCGCAGTTGTTAAGAACTGCATTTACTCAAATGGAGTAATGAAAGAGGCGGCAGACAGTACTGCGGCAGGTAATTGCTACGGAGGAATTATCGGAGATAATTACGGGATACTTGAAAACTGTAAGGTGGAGGATTTCACCTTCAGTATTACGGGAATCTATACGGCCACAAGCACCAGCTCGGCAAAAGAAAAGGAGGCGCTATCCTCCCATGTGGGCGGAATTGCAGGTAAAAACGGAAGCTCTGGCGAGGTCAGAGGATGTGTGATTGGCGGAAAGAGTAACACCATAGATACAGGAAGCGGAATGGCGGGCGGTATCGTTGGCTACAATGGAGGAAGCATTGAGCTGTCCGGAGATGAGGCGGCGACAGGGCTGATGCTTACGGGAGATGGCAGAGTGGGAAGCGTACAGGAGTTGGCGGACGCCGCAAAGGCAGGAAATATTTCCGCGGATTCCAGGTATGTGGAATGGAACGGCATAAATAATGTTTCAATAGAAACTTTAAAGTATACCGGAACACAGAACAATGTAAATTCGGGAAGAAAATTATCCCTCATTATGTCAACCAATGGCAATGTGGGAGGAATTACAGCTTTCAATACAGGGGCTATCGACTACTGCGCAACCGGAAATTGGTATCTGAACAACAAATCCAATGCCATCGGAGTGGGAACCGGAGGAATCATCGGCATGAATGAATCAGGGCATGACCTGTCATTTCTGCTGAATCAGGCGTTTGTAGGGCGTGAGCTTAGGGTTGGGGTTACTGACCGTTTCGCGGGAGGCATCATTGGAAACCAGAACAATACCACCTTAAGCGGCTGGAAACTAGAAAATTGCATCAATTATGGAACCATTTACTGTCTGAGGACCCACTATTCAGGAGGAATTTTAGGCCAGTGGACGGGAACCGGAGGCACAATAGAAAACTGTCAGAACTACGGTAATTTGCAGACCACCTATCAGCAGGGATGGTTAGGTGCAGCGGGCGGTATTGTTGCGCAGCTCTACCATGCCTATGAAGAAAATGAATACAACATTATCAGTTGTAAGAATTTTGGAAATATTTATGGAAGAACCGGAAAAAACAACGCTAACTGCGCAAACGACAGTGCAGGAATCCTGGGAAATATTACGGCGTATAAGACGGGGAACGCGCAAAACGGGCAGAGATATACGATTCAAGTGTTGGATTGTGTCAACGGCCCAGGCGTCGAGGTGTATTCGTCTTCTATGGCATCCGGTATTGTTGGCTTCTTTTCTTGCTCAAACGAGCCGAATTACAACTCTATTGTGAGCTCTACGGGAAATATAAGCCTTCGGATTGAGAGATGCCGGAATTATGCGTCAGTTTTAAATGGGGTTCAATTTGTGGGCGGTATTTTCGGGGAACGGTATGGTACAACAGGCTCACAGAATACGATTCTTCGGGATTGCTATTCCGTGGATATTGCCGGATATAATAAGCCGTACTACCCTATTATTTCCTATGTTAATGGGAATAACCAGAACAATGCAGGACAGATTCAAGCCGCAGAGAATTACTACCTGGACGGAAGGAACGGCAGCAATAGTTACTTATTTAATAATGGAAGAACGAACACTGTGCCGGATATTTCCAAAGTTTCTGGTAATCTGCCGAGGGTGGAAACCAATGTCCTCTACTATATCAAAAAGGACGGCAGGCAATACTATGCTTATCTGGAGAAAGGGAAATCTTTATCCGTAAATAACCTTAAGCTTCAGGAGGATGGAAGCATCTATAACGGGAGACAGTTAGTGGGACGAATCCTGTTCGAGATTGACGGCGCGGCGGACGGTACGCAGTATGACGGCATTAATAAAGTAGTAGGCGCCGGAAGTAATTTTGATACTCATGTGAGGAATTCCTTCTATATTAAAGAGACGGGAGGAAATCTGACCCAGATGCCAAAGCCGGAGAAGGTAGAGCTTCGGATTGATGAGAGCAAGCTTCATATACAGGTGACGCCTGCGGCTGGAACAGACCCGTTCCAGTATGTCGGGGCATTATATAGAGTGAATGAGGACGGAAGCGAGACGCTTGTGAAGGACAGGATTGAATTCTTTTCTGAGGAGTTTGACGTGGATTTGACAGAACAGGAAATCCGAAAAGGAAGTACCTTGAGAATCAGACTTCGGGCATACAGCATGGATTCCAGGATTCTTCCGTCAGAGGAGGTAATCGGTGATGTGGTTTTTGGCAGGCATTTGCCTGAGCCGAAAATCCGGATTGAGCTTACGAAGCAGGCAAATGGAACGGATAACTATCAATATCGTTTCAAGCTAGTAAATGCAGAAGATTATAGTCAGGAAAATGATTACCGGATAGCCGTAAAATTCATGGATCAGCCTGCGGCGGTTATGACCAGGCCGGATTCGGAGGGGTATTTGATACCGGAAGGAAACGGACAGTTGACTTCAGCTCAGGAATTACAGCAATTACTGATTCAGGCAGTATCAGGGAACGCAGAGGTTTTGGATTCCAATATGGTTCCGATTCCGGCATATATGCCCAGATATCAGCCGTCGATTGCCCTGTTCGAGCAGAACCAGAGGTCGAGAGTAACCTGTACGGTTTCCGGAGAAAGCGTAACAGATCTTGGAATCACAGTAACTTTAGATACGTCGGCTTCGGGCAATGTGACGACTCCGCCTGTATATCGGGCCGAGCTTGTGGGAACCTGGGGTGAGGGAAACGGCGGAAAAGAGAAAAACGCCGTACTTGCAAGCCAGGATATGCTGACAGCGCCCAACGGCAAGGCTGTGGCGAACTTCCAGTTGCCAGAGTATATTTTTGGGGCAAAGGATTTGAGAGTCAGGGTGTGGTATGCACAGTCCGGCTTAGGTCCTGTCTACACCTACCGCACGGTACAGGAGAAGGACGCGAATATTTATACAATCAAGAGTGCAGAAGCTCAGAACCTAGACGGTGTGCAGATGTACATTCCAGAATGGGGGTATGAATACAGCTCGGTGCTAGATGAGAATGACAACCGCTATTTTGCAGAATACAGGTGGACGTCAGGTAAGTTATTCGACTGGATTACTCCTCCGCCTCATCTGATGGAGGAAACGGAGTTGACGCCGGAATACGACGGTGAGCACCAGTTGCAGTATACGTTCCGATGGGATAAAGGAGACGGCGAGTACCAGAATGGAAACCGGTATGTGGTATCTTTAGCTGGAATCAGCGGTGAAAACAAGGTGTCCATTATGACAGGGCAGGAAATGACAGAAAATGAGATGACAAAAACGGCTGAGGATTGGACATATGACTTTGTTGAGCTTACCGTAACCCGTAAGGGTGATGCATCCGGCACAAGCCCATCCATTGGGCTGACCTCGACGAAGCGTTATCAGGTGAAGCAGCGTTTGAAAAGACCTGAACAGCCCTCCGTGGTGAACACCAACCCTGACGAGCTGTTCTATACGGCAGAGTGGGAGCCGATTAAGACGGACGGCGTGCGGGATGAGACAGGATGTGTCGCATATGGAATTTATTTACGGTGTTATGAAGAAAAGGACGGTGTTCTGACGCCAGGTGAGCCTGTGCTGCTGAATCCGGATGATCCGGTACTGGTGGATGGCGGTGTGGAGGTTTACCGTAAGGAGTTGAACCTTGAACAATATGCAGGACAGAGAGTGCTGATTTACATTGTGGCCCAGGCCGCGCAGGACAGTATGCAGTATGTCAACAGCGTGGAGGGAATCACTTACGACTTAACGATACCGCAGCGTATTCATGAGCCAAAGGTGACCTGGGAGATGGGATGGAAATATGACCGGACCAGCCCTGTGTCTGTGGAGGAATTCCAGGCAGAGGATGAACTGAAGGAAGGACGGCTGACCGTCAAGATTACGCCAGAGCCGGACAGTATTCCCACAGGTGACAGCAGCTATCTGTTCAAGGGATATGTGTTTGAAAGCAAGGAGATGGCGGAGGCGTCCAAGGCGGACATTGAGGCCGGAAGGGTTACAGGAGTGCCAGGACTGTTGGCGACTTATCCCGCAGCAGACGGGGAGAAGCTGACGCCCGTTGCTATGGAGGCTGACAGCAATAACACCTACGGCGGTACAATCCGGGGACTGTCGGCACAGCACGCAGGCAAATGGCTGCTTCTGTATACCAGAATATCCTCAGGAAACGGGCAGGTTAGTTCTAAATGGACGTCGAGTGAGATTGTTCGTCTCCCGTATGTGAGACTGAATCAGCCAGAGGTAACGGTTGATAACCAGGAGAGGGAGATTACGTTGGAGGCGGGCTCTAATCCGGACCTTCTGGGGACGGAAACCTGGAATTCCAGCAGGATTGCTCTGCACTGGCAGAATGTAGAGTGGGCGGATTCCTACTATATTACATTGAAGCCAAGGACGTTTAATCCAGACACAGACAGAGTCGAGACTTCGGATGAGCAGACCTATCGGATTGTGGAGGAAACAGATGAAAACAACGAGAGAGTGGCTGTTTACAGAAAGACCATAGTTTTCGACGAACAGCAAGGCAAGGATGTGGAATATTGGGAGCGTGTAGACGCAGAAGAAAACCAACCACTTGTGTTTGCGTTAGAGGACTACTGGGCGAAGGATGAAAACGGAGTTTATACAGAGGCCGAGATTCCATATGCCTACAAGGTGACATTGGGTACTTACCTTGAGGTGGAGTGGGATGAGCAAATCGGGCTTAAGTATACGTTGATTCTGCCGGATGCTGAAAGCCTGACTACGTTAAACGGCACAGAGCTGTCTGATATCGGGCTTAAGATTACAGAGAGAGTGCTGTTATCCTCGGATGTGGCGGTAAATACGCCGGATGGCGTAAGCCAGAGCGAGGCTTACACGAATTCAGGAGACTTTGAAGTATTATTTTAAGTATGAGTTTCTTCTATATTAATATATCAAAAAAGGAGGGCGAAATGGTGCGGGAGAATAGAGTAAAAGCTAAAAATGGTTCTACGCTTGTAATCGTAGTCTGCGTATCAGCCTTATTGATGGCGTTCGCCCTCGCCATGCTCTATACAGCCGGCCTTCTTTTATCCCGCGCCAACCGGCGGCTTGAGCAGGAGAGAAGTTATCTCCTTGCCCAGAGCTTTGCCCAGGTGCTAGAGCAGGAATTGAAAGCAGACTATGATAAGCCGGAAAATGCGCCGGAAAAGAGTTTTTACCGCTATGCATATAATTTCCTCGAAGGAAGATACGGGGAATACGACCCCGACCATCCGGACGAGACTATTTTCCATTATACGGCGGCTTTGCCGGAGGGAGTGGATACGGAGAAATACGGTACGATTAAGGTAGTCATGTATAAGGAAGCCAATCAGGATCAGGATGTGGATATGTCCGGTGAACTGGTGAAAGACCAGAGTGTTGATGATATCCTGAATAATGGAATTGCCCGATATATCTTTACCGTGGAGGTGACCGCAGACATAGGCGGAGTTTCATATAGCTTCAGCACAGTGTATCGGCAGATGGCGACCTACGAGGTGAGATTTCAGCACAACGGCAAAAATATTGTATGGGACGGCAGTTGGCATGAGTATCTGTCGGGGCCGGAATACGTTGTGGACTGGGATAAGGGAAATATTCAGTATGAATACCAGTCTGACAAGATTATCCACTGTGAGTTTGCAAATGCTCATGAGTAATGCAAAGAGATAACAATATCAGGAGGGAGTAGGGAAGATGCGTAGAATGAAATCTGATTCTGGTGAGTCATTGGTGGAGGTAATGGTAAGCGCTGTAATTTTTTTGATGATGATGGCAGCGCTGCAAGGCTCTATTTCATTTTGCACAAATGCACAGCACAAGAGTGAGCAGATTCGCGAGACAAATGCGGAGATTTGCCGGAATCTGAAGTCCTCCCCTTATGTTTTCAGTGCAGAGAATAAGACCTATTCATTCAAGGCAACGACTGCGGACGGCGAGACGCCAGGACCGGAGGGGGCAGTTTTGTTTAACATTGCCGTGGAGTTAGGCTCGAAGGAGGTAACCTATCAGGAAGCGGATGGAACGTTAAAGACCACCACGTTTTACATGTTTGGTTCTGTTGTCGAGGGAGGTACAGGAGGTGAGACCCCGTGAGGGGATTACAGAGGCTTAGAAAACACAGAAACTCCGGTATGACCCTGGTGGAGATGGTTGTCACATTACTGGTTTTCAGTATCATGATGACAATGATGGTGGGAATCTTAAGCCCTGCCGCGAAAATATTTGTCCGGATACAAAGGTTACAGTATGCGCAGATTGTTCTGGATAATACCATACAAGAGCTTCGTGGAATGACATTAGATGCGACAGGACATGTGAAAATCTATGAGAAATGCGGTGCAAATGACGGAATTGCAGACCAGACGGGAGTGGATAGCGGGCAGGGCTTGGAGTTTGTCAATGAGGACGGCTACGTGATGCTGATTTCCACAGAGGGCTGCCCCGAAACGGGAGTATACAGGGGAAGCCAGCTTCTTAGTACGGTGAAGCTTGGAGATGTTCCTGCCGGAAGGCTGTTCGCCAGATATTATGTCCGCGAAAAGGATGCAAAGTATCACTATGAGGATGCCGCCGGACAGCCCATTGCCAGAGCCGTGAACAGTGTATTTACCGATGGATATTACATGGGGAATTATTTGGAGATTATATTTTCCTATCCGGCGGGAACGGTGCAGGACGGGGTTGTTGATTATCTTGAGGCGGAGGTGAGGCTCTACAATGACGCGGAGAGGACTGAGCTGGTGGTAAAGGAAAATGTGGTTCTGGATTTGCGGTATGACGTAAAACGTCAGGACAGGGTGACTGCCGATAAGGCAGAGCTTTGACATAAAAGTTAAATCCATCCTGCATACCCTTTGGGGATATTCTCGGACAGGACGACGGGAAGGAACGCAGGGTGTGGATTTATAGATGTAACTTATTAATTAAACGAGACTCAAAAAGAAAAGAGAAGGAGAACGAAGAAATGATGAGGAGTTTGAAGAAAAACAGGAAAAAGGGGTTCACACTGGTGGAACTGATTGTGGTGTTGGTAATATTGGCGATATTGGCGGCATTGTTGATTCCGGCGTTGACGGGGTATATTGATAAGGCGAAGAAAAAACAGATTGTGGCTGAGACTAGAGCGTGTGTAATGGCGGCTCAGACATTGGCGGATGAGGAATATGGTAAAGGTAATGTTAGTGATGACGATTTAGAAACTAAAGTGACGGGTGCTAATGTCCAAAAATTAGCAGAGTCAAGTGCAGTACCTAGCGGCATAGAGTTTGATGGAGGTAAAGTAAGTAAATTAGTCTATTCTAGTGGTGGAAAAACTTGTACTTATGACCCTGCTAATGAGACTACAAATTCAGATGGTAAGTATAATATACCTTAAAAAAGTATTTCAAAATTATGATTCAACAGAGATTAATACATAGCCTTATAGTGTACACGCTATATATTGACTTTTATTATTGATTGTAATTGAAACCTTTTCCAGTAAACAGGCAGTTCGGGAGGGGGCGTTCCCCAAGCACGACATTAAGGGGCGTCCTTAGCGGAGGCGAAATCCACTGTTTACGGAGACTTAGGAACGAAGGCTCTCCTGAGTTCCTTAGGCGTAGTTAGCAGTTAGTTCGCCGTAGCGTTGCCCAGTCGTGTCTGGGGAACGCCCCCTCCCGAACTGCCGTCCCTGGAACCAACCCTCTCAATTACACAAAACAACAAAAAGGAACCAAACCATGCTTAAAACCTTACTTACAACCACAGCAGAAGATGAAAAACAAAACACCAAATGGCTTTCCCGTTACCTATCCATCCTCCTGCTCGTCCTTACAGTCATAGTGGCAGCCATCCCCGGCACTCTCTACATCATGCGTCGGGCAGACGCCCAGGTGGCACTCGGCAACGCCAAATCATTGAGGATGGCATTAGATACGGCAGCCACAGAGCATTACGGTTCCGGCAAACCATTCCGTGACACCGCCTCTTTCGGCGGTGTCACAGAAGAAGCCTGGCGGCAGGTCATTACCGACAGCAGAGTACCAGGAGATTTCTGGGTACTGCAAATGGATGAGAGTGGTTATGAAGTACAGCGTTTCTGCTACCAGGAGGGAGATTTTTTGGTAACATATTGCAGAGAGCCGCTTACCTACGAGGTTTTCTACCAACAGGAATTCATCCGGACCTCTGAGCCTAAGGAACTGCTAAAGAATTAATCTTAACAGTTCCTTAGCATACTGGTTTCATGTTCAGGTACATGATAAAATAGTTACAAATCATTAGTGGGGTAAATCAATGTTGACAGTTCTAATCGGAGTGCTATACCTGTTCCGATTTATATTCGGGGCTTGTATATTCAGTTTTTTAACAGTAGTAATCTATCGCCTCCCCAAAGGGGAGAATCTTGTATATGGCCGCAGCCATTGCCCCGGCTGCGGCAGAACGCTGAGCGCGGGAGAATTAATCCCGTGCATCAGCTACCTTGTCCAAAGAGGAAAATGCCTTGGATGCGGGATGAGGATATCGGGGCAGTATTTTCTGGTAGAGTGTCTGGGCGGCATAGCGTTTGCTTTGTGCAGCGCGTGCTTTGGCAGCGGAGAGTCGGGATTTTTGTCGTTGAAAGGATGGATTGCATTTGTCTATATGGGAATCCTGACCGTTGTTGCATTTATTGATTGGAATACAAAGATCATATATGATCGTTTTCATATATTTATTGCACTTTTGGGAATAGCGGCAATATGGGTATTCCCAGAACATGATTTGACAGAACGCCTGGTTGGCGCCGTGATCGTGTCGATACCGATGCTGCTGTTGGCGCTCTTGATTCCAGGGGCGTTTGGCGGCGGGGATATCAAATTGATGGCTGCAAGCGGCTGGCTGCTCGGCTGGCGGGCAATGCTTCCGGCGATTTTTATAGGAATCCTGTCAGGAGGAATCTATTGTATCTGGATGCTGGCAAGGAAAAAAATGACGCGGAAGGACAGGTTTGCGTTCGGCCCGTTTCTGGCAATCGGGCTTGCCGCATCCTTCCTTTACGGAGAGCAGATGCTAAATTGGTATCTGTCAGTCTGGCAAATGTAATCGGTAGTTGAGAGAAAGGGGAGTTTTCATGCCGCAATTTCGTTATCTTGCGAAAAATATGGAGGGGAAGAACCTGCGGGGGACAATAGATGCCACAGGAGAGAGCGCCTTACAGCAGCAATTAAAGGAACAGGGTTTATTTTTGGTGGAGGCAAAGGATGTGACGGCGTCAAAAAGCGCCCGCAAATTTTCCTCCAAGCTGCTTTCGGAGTTTTGTAAGGAGTTGTCCACGCTTCTGGCGTCGGGAATCAGCATTGTCCGCGCTTTGGAAATTATTGCCGACGAGGAGGGGGTGCCTGCTTATGCCAGGTCGGTCTACCTGTCGGTGCTTGCTGAATTAAGGAAGGGTACCAGTCTGGCGGAAGCCATGGAGACGAAAAAATGTTTTCCTGAGCTGATGATGGGAATGATTCGTTCAGGAGAGGGAAGCGGAAATATTGACGCTGTGATGGAACGGCTTTCCCTGCACTATGAGAGGGAAAACCGATTGAAGCATCAGGTAAGGTCAGCCATGACTTATCCGGCGGTTCTTCTGGTGATGTGCGTGGCAGTCGTCATTTTGATTGTGACCTTCATCCTGCCCCAGTTTGACGAACTGTTTTCACAGATGGAAAGCCTTCCGGCAGTAACGGAATGGCTGATGGGCGCGTCAGATTTTCTTGTGCGTCAGTGGTATATCGCATTGCTTGTGGTATTTGTACTTGCAGTCATGCTTCGGATAATTTTTAAAATATATAAAATCCGCAGAGCCGTTGACTACATGAAAGTCCATTTGCCTGTGGTGGGGAGGCTTAACAAGATTATTTACACCGCGCGTTTTGCACGGACGCTAAGCAGCCTGTATTCCAGCGGTATGCCGATTGTGGGGGCTATTAAGACGGCGGGCAGGACCATTGGAAATGTATATGTGGAGGAACAGTTTGAGCAGGTTACGGTTACGGTACGAAGCGGCGTCCCGCTTTCGCAGGCGCTTCGGGAGGTGGACGGGCTTGTGCGCAAGCTTGCAAGCACCATATTGATTGGTGAGGAAAGCGGGCGGTTGGATACGATGCTGGATTCTATTGCCATGACTATGGAGGAGGAGGCAGAGGCGGCGACAAAACGCATGATGACCCTGCTTGAGCCAGTGTTAATCTGTCTGATGGCTGTGGTTGTGGGTTTTATCATTATCGCGGTCATGCTTCCTATCTACGAATCATACGGGGCAATCGAAGGCTCAGCGTAAACTCAGAGGAAGGTATGTCTATTGAGGGTTCGTTGCAGAAAGCAATATTTGAATAGAGAGGATATGTGGAACGGAGTTTAGGAAAGAAGGGGAGAAAAGATGAGTCAGACTGTCATAGTATTTCAAGAAGATTGTATCTTGACGGCAGCCGGCAGGGAAGGGAAATATCCGGCAATCACAGAGGCAGAGCGATTCGAGCTGCAGGGACAGGGAGATTCGTTTGACAGATGGAGGCAGGCTTTGGAGAGGCTGACGGCAAGGCGCAGACCTGAGCAGGTGAGGCTGGTACTGCCCGCGAATTTAAGCGTAACCAGGGTGCTAAAGCTACCCGACAGCAGAGGCAAACAATTGTCGGAAATGGCGGTAAGGGAGGTACAGGAGAATTTCCGTAATGAAATCACGGACTACTCCATTATCCGCAGGGAAAAGAAAATAGGGGTGGATATCTGCGCGGGCGGCGCAGAGCAGGGGAATCTGGAAGACTTTTTGCGCATTTGCAAGGAAACAGGACTTCGCGTCAGCGGGATTACGGTTCCCATGGAAGGGTATTTGAGGCTCATGCAATGTCTGGAACATTTTCATGAGAGGACTGCAATCTATCTTTTCTTCGAGTCAGGAAGTATGACGAGCATCCTGTGCCAGAAAGGGCAGTATCTCTATTCCAGCCGGACGCGTCTGTTCAGTGAGCCTGGAACTCTGGATTTTGGGACAGAGATTGTAAGAAGTATCTCTGGTATTATCCAGTTCTATGCCGGACGCAGTCAGGAGGAGCCGATTACTGAGGTCTGCTATGCAGGCTGTCCGGACGAGGATTTTGAGGTGAGCGTGGAAGGAATCCAAAACCTGAAGCTTGAGGTGTCGCCCATGGTTATTGACCGGAGGATTTCCGTACCAGGGCAGGAGTCGGCGGCGGATTGGATTTCCTGTATCGGCGCGTTAATGCGCGGTACAAGGAAGGAAAAGCAGATTGACCTAAGCAGCGCCGGAAGGAAAGCTGAGGAAAAGGGGGAGAACACCCAAAAGCTGTTCGGGCATCTGGTAATGCCAGGGATTATATTCCTGATTTGTATTGTACTGGCCGGAGGAATAGGGGTGGCAAATTACATAGCCATTGCAAAGAACCATTCTAAGCAGGACTGGATTGAAAGCGTCAAGCGGGAGGGGACTTACCAGAGAGCCCAGGAATTGGAGGCGCAGCTTAAAGAGGTGGAAAACGGAATCGCTTCTGTGAAGCTGTTAGAACGGAATCTGTCTGCTTATCCGGAATTTTCGGGAGGCGTACTGCGCAGTATCGAGGGCGTGGGAGGAAGCCAGATTGGACTGTTAATAACAGATTTTGATGTAGAGACAGGGATTTTGACCTTTGACGCCAACAGTACGGCGGTGATTGACGTGTCCGGCTATATTTTGCGGCTCCAGGAAACAGGGCTGTTCCATACAGTAGATTATACAGGTTATACATTTGAAGACGGCTGGTATACACTGTCGCTGTCATGCACAATGGAAGGCAGGGTATACGGGGGAGGTGTACAATGAGGCTGACAGATAAAGATATGCTGCTGTTAAAGCTGACGTTCAGTATCCTGATTGTATTTCTGATGGTTCGGTTTTTGATTATGCCAGGAATTGAACAGTATCAGGAGAACAGGCTTAAGAGTCAGGAATTGGATGGGACGATAGAGGAAATGCAGGAGGCTATCGACGGGATTCCTGAGTTGGAGAAAAAGCTGGTGGAACGAGAAGGAGAGCTTGACGGCATTTCCATAAAATATTATGAACGGATGGAGAACCGCCAGATAGATGAACTGCTGACAGGACTGGCTTTGAAGTCGGAGTTGTTTCCGGTGTCGCTGTCAATCGGGGAGGCACAGCCGGAGATACCAGAGGCTTACCTGTATGGGAGGATTTCGGGGGAGGCTGGTACTGCCGGTCCAGAAAATGAGTCTGAAGACGGAGATTTGACGGCTGGTTCAGGCGGCGATGCAGGAGACGGCTCTGACGGCGGTGAAAATAAGGCAGACGGCTATATCCTGACTGTCAACTGTACGATGGTTTTACAGGGAAGCTCAATTCAGATATATCAGTTTATAGACGATATCGCGCACAATTATCCGGCAATCCAGATACGAACCATGCATGTGAGTGAGCGTACCTATCTGGATACAGAATGGAATGTAGTGGAACAACCGGAGGTAACTTTTGATCTGGCTGTCTATATGCATAAATAAATGACAGGAGGGGGAATAAGGTCTTGAGGACAAATCTAAGAATTGGGGAGATATTAGAAGAAAGAGGATATGTAGACGCCCGCCAGATGCAGGAGGCGCTTGCTTACCAGAAAGAGCACAGGGATAAGAGAGTAGGGCAGATTCTAATAGAGCTGAACTTTGTGACAGAGCAGCAGGTATTGGAGGCTCTGGCAAGCAGGCTTGAGTTGGAAATCGTTGACGTCGCGTCGCAGCAGGTGGACTTAGAGGCAGTCGCCATGGTAAACAAAGAACTGGCGGAGAAGAACCTCTTTCTTCCATTGAGCGTGACAAACCGCACCATGGTTCTGGTGACCAATGACCCGCTGAATTATTTTGCGTTGGAGGAAGTGCGCCAGCAGACAGGATGTTACTTACAGATTCTCTTAAGCGAAGAAAAACCGCTGCGTCAGGCAATCTCCTATTATTTTGCAGAGGTAGGGGCAAAGCAGGCGGCGACAGAGGCAAATGCCGGTTTCGGGGCAGATAATTTTGACGACCTTGACCTTACGGAGTTGGAAAATGTGGACGAGGAGGCGCCAATCATCCATCTGCTGAACAGCCTTGTCGAACGGGCGATAAAAAGTAACGCCAGCGATATCCATATCGAGCCGTTTGAGCGCCAGACAAAGGTAAGGATGAGGATTGACGGCGTGATTCTTGAGTATGTGGCTTTGCAGAGAAATGTCCATCAGCCCTTGATTGCCCGCATCAAAATCATGGCAAATCTGGACATTGCAGAGAAACGAATCCCGCAGGACGGGCATTTCCGTGTAAGGACAGAAAGCGGATACGTCAATATCCGCGTGTCCCTCATGCCTACCGTGTTCGGGGAAAAGGCGGTGCTGCGTCTGCTCACCGCCTCCGGCCAGTTGGACTATCCGGACCAGTTCGGTATGAATGAGGACAGTTACAGTAAATTCCTGCCAATGCTGAACAGCAGCAATGGGATTATCTATATCACAGGCCCCACAGGAAGCGGAAAGTCCACCACTTTATATATGGTGCTGGAATACCTGTCAGGGAGGATGCTGAATATTTCCACAATCGAGGATCCTGTGGAGAAAAATGTGCCTGGCATCAACCAGACGCAGGTAAATCCGGTGGCAGGCCTGTCATTTGAAATGGGGCTTCGCGCCTTGCTGCGTCAGGACCCAGACGTGATTATGGTAGGAGAGACACGAGACGGAGAGACTGCCGGAATTTCGGTGCGCGCCGCAATCACAGGCCATGTGGTTTTGAGCACCTTACATACCAACAGCGCGGCGTCCAGTATCGTGCGTCTGGAGGATATGGGGGTAGAGACGTATCTGGTGGCAAATTCACTAGTGGGCGTCGTTGCCCAGAGGCTTATGCGGAAGGTATGTCCTCATTGCGCCCAGGAGATGGAGACGACTTTGGAGGAAAGGGCTTTTCTTGGGGAAAATATAGAAACCGTATGGAGAGGGCGGGGCTGTGCTCAGTGCAACAACACCGGTTACAGAGGACGCATCGCGGTACACGAAATCTTTACCGTTGACGCCGCCTTGCGCCGGATGATTAGCAGCCATGCGACAATGGAGGAAATCGAGAGTTATGCAAGAGAACGCCAGCAGATGCGAACCCTGAAAGAGAACGGGGTACGGCTGGTGGCAGACGGAGTCACTACGATAGAGGAGTTGGCGAAGATTGCTTATGGGAGTTAAAAACTCCCATCTGCCATCGCCTTGATTGATAAAGCATATTCCGAGGGCGTCATGCCTGTTGATTTCTTGAACTGCCTCGAAAAATAATGGATAGAAGAATATCCCAACTGTTCGGATATCTGTGTAAAATTCAGATGTCCCGTCCTAATCATTTCTTTGGCGGCATTGATTTTCAGTAATGAAAAATATTCTATGATTCCAAGTCCGCACCTTTCCTTGAAAATCTTCTGAAGCTGAGAGCGTCCCACCAGATTATCCCTGCAAATCTGTTCAATCGTAACCGCGGCATTGATGCGCACCCCAAGGTAGTCGGTCACACGGCTGAAAATCTCAGCGTCGCTCTTGCTTTTGGTAGACTTAGGCGGCTCGGTTTTCACAATCTGCTTTGGAACGGCAAGGGGATTGGAGTACCGGCGAATCAGGTGAATCAAAAGCTGCTCTAAATAGAGGCAGATTAACTGTCCGGCGCCGAACAACTCCGGCTCTTTCCTGGGCATATTTTGAAGGTAAGGGTCGTCTAGCCGGCAGTCAAAGCAGCGTCTTGCCTCAATAATGATGTCGGCAAGAAGGTTTCGCTCTGTCTCGTCAATCTTAAGGGTTTTCTTGCGGAAAAATGACATGGCTTCGTCCTCACAGTGGAAGGAAACGACCACAAGATTCGGCGCCACCTTTCCGGTTGCATGGACGCTGTGAAATTCATTTGGCTGGTGAAATGCAATGTCTCCCCGTTTTAAAACCGATACCTCATCGCCTGCCGTCACGTTCACCTCACCCTTGTCTACACAGACAAATTCCCAGAAATCGTGAGTCTCCCCCTCGAAAGAAAAATTACTCATATACTCAAAATAGTGGATGCTGTATATTTTGCTGATTGATAAGGATTTTTTAAAAATGATTCCGTTGTAACCCATAGTTTAGTACCTCTGTCATATTGGTGTATGCTATGGTTCTATTTTACCGCATAAAAGCCGATTGTGCAAATCAAGAATCGTATAGTACAAAGATTTTCTTATCTCTTTGTACTACAATAAATATAAACGAAGCAACAATATACGGATATCAGGAATATGGAGGTAAGAAAGATGGATAAACCGGTATTAGTGATTATGGCGGCGGGAATGGGAAGCCGTTACGGAGGTTTGAAGCAGATTGATCCGGTGGACAATGAAGGGCACATTATCATGGATTTTTCTCTGTTTGATGCCAGGAAGGCAGGTTTTGAGGAGGTAATTTTTATTATCAAGCGGGAAAATGAAGCTGATTTCAGAGAGGCCATTGGCAACCGTGTAGAAAAATATATGAAGGTTTCCTATGCGTTTCAGGAGATTGACAATATTCCGGAAGGGTATGCAGTTCCGGAAGGCCGCGTAAAGCCATGGGGAACGGCTCATGCAGTACTTAGCTGTATCGACCAGGTTCACGGGCCGTTTGCAGTAATCAACGCAGACGATTATTACGGCAGAGAAGCATTTCAGTTAATCTACGATTACCTTGCGGTGCATCAGGACGATGACAAATACCGTTACACAATGGTAGGCTATCTCCTTTCCAACACTGTTACGGATAACGGCCATGTGGCGCGCGGCATCTGTGAGATGAACAAGGACGGAGAGCTGGTTGGCATTACAGAGAGAACCAAGATTGAAAAGCGTGACGGCGGAATCGCATTTACAGAGGACGACGGCGCGACATGGACGCCCGTAGCCAGCGACTCCACTGTTTCTATGAATATGTGGGGCTTTACACACAGCATTTTGAAAGAAATCCGAGACCGCTTTCCGGCATTTCTGGACAAGGGAATCAAGAGCAATCCAATGAAATGCGAGTATTTCCTGCCGGCGGTTGTAAGCGACCTTCTTGGGGAGGGACGCGCCACGGTTGCGGTGCTGAAGTCCGCGGACAAATGGTATGGTGTAACATATAAAGAGGATAAGCCGGTGGTTGTGGCGGCTATTCAGAAGATGAAGGAAGAAGGGCTCTATCCAGAGCATTTATGGGAGGAAGCATAATGGGAGAAGCATCACCGATTCAGATTGCGGAAGCGATTGGAAATTTTCAGTTTAACGGAAGGCTTATGAGAGGCTGCGCATATGGAAACGGCCATATCAACGACACATATCTTCTGACATTTCAGATTTCCGGTATGGGAAATATTAAGGTAATCCTTCAGAAGATGAATAAGGATGTATTCGCACAGCCGGTAGAATTGATGGAAAATGTTATGGGGGTAACGGCATATCTGCGCGAGCAGATTATTAAAAACGGCGGCGATCCGGAGAGGGAGACGCTGAATGTGATTCCCGCTTATGACGGCAAGCCTTACTACAAGGATTCCTACGGCGAATACTGGCGTTCTTATAAGTTCATTACAGACGCCACA
The DNA here is from genome assembly GCA_910584575.1 of uncultured Dorea sp. Lineage (GTDB taxonomy): Bacteria > Bacillota > Clostridia > Lachnospirales > Lachnospiraceae > Sporofaciens. The sequence continues at coordinate 26,093 of CAJUBG010000003.1, forward strand.
AGCTATGACGTGGTGGAGAAGCCAGAGCATTTCTACCAGAGCGCGGTTGCGTTCGGGAATTTCCAGTGTATGCTGGCGGATTATCCGGCTGATACGCTGAATGAGACGATTGTTGGGTTCCACGATACCAGAGCCAGGTTTGCTGTATTTAAGAAGGCGGTGGAGGAAGATGTATTGGGGAGAGCCGCTTCTGTGAAGGATGAGATTCAGTTCGTTCTGGACAGGGAGGAGGTTGCCAATTATTTCTCAGAGCTTCAGGACAAGGGCGAGCTGCCGCTTCGGGTAACCCACAATGATACGAAGCTGAATAATATCATGATTGACAACAAGACCGGCAAAGGAATCTGCGTAATTGATTTGGATACGGTAATGCCAGGGCTTGCGATGAATGACTTTGGGGATTCCATTCGTTTCGGCGCGAGTACGGCGGCAGAGGATGAGAGAGACCTTTCCAAAGTGTCCTGTGATATGGAATTGTATGAGCTGTATACAAAGGGCTTCATAGAGGGCTGCGCGGGAAGGCTGACCAGCAGGGAGATTGAGCTGCTTCCTATGGGCGCGAAGGTTATGACGTTTGAATGTGGGATGCGTTTCCTGACTGATTATCTTCAGGGGGACAGGTATTTTAAGATTCACAGAGAGGACCATAACCGTGACCGATGCAGGACGCAGTTTAAGCTGGTGGCGGATATGGAGAAGAAATGGGATACTATGGAGAGTATTGTTAAGAAATATGCACGGTAGGGGATAGTGTGTCAGATGAAGTGCAAAGCCCGATAGGTTTAGCCTGTGGGATATGATAAGAGAAAAGGGTGTGCGGTATAAATAGCAAAGAATGTCTGTGTTTATGCCGTATCCCCTTTTCTTGTTTGTATCTGATGTACTTTATACGACTGCCTCTATCAGTATTTTATCTTCAAAGGCAACTGTCTTGACGCCGATTTCTTTTGATTTGTTGAAGTTAAAAGTCAGAAGGTATCCTTTTTTCAAATGGTAGTGCTCAAGATATTCGGATAGCTGTTTTTCACCCTGGGCATGCCTTGCCGCGCCATGCCAGAGTTTGATTTCCACGATAAATCTTTCTCCGTGGTAGTCTACAATCAGATCCGTTCGTTCTCGGTTTCTTGTCTCTGCTTCTACATAACAATTCCCCTGTCCGTTGATAACCGGTTTTAAGAATAGCATAAAATAGCGTCGTCCATCATCTTCGTAGAACTCTTGTCCCTTATCTCCATAGAGGTCGTCAAAATGTCTGACAAATCGTTCCAGTACAAATTGCATATCCAACCGGCCATTTTTGATAAACTGATTTTTATCCCGCGAGGCAGCGTCATAAATCGGTTTCTGCTGCATTTCTGGTGATGTAAGATACAGATTATATAACAACATTTCAAAGATTCTGTTTGCTATTAAGAGCTGATGATTCACTACTTTTGCAAATCCAAACATTAGAGTCATCTCCATAGAAGGAATTCCGATTACATACGCGATCTCTCTCCCTTTAAACAGTAAGTCCCGCAGCATGATATCTAATTCCGGATAGTCAGCTAGTTTGTTAATCAATGAATCAAATAGTGTGTTAGGTTCTGAAATTAAGCTTCGGATTGCTTTCAGAAATCCTTCTTTGGTCCACGCTGTACTTTTGGTGGGAAATTCTTCGCTTCCAGCAATCTGCTCATCCAAAAGCTTGCACAAGCGGGATACCAGATAGGGATAGCCTGCGGTATATTCATAGAGTAATTCTGCCATCTGCCCTATATTCATACCCGTATGATAATCGGTTTCGTATTCTTTCAGCATACTTGAGATATCCGCTGCAGAAAAACTCATATCGACTAAAAAATCTGCGGCAATATTCCAAGGGCTGTTGGTCTTTTGTTCGTCGTTGGGGCGAAGTTTTCTTCTGATATTTTTTATGTCATATACACCGGCAAGAATAACTGATTGGAAGGTTGGCAAATATTTTCGTTTGATATAATAGCCTCTTAATTGGGCGAGAAAATCCAGGAATACCTGATTATCCGTAGCACTGTCCACTTCGTCTATGAGTAGGACAACAGGATAGGTGGCTTCCATGCAAATATCACTTAGATATTCAAATAGTTCTGGTAATTCCAGCTCGTCTTTGTTGTCTTGCAGCGAACTTTTTAACGGAAGTAGCGTGGATGGGGGCAGAGCGTGGTTCATCTTGGCTGTCTTGATAAATGTCTTGGCAAATGCAATAGAAAAGGCATTCTCATTTTTAAATTTGGATGCGCTTAGCATCTGGAAATCCATGCTGATTACGGTATAGTCATTTTTCAGGAATTCAGCTAATGCCTGGAGGGTTGTAGTCTTCCCATATTGTCTGGCTCTGGTGATTGTAAAATACTGTCCGGCATCTACCATGTCTTTGATTTTTAAAAGCCGTTGGGATAGATTAACCATATAGTGTAAATCTGGATGACAGCCGGCGCTTGTGTTAAAAAATCGCTTCATACTATTCACATATTCCTTTGTGGTGGTGGTTTTTATTATACTAGTGAATTATGTTTTTTTCAAGGGAGTGGGGGAGGATACGGAATAAATATAGTAGGGGTGAAGCGGTATTTTACAAAATTCCATTTGTCCAATAGATCTCAGGTACTAGAATATGATAAATTTTAGAAAGGATTAGATATGATGCGAAGAAAGAAATTACTATCACTGACGGTTCCGTTGGTGGCGGGGGTGATGATGTTTTCAGCCTTACCGACGATTTCTATGGCAAGTGAGACGGTTACCACTACTCCTGAAACGAATCCTTTGAAATCTACAGATGTTCCGACCACAGTTGAAGATCCACCGGAAACTGAGACACCAAGAGACTGGGACTTATCTACGACTACGACCCCTCCCAGAATTGAAGGAACAAGTTGCTATAAGGACGGAAAGTGTCAAGGGCATACGATTACAGGAACTACCACAACTTATAATATAAGGGTGCTAAATGGATCACATACTATTACATTAAGTGGTGTAAATCTTGATGTAAGTGCGAGTACAATAGCCGACACCGAGAATCAGCAATGTGCTTTTATGATTGATCCTGGTGCTACAGTTGAGCTAAAATTAGAAAATGACAATACATTAAAAAGCGGCAGTTCAGATGCAGGCATTTCGGTTATGGATGGTGCAAAATTATCTGTCAACGGAACGGGTTCCCTCACAGTAGAAGGGGGCGGCGGCGCCGGCATAGGTGCAAGCGGAGTATCGAATCGTGCAGGTGAAATCACAATCGAAGAAGGCACTATTACAGCTACAGGCGGAGCCGGATGTGCAGGTATTGGAGGCTCTCAACAAGGTTCAGCAGGTTCAATCCGAATTATTGACGGAACTATTACAGCTACAGGCGGATCAGGTGCGGCTGGTATTGGATGCGGCAAGGGCTGCAGAAATAACAAGGGAGAGGTGATTATCTCTGGCGGTATTGTCAAAGCTTACGGTGGAACAGATGAGAGTAGAACTGCAGATGGTATTGAGTGTAGTACATTAGGGTCAGACGGAGGAAGCGCCACAGTTAAAACAAACCATATATCTACAACTCTTCTCAGACAAAATGGATTTAATGGCATGGTTTGGGAATTGTCTAAGAATGAGATAAATACGGATGGCCCAGGAACAACTTGTGTGGTCTATGGTAATGCAGTGATGTCTGAACCGCCTCAAGAAAGACAAACGATAACAGTTCGCTCAGATGCTACTTTAGCAATTCCCAAGAAAGGTTATCATAATAATGCTATAATTACAGGAACAGGAACAATTGTAGATCTGGGTAATCTAGGCAATGGACCAGGTAATTGTAAGCTTACTAATAGGAAAGTATCTTTAACTAAAGATGATTTTATCAAAAAAATTAGAAATTATGTGAGCGCAAATGATGACGCTGCTATGGAAGATAGTGGGGATATATACCTGCCCTATCCTGGTAAACAAGGAAACTTATATAATGATTTGTTTGAGCCCAGACCTACGCAGCGAGTTACCCCTGGTGATATTGACCAGCCAAATCTGTGGAAAGCATCTGTCAAACAAGACGGTGCGGATGATACGGAAAGCGACGAGCTTCTAATTAGAGATGTTGGAGAATATATCGTTACTTTTGAAAGATACGGATATGAACCTATCACGATTGATAAGATTCATGTAGAACCCAAACAAATTACTCAATCTATGGTAGACATGGATTCCCTAAAAGGGTATGAATACACGGGTAGCCCAATAGACCCAGATATAATTATAAAATCTGATAATGGTGAGATACTGGACAGAGGAATAGATTATTTTGCAACACCTTCTAATAATACAAATGTATATGATGATTCAAGCATTACAATCTCTTCTTCCGGTTCTAATAATTACTATGTAAAGGACATGAGTTTCACCTTACCCTTTTCTATTGAAGCTTATTCGATTGAAAAGAGTGATGTAGAAGCAGCTATAGAAACTTCGGCAGAAAATGGAATAAATAAAAGCGAAAGTGAAGCTGATACCTATGAGGCAAGCTACAAGGGTACAGCATATTCCCCCAAAATTATTGTAACTGCACCTACATCACCCCAACCTCTTGTTGAAAATACCGATTACACGCTCACGGTTTCACCTGAGGAAGAACTTAAGGATGCGGGAACATACACCTTTACTATTACCGGTAAAGAAAATGGCAATTATACAGGTACAAGAACAATCACATTTAACATAAGCCCTATTCCTGTGTCTATTGATGAAAGTTCATTATTTACAGACGAATCAACGATAGATTATGGGCACTCAGAAATAAACTTAACGAATGTGTCTTTAACAGGTGTATTGAAAGATACTACAGGAAAATCGGAAGATGTCAAGCTCGATTCAGAGAGCATGAAGGTTACGCTTTTCGATACTAATAAAAATAAGGACGCAGAAGATATAGGGATTTATAATACGATTTATTTTAAAGATTTGAAATTAACGGGCGAGCAAAGCAATAACTATTCCATTGATGATGCCGCAAGAATATATGTGGATGAATCAAAGAAAATACCTCTTAGCAATGGCTCAACGGTTGAGATCGTTCCGGTTCAACCGAATCCGCCAGAAATAGAAGATCCTGTTCCAGGAGATTTTGGCGCTGAAGATGATAAATTTACTTATTCTGCTAGAATTAAAGAACGTAATGAAACGATCTACCAAAATTTAACATATGAATATAAAATTAAGAAAAAAGACGCAGAAGATAGCGAAGGCGAGGATAACTGGTTAGATCCGGCACAAGATAATATTTTTAAAGGACTGCCTACGACTGGAACATACCTTGTGAAGGCTCGTTCTTTACCATTATTCCCAGAAGATATTGCACCTGACGCTGAATCACCGACACCCAATATTTATGCAAGTGAATTTAGTGAGCCAAAAGAGATTGAGATTACGCGGCTTTCAACAGATGGTAGACCAGAAGGGTTTACTCATCGTATTGCAGAGGAAGCAATGGACGAGAAATGGGATGTATTCATTGAGCCGCCTGCAACCCCTGTTTCACGAGATGTAGAATACTGCATTCTTAATACAGACGAAGTTCCGGAGGAAGACGATTATAAACCTTATGACCTAAGGGGTATTAATTACCAAGCCTGTGAACCAGCAACTAACTATATTGCATATATCAGGTATACAGAAACGAATACCCATAAGGAAAGCGAGCCATTTGAAATCGAATTTGCGACAAACTCATTACCTGTAGAAACACCTGTCATATCTTTTTATAGCGAAACAGATGATGACAGCGAGAACGAACCGACAACTGAACCGGATGACAGTAATAATGATAATAGCAATGCTAGTACCATTATTGATGCCGATGAACATACATTCCGAGGTTCAGTAGAAATCCAAATTACATGCGGCACATCTGATGCGTTAATTTATTATACTACAGATGGCACAGATCCTATTAGAAACGGAGAACCAGTAGGCAAACCTATTAAATCCGGAGACCATTTTTCGATTCCGACTAAGGGGGAAAATGCAGAGAGAGTAACTACGATTAAAGCGATTGCCAAAAGAACGAATTGGGACGACAGCCCTCTTGCAGAAGAATCCTTTACACGGCTTTTGCCAGATCTGGAAGCGCCTCAATTATCTTTATCATCCGGTAGCGGCGAAGGAAACCAGTATACTTTCACTAATTCAACTACCGTTACTTTAAGCCTGCCAGATGGTATGGATACAAATGGAGTTAAAATATATTACATCTTATATGGGTCTGATGAAGCCGAGCCTGAAGAGATTCCTGAAGATAAAGAGCATGAGTATACGGGAGCATTTACAGTTAGAGAAAGTACTGTCATTAAAGCAAAATCTGTGAAAAAGGAAATGTCTTCCGGTGTTATGGAACCAGTTACGCTTACAAAATTAGACAGCAGTATGAATCATAGATTTTGGCGTGATCCATTTTACAGGTCAGGAGAACAAGCTCAGAAGAATACTATTTCTGAACCATTAATGAAGGCAATGAAAGCCAAGCTAAAGACAGAGGATAAAGCAGAAATCAGTGAAGAAATTGGTGTTTTACTGTATAACGAACTTAGTATTTTAGGAAATAACAGCGCTTTTACAAATGAAACTGTAGATTATTATGATCTTGTAGTGAAAGTCAAAATTGATAATGATGATTGGAAGGATGCTACACCAGATGATTTTCCGGCAGACGGACTTACAATTACCATAGACTATCCTGAAGGCACTAGCATGGAAGCAAATGACTTTGCATTAGCTCATATGTATGCATATGGAGACGATACGGGAAAGATTGAAACAAGAGTGGCAAAGGAAATCACAAAAACTCCGCAGGGACTTCAATTTACCCTTACCAGTGCTTCACCTATCGCGATTGCCTGGACGGCTGCTGAGGAGGATGGACCATTTAGCAATAATGTAAGTGACGGCACGACTGATCCTGACGATCCAAATAATCAAGATCCGACCAATCCTGATGATCCGAATGCCCAAGATCCGACCAATCCTGATGATCCGAATGCCCAAGATCCGACAGACCCGTCTGGTACAAGTGATGATGGTGTTACACCTAGAGATGGTTCTGGTACAAACGGAACTTCTGGAGATGGTTCAGCAGCAGGTAATAATAGTTCAAATGGTACTGCCTCTACAGCCGACGCTATCCGTTCTGCCGCAGCTACTCTCCTGCCAAAGACAGGCGACACCAGCAAGATGGTTGTCTGGATTGTATTGGCAGTTGCATGTATCGCAGTTATCGCGGGCGTACAGATAAAATCAAAGAAAGGGAACGGAAAGAAGAAACACTAATTCATAAAACATATGTAAAACGAGGCTTTCGATTAATATCGATTTTTAGGCTCTTACCGTAAAATAAGCATATCCACCAGAGCTCCGTGCTTCCGAGCACAGACCCATCTAAGGGATATGCTTATTTTTATTTTTCCTTCATTTCCTTTTCTCACTTTTACTTATTTTAGAGCGCAAATAACCCTCGGTTATTTTCTTTGCATTTCGCAAAATCCATTGACAAACTAATACTATGGTATTACAATGTGAACAAATTAATACCACGGTATTATATTGGAGGTGTCTTATGAAACAGGATTTGATAATCTACCATGGCTCCCAGCAAATCATTGAGGTGCCGAAGTTTGGTATAGGAAAGAAATACAATGATTACGGACAGGGTTTTTACTGCACCGAAAACATCGAACTTGCAAAAGAGTGGGCTTGCCCTGTAAAAAATGACGGTTACTCTAACAAGTACCGTCTGGCACTTGACGGAATGAATGTCATGCACCTGACTAAGGGAAACTTTAACATCCTCAACTGGCTTGCGATTCTGCTTGCTCATAGAAAATTTGACATCAATTCGCCTATTGGCAACAACGCAAGAGAATTTATTCTTAACCGCTTTATGCCAGATGTGGCGGATGTCGATGTGATGATTGGCTATCGTGCTGACGATTCCTATTTTTCTTTTGCGGAAGATTTCGTGAATAACACGATTTCTCTCAGGGACTTAAACCGTGCCATGCAGCTCGGCACTCTCGGTGAACAGGTTGCCTTACTCTCCGAATGTTCCTTTCGGCAGATTGAGTTTATCGAGTACGAAGTTGCCGATTATCGGGAATATTACTACAAACGGGCAGAAAGAGACCAAAACGCAAGGACTGCGTACAATAGCAAGAAAAAGAACTTACAGCAACTCATGGACGATATTTTTATTCTCGATATTATGAGGGAGGGTATGAGGCATGACGACCCACGCTTACAGTCAGTTATATCTGAATAAATCTTCCCGTACTGTTGGCAATATGCTTCACGACGCCGTACTGGTATTTGAGATGAACGGTACGGACTTCTTGAGAAGATTTATTCAATCCAATGTCGCCGAACAGATTGAAAACGGCAATCCCAAATACATTGCGGGAAAAAGCGGCTTGGAATTGTTTCTGGAGGTCATGGAGAATACCACCGGACAATTCTGCAATGCCGAACTTGTTGAAAGCTATGACCGCAGCGATGTGTATTGGGCAGGCTGGATGCTGACACATTATCAATGGTACTCTGCTTACACTTTTAAGAGTATACTGGATACGATTCCTTACGGTGAGCTTATCGGACTTTACGGAACGCTTCACGAAGCGGATATTCAAAAGAGTTACGAAGTTCTCGACGCTCATTTTTCACAAAGCGAGAGCAAGCTGAAAACAGCCAGGAAGCATTGCGGATTAACACAGGAGACACTTGCTAATAAATCTGGTGTCTCACTCAATACCATCCGTGCATACGAACGGAAAAGCAAAGACTTGGATAAGGCTCAGTTTGATATTGTGATGCGTCTTTCCAAAGCCTTAAGGTGCGATGTGTCTGAATTACTTTAGATTTGTTTTAGTGAAATCTATTTAGCATAATAGTATACTTTAATAAAAAGAAGGTGGAAAACATGACAGTGTCAAAAAAGCATTTTAATACTACAGGTAAATGTTATCCGAGCGAACATTATATGGTTGATATTCACAATCAATTATCAAACTCCAAAAGATGGTATCACGAGGCGACTATTTCTGCATGAATCGGGCCAGACAGTACGGAAAGACGACAACGCTTTCCCTGCTAAAAGAATCTCTTGAGGATGAATACACTATATTTTCGATTAGTTTTGAGGGAATCTGGACAGTCGTTTATGAATCTGACGAAGCATTGGCCTATGCATTTCTGTGCCTTCTAAATGATTGTCTAACATACAACGAAGTAAAACATGTGTCAGAACCTTAAAAAGATTTGATTTCAGATACAGCCGCCCATACGGCAGAGAGTTTTTCTCTAATTAAACTATCCCGTCTGATTTCTCAGCTCTGTAACGTCTCTGCCAAACCGGTTATTTTATTCATTGATGAAGCAGACCAGGCAGGAAACAATAAATCGTTCCTGGAATTCCTGGGTCTGCTTCGGGATAAATATCTGAAGCGGCGTGAGCGTCCAACGTTCTGGTCGGTGATTCTTGCAAGTGTATATGACATAAAAAATCTGAAATTAAAGCTGCGTCCACAGGAAGATCATCAGTACAACAGTCCATGGAATATTGCCGCAGATTTTGATATTGATATGAATTTTACAAGAACCGATATTGAGGGTATGCTTATTTCTTATGAAAATGACTATCATACCGGAATGGATATCAGATTAATGGCTGGATTAATGTATGATTATACATCCGGTTATCCTTTCTTGGTGAGCCGTCTATGCAAAATTATAGATGAAAAAATATGTGAAAAGGATACATTTCCTGATAAAAGCTCTGCATGGAGTAAAGACGGTTTTCAGGAGGCACTAAGAGTATTGTTATCTGAAGCTAATACATTATTTGACGATATGCGTAAGAAGCTCTCTGATAATCCGCACCTGAAAAAGATGTTATATGAGCTTTTATATGAAGGTCAGACATTTCTTTATAATACGGATGATAATGTATTGGATATTGCTGAAATGTTCGGTTATATCAGAAACGATAATGGGAAGGTTATGGTAGCTAACCGCATTTTTGAGACACGTTTATACAATCTTTTTATTTCCGAAGAAAGGATGCGTATAGTATTAAGAAATAATACCTATTCAAAAGCGGCGCATATTCCTATGGCTTAAGGGACAAAGTTCACTAACCCGCAGTACGCGCATTACAGTGTGTCTTTTGAGTATAAGAATACATGCCGCTTTACGCATTGATTCTGTCATATTTACTTTAAAGTTATATCTTCTGCGTTTACTCCTAAAGAAGATAGTTTAGCAACTGTAACTTTAATGAAATAATCTAACATTTCATTTTCATGATTACCATTAGCCCTTTTAATCTGTTGCAATTCTGTATATCTGTCAATAGTTGATGTGATTAATTCTTTTTCAGTCATAAATGCACCTGCTTTCTGATAAATATTGCTACCGTTTATTTAATAAATTTATTATAGCAACTGATGATTTAGATGTAAAGCCTTATTAGATTATCAAATCGGTGACTTTCAGCCTATAAAGTCGGATAAGAAATATGTGAATAGTATTACATAAAAAGACCCTGGAGGATATTCCAAGGTCTTTTTACGTATGTTTTATGAGTTAGTGTTTCTTCTTTCCGTTCCCTTTCTTTGATTTTATCTGTATGCCCGCGATAACTGCGATACATGCAACTGCCAGTACAATCCAGACAACCATCTTGCTGGTGTCACCTGTCTTTGGCAGGAGAGTAGCTGCGGCAGAACGGATAGCGTCGGCTACGGAAGCAGTACCATTTGAACCATTATTACCTGATGCTGAACCATCTCCAGTAGTTCCGTTTGTACCAGAACCATCTCTAGGTGTAACACCGTCATCACCTGTACCAGACGGGTCTGTCGGATCTTGGGCATTCGGATCATCAGGATTGGTGGGATCTTGGTTATTCGGATCATCAGGATTGGTCGGATCTTGATTATTTGGATCGTCAGGATCAGTCGTGCCGTCACCTACATTATTACTAAACGGTCCATCCTCCTCAGCAGCCGTCCAGGCAATCGCAATAGGTGAAGCACTGGAAAGGGTAAACTGAAGTCCATTTGGAGTTTTTGTGATATCTTTCCCGACTCTGTCTTCTATTTTTCCAATAGATTCCCCTTCTTCAAACATATGAACCAGAACAAAATCATTCGATTCCATATCGGTGCCTTCCGGATAATCTATGGTAAATGTGTAACCTTCCTCCGGAAAATCATTTGCAGTAGCCCTTCGAGGATCGTCATAACCAACTACAGCTTCTACGAGGAAATCGTAGTATACCATTTTAGCTTCATCTTCAAACGTCTTATAGTTACCGATAAAACGAAGCCTGGTACACAATAACTGGCCAATTCTGTCGCTTATCCCTTCTCTGGAAAGATCCGGATTTGTTTCTTCTTCCTTTAGCCTATTAGCAATCGTTGCTTCCAGATTAGGCGTAATGTTATTTTTTTTTGTTTCCTCTCCGTTTCGAGCAAATATTCTTGGATTTTTAGCATAACTTAATTTGGGTGTCAATACAATCTGCGTAAGTGCAATAGGTTCTAAGACGCGAGGGGTCATTTCATTATCGACATGGATAGCAATCGCCTTAATGGTTGCTTTCAATGTTCCGTTCGTATCAACCGGAAAAGCGCCCTGATACAATGTGCCGTTGCTGGTTGTCGGATCCTCAGGTATTTCCTCGCCCGTTGCCATCGTATAATATATCTGCAGCTTATCCGCTATATCTTTATCCACATCTGCCTTGAACTGGAGTGAAGCAGTTGTTGTGTTGACAAAAGAATATGGGTCTTTGTCGGTTGGCGATGAAAGCTTCAACTCAAGCTCAGGTATTTGAGGTAACAGTCTTGAAAATACAACGTTTTCGCTTATTTTTGGTTCCCAATTACCCCAGTAAGCAATCGCTCTGACAGTAGTATCTTTCTTATAGAGGCCGTTTTCACTCTCAACCAAAGTTTCGTTCTTATGCTTGGAAATTGTAAATGGTTCGCCCTTCGTATATGGGATACTCTCTTTGGTAGGCTCTGTTCCGTCCAACGTATAGTAGATTTCTGCATCAGGTGTCTCACATTCAATCTGAACCTTGGCTGATTCGATATATTCATGATCATTTACTATACCACTGTTAGCAGCTTCTTCATCCTCAGTTTTGTTATCGTTGTAAAAAGATATCTTAAGCTCTTTTACATATAAAGGCTCTGTAGTAGCTTTAAGTTGATCTGTTATTTCAGTTGTATTACTTGGTTTACGAGTATCTGTTATCTTATATCTGACATATGCAACATACGTAGTAGAAGATTCGCTGGTGGTTATTTTGTTAAGATTAGGGGCATTGTTTCCAACAGGTTGATAGTCTGTGTACTCAAGTTTCTCTGGATCTACCTCTTTTCCTTCCTTAACAATACAGTATTCTACAACCTTGGCGGAATCATATTCCTCAGGCTGTTCTAAATAGATGGCAGAGGACTCGCCGCTTGGATCTTTTTCTGCACGAAGGGTAAATCCTTCCGGTCCATTTCCTCCATCAAGAAGCCCAATCTTATCAATAAGTTCTGCCGTTTCGCTGGCCGCAATATTTTTGGGGTCAGCCGGTGACGCTAATGAGCGAGCTTGGAAAGTATATTCTCCAAAAAAGTACTTGTCTTTTTCATCCTTAGGAATATCAAATGTATAAGTAAGGCCGTTATCTGTACTTAAAACGGGCTGCCATGCAGCATCTTCGGTACTATTTCCATCGTCAGACGGTTTTTTCATCCGACATTCATATGATAAATCTTGATATCTTGTATCTTCCGGATCTTCTGGATCTGCTTTAATTGTCAACGTATATGTGTATTTGCCTGTCTTATCATCTGGCTCGCCAGATAATACGGGTTTTTTAGGTGCGAATGGGTTGATAGTCACATCGGGGACGGTTAAAGTTTTCCCTATATATGATTCATCCAGGGAATAGTTTTTCCCTTTATCTCCTCTTAAGATAAGATCCTCTACCTTTTTAAATGTAATAGTATTATATGTTCCGACATTCTTTGCTTCATTGCCTTCTGAATCAAGAAGCATAACCATAGTGCCAGGGCTAAGTTCAACATAATCTATATCTTTTGGAAAAACATTTAATTTGATGCCAGTCAGTTCGATATCAGAAGTAGTATCATAGTCCTTCTCAGTCTTTGTAGACAACGATCTTTCATCAATAGTTATTGGTTTGGGTGTAATTGTAAAATCAACCTTTTTTTCGCCTCTGTCCCCCTTGTAATTTCCGATACCTGTTATAATGTAAGTATATGTGCCTACATCTTTTGGTTCTAAAACATTTACGGTATAATCAGTATCTTTGATTAAAGGAGTTGATGATCCTTCAAGCGTTACTGTCGGATTCAGTAAATATGGCTCGCCCTTATATTCTGCCGTAAATTTATCTGTTTCAGGACCTAGTATGGTATCTCCCGTCTCTCCTTCTAAAGTTACGGTAGCGTTATCAATCGGAATAGCGGTAATCTCAAAATTTTTTGTAGTAGAACCTGTAAGGTTTTTCTGACCCTCAATCGTAATAGTTGCAGGAGTTCCATTGCTGACATTTACAGCATTTTCATAGACAGCAGTATAGTTTTCTGCACCTATAGGTTCACCATCAAATGTTATGGTCAATGGAGGATTATGCTCATTCCCATCATAAGTTTTATCAGGAATGTCGGCAATCGTACACTCTCCAATGTTCCTTTTAGATACTTTTATAGTAATCTTGAAATACGTTGATGAAGGATATTTCGGATTCGTACATTCTATTGTATATGTTCCCTGATCTATCATCTCATTTTTAGGAACAGGACGGTCGTTGCGCTTTACGGTTTTAATCCAGTCGCCAGGACTGTCTATTTCATAAGACTCTGTTTTACCTCCCACAGTAATGGGACGCTTGCCATCCTTATATTTAAGTTTGAATGCATCTTCTGTTAAACTCTTAGCAGTATATTTTAAGTTTAATTCGTCAGAAGAAAGAAGATCTTCTTTTATTAAAACTACTTTCTTTTTGATGTTCTGGTCAACTGCCCCCATAATATCGTCAGATGATGCTATCTCTTTTAATAGATTTCTGTTAATAATGCTATTGGAATCATCACCTTTGATTGACCCTGAAACAAATATATACTCCTTGCTTGTATTTCCAGAAGGAATTATAAGTAAAGAGGCTTTATCTTGAAAGACTAATTCTTCATTCTCAAGTACATCCTTTTTTAGAGACGCATTTCCATATACGTCGCCTGTACGCAAAACCTTTTTGTTTGTAGTCGCTTCTTTATTCCATACAATCCCGCTAAAACCCTCTTTGAAGGTATCCTCGGTCAGTTCATTTGTCACAATATCAGTACTTCCGTTTCCTGATTCTAAGATTGGACAATCAATGCCGCTTCCTTGACTCATTCCATTTTTACCTTCGCCGCCATATGCAATAATCTCTCCGCCGGAAAGTGTAGTTTTTGCGTAAGAGTCAGAACTTCCACTGGCATATTCACGATAAGATTTTCCGCCATAACCAATACCTGAACCACTGGGATAAGATTCCATTCCATGAGCCGCAGAAGCGCTTTGACCGCCTATGGCTGTTACCTTACCACCAGTAATTGTAATATTGCCGATAGCGCCTTCTGAACCGCAACCGATACCCGCGGCTGAAATCCCGCCAGTAGCTTCTATTGTACCGCTGTTAATCGTAATATCACCATGAGCGCTTGCGCTTTGACCGCCGATACCCGCGCCAGTATCGCCGCCTTTGGCAGTAAGTTTATTGGAAAGAGCGCCATCTTTACTCTCGATAATAATCGAGCTACCGTCCTCTACATAAATACCCGCAGAACCTTTAGCGCCTTCTAAAGAATTTGTTCCTTCTAAAATAAGAGTTACCTCTGCTTTATTTTGAATCGTTAATGCCGGACCGCTGGAGGATTTAATCTTTACATTTCTCAATGTAACTGTATGAGAAACCTTTTTAGAAGGATTACCAGTGTCAGGGCTGTCTCCAGGTGCACCACCTATTACAATAGTGTGGTTGTTCTCTGGCGCTGCATCTGTTGCAGTAATAATATGCCCGTTACATTCATTATTAAGACAGTCATAACTATTGTTACTATCATTCTCATCCTCATAATAATCAAAAATTTGTACAGGCCCATCCTTTGCATCGTGCTCTGTGGGAGAAGCAGCCGCATTTGCCATTGATGGGAAATATAGAAATGTCGTAAATGCAGCTAAATACATGGCCAAAGAGGCTAGTTTCTTTCTTCGCATCATATCTAATCCTTTCTAAAATTTATCATATTCTAGTACCTGAGATCTATTGGACAAATGGAATTTTGACCTTTAGATCGACCTTGATATAAGTATACTTCAATTTTCCAGGAAGTTCAACGACTTTGTCCCCGATCAGGTATACTTATACATGGAAATTTTTGCTTCTAATGTCATTATATTCACACAGGTTGTCTGAAATATCTGACATTATGCAAGTTCTTAACTCTAATTATATCCGGAAATAAACTCCGATACCAACGCTCACCCGTCTGAGCATACGCGCCACCCCCTATTCCATCTTTTCGGTTTTTTCCAGATATCAACACCGGTATTCCGGTAAAATTTGTCTATCTTCAACGCAACTCCACCTCTTTCCATGATACAATTTAGATTCTGCCCCGTATCGCCTAAAAAGAGCGTCTTATAATATATCGTCAAAAAAAGGATTTTGATTATACAACTTACGCAGATGTTTAAAGTTTTATGTGGAAGATATGTTTACTATAAAAGAGATGGCTAAAGTGTTACAATTTTTGTTTTGTGGGAAAAATGTATCCTGTAATTAAAATTTGCATATGCTATAATGCCCCATCAGGCAAAGAAATGTGGAGAATTCCATGTAGGCAAAAAAAGAATCCCCGCCCTTAATGGCATACAGTCCGGGGATTCTTATTTTTTTATAGTAGTAAAGCGTCCACTAGCGTGCTGTCTGGCCATTTGCTGATGAGTTGGCAAACGACACCTGCTACGTACAGTCACAATAAGCTACATGCTTTAGCATTACTTATAAATATTTCTTCATATCTTCCATCATTTTTTCCTCACATTTCACCAGCTTTTTTGCCAAAGAGATGCTGTCATGTGACGCGTCAGGACATTTATTCATACACTCACTGATGGATTGAATCCCCATGTTACAGCCATTCATCAAAATTTTGGCAATCTGTGCGCTGTCATCTTTAATCATCAACTTCATCTCGGTTGTAATCCAAGAAAATGCAGATGCAATCTTATCTGGCTGCTGTTCACTCTCCCCCATCTCTTTGAGCTGTTTTGAAGATTCTTCTTCCAGCTTCTTATGCTGGTCTTTGTATGTTGTCAAAGTCTGTTCTAACTCCGCATTCATCAGAAAATCTTTAAGACGGTCCATACTATTGAGTGCCATCTTACATCCTGCATTACATTCCTTCAAAAGTGTAACTGTCTGTTTGTCCATACTTTATGCCTCCATTATCTCTACTTTTTTATATAGTCTGTAAAAAATGACGGAAAATATACCTAAGGGCATGAATTACGGTAGTCATTTAAAAGTTTCTTGCAATAAAATACTGTAATCTTTTAGTGTAGAACACCATATTTTACAAAAAAAGACTGATAATTTATATAAATTGATGTTATTCTACGACTAAAACCAAGGAGGGAGATGATATTTATGAAAGCATTTACCATATAATAATAGAAAAGTGCGGAAAAATTTGTTTCGTATAGGAACAATACGTGTTCTTTAATGACACCTTTGGTAAAATATACCAAGAGACAAAAATTTACACCAAAATACAAAGGAGGAGAGCGTATGGCTTTTGCTGAGAAACTCAAAGCATTACGTCTTGAAAACAAAATGACACAGGAAAATGTTGCTGAATGTGTGAATCTTTCACGTTCTACGATTGCAGGGTATGAATCCAAGAATCGACAGCCTTCTTACGACAAGCTGTCAGCATTTGTTAAACTTTTCCATGTGTCTATGGATGAACTTCTTGAGGATGACGAGCCCGTTTATACCGCAGCAGACGAATCGCATAATCTGGAAGCCGAAGGGCGTGATTTTATGATGCGATTTCAACGTCTGCCGGAAAACTCAAAAAAGGCTTTGTTAGAGCATCTTCAGGAATTGGAAATTCAGGCTGGAATCAAAGAGACGTAGTCCGAACTGCAAGTAATTAAAAAAGATGTCTGGTAAATTGTGGATAAATTTGCCAGACATCATCCTTTGGTAGAATGATCCTTTAGAATGCTTTACCTGCGAATTTCGCATAATAAAACTCGGATTTTTCTTCTGTTAGGGCAAAAAATTTCTGAAGTTTATTGATAATCCGTTCCTTCGGAGCCTGTTCCTCCAGATAATCCTGAATTACAGCTTGTATTCCTTGCTCTACGACTCTATTTGTCACTTTCTCAGTAACTTCACTTGTCACCTTTTCAGTTATCTCACTTGTCACCTTCTCAGTTATCTCACTTGTCACCTTCTCAGTTATCTCACTTGTCACCTTTTCAGTTATCTCATTAGTTACTTCTTCAATGAGCTCATTTCTAACCTCATTCGTTACTTCTTCTCTCATTTCTTCTTTTAATTCCTGGTGTATCTTTTCTGCCCAACTCCCCATCTGAGCTGCCTCCTTCCAAAGTTCCTCATTCTCAGAAAAATCAATGTACTCCGATACTGTAGCCATAAAATCTTCTTTATGTGGATACATAATTGCATTCAGAAAACGTAAGAGTTCGTATCCTTCATCCTCTTTATCTCCATTATACACCTTATTGCCCAGTTTGATAACCACTAACGTCATCAAATCATAATTTTCTTTTGCAACTTCATTTACCGCTGTATTTTCTGTGTTTACTGTTTCATAAACCGATATGCTGTATCGGTCTTCCGGAGGAATATCATCTATACAAAGCCAGATTCCATAACATTTCTCAAGTTGATTATAGTCTGTTCCTTCCAGAGCTAAAGATAACTGGGAAGATAAACACCTTGCAAGATAATACATCCCCCTTTTTTCAATGGGATAACCTGGTTTATATGTCTTCTGTGATTCTACATCTATATGTAGATTAATCTGTATTGTTTCTGTTGAAAGCTGAGGATTCTTGGCACGAAACGCCAGATCAAAAGTAGATGTTTTCTCGTTTAGATGAATGAATTCTGCATTGTCACCTCTGAATTGTGTATTGGTTCTGCCAGGTGAAACTTCTTTTTCAGAGGTAATAGAATTGGCTTCTATGAATTCTGTTATTTTTTTTCGGCTGTATCCTTTGTATTCCTTAATCGTTCCTTGAAGGATGACTGCTAATATCTCTTTGCTCCGTAGGATGGTCTTACTTTGAATATCCAATCCTTCTATTTCTGCAGTAATCTGCATGGCGCTGAGTGTTTCCATGCTTCCTTTTAGTGTCTCCATGCCATATCCTCCATATGGTGTGCCTTAACAAAGTGCCGTAATATGTCTGGGATGTGCTGCATCTCTTTGTTCTTAATAATGGTATAAAAATGATGAGTTGTCAACGTAAATCGTTCGACTTTTTTCGACTTTTTTGACTTTAATACCAGTTGTTTTGACAACTATACGTCAAAATTCCATTTTACCGATAGATTTAACGATTTGATAAATTTATAGAAAGGATATTATATGATGGGAAGGAAAAAGTTAAAATCATTAGCCGCATTTTTGGCGACAATGTCGGCATCGTTTTTTATACCATTGGTTGTGAACGCAGATGATTGTACTTCCATTTCAGCTACCGAGTGTATTGGCGGATGTAATGGACATACAATTAGTAATGATACAAAACGTATTCAGGTATCCGGTGGCCGTCATACAATTACTCTTGAGAATGTAAATATTGATACGTCGAAGGATGTTGATCCCAATGATCCTGATAAGCCTGTGTATTCTGCTTTTGATATTACAGGAGATGCAACTATCGAATTGACGCTAGTAGGTAAGAATAGTTTAAAAAGTCCTGATGGATATGCTGGATTGCATATCCCGTCAGGGTCGCATCTGACAATTAAAGGTGAAGGCAGTCTGGAGGCTACAGGCGGTAATAACGGCGCAGGAATTGGTAGTCAGGGTATTGACGGTGCTTCCGGCGAAGTTACCATTGCAGTTGCAAAAACCAGTACCATTACTGCTACCGGCGGTTCAGCAGCGGCAGGAATTGGCGGCGGGCAAGGCGGCGGCTGCGGTAAAGTTACCGTTGAAAGCGGTAATGTGAAAGCAACTGGCGGCGATGGATATGTGGTTAAGCATCCAGTAACTGGAGACGAAGTGGGCAAGGTGGCTGGCGGTACAGGTATCGGAACTGGAGGAGGCGGCGTCGGGGGAGGAGAGATTGTCCTTAAGGGCGGCGAAATAACCGCTATAGGCGGCTTCTCTGATGTAGCTGACAACGATTCGCAACGTGCAGGTATCGACTGCCAGAAGCTATCTTCGGCAGGCGGAAGCGCGAATCTCTATTCTAATAGTCCAATATCTGATTCAACGAATATAGATGAGTTTAACGGCATTGTGTGGCAGCAGAGGAAAGATTCGACAGGCAAGTATGAGACAGTAGCGGGTGAGGCTTATGGGAGCGCTGTTTTGGATAAAAATATTGGAGCTCTTATACTAAAGATACGTCCGGGATGTTCTTTGACGATTCCTGCAAATACAAACGTTAGTATAAGCAATGGAGGTTCGATATTCGGAGATAAAACTACGAGTATCATTAATGCAGATCAGCTTATAGTAAGCGGGCAGGCATATTTATCTCCTGATGTACAAAAAAAGGTTACATTAGATAAAAAGGATATTGTCATAACCACGCCTAATCTGGTATATACAGGCAAGAGCTTAGGCCATACCGAAAAGAATTCCAAAGATGAAGTTTATACTATATCGTCCCCAAGGCACACTAATTCGACAACATATATTGTGGACGAGACGGGATGGGAGGCCAGGTATTTTAAAGGCGGCATTGAAGTAACTGAAATTAAGGATGCGGGATTATATCAGGTCAGATATAGTAATACAAATCCCAATGCAAATTACAGTAATTTTTCTTTTGAGGTTACCGTTGATAAAAGACAACTCGAAAGCAGCATGGTAAAAGATATTGACGATATGCTGTTCACCGGAAGCCCACAGCAGCCTAAGGTAACATTAATGTATAACAACAAAGAGCTTGTAGAAGGCACGGATTATCAGCCACTTAATGCAGGCAGTTATAGCAATAACGTAGAAGTTGGAGATAACACGGCATCTGTTAAGATTCTTGCTTCACAGAACGGTAATTTCCTAGGTGAGCTTGAAAAGAAATTCAGCATCAAGCCCGCAGTTCTTTCAGAAGATAGTGTAACAATCACTCCTGAGACAACAGTATACAACGGGAAAAAGCAAGAGCCTACAATCCAGGTGCTTCTCGAAGACGGAAGCGAGCTGGATAAAGATAATTATACAGTCACTCCTTCAACCGATAACTTTACCGATGCTACCGGCTCTGAGCCGATTGTATTTACCATAGAAGGAAAAGGTAATTTCTCAGGTAAGATTACCAAGAACTATACCATCAGCGAGGCGCCATTAACGCTTACAAAGATCAAACCAAAGGATCGTCAATATAATGGTTCCAAAGAGGTGGAGATTGAGGATGTACAATTTACCGGACTTGTAGGAACGGATAAACCGAGTGATATCACACTTGAATCAAAGGGTATTATTGAAAGTGAGAATGTAAATGAGAATGGATACAGCACGATTACATTCGATGAATTCAAACTTGGCGGTGAAAAGGGCAAGAATTATGTAGTCGCATCCCCGCTTCCAGGAGAAGCAATCACTCTGGATACACCGGTTATTATCAGCCAGGCAGACGCGCCTGCAACGCCGGAGATTAAGTGCACATATGAAGTAAGCGCTGATTATCCTGGCAAGTTTGTTGGAACAATGACAGTTGCCAACGCCGCAGACGGCGCTGAATATCAGTATAGATGGAAAGCCAAAGACAGCGAGGAATTCAGTGAATGGCAGACCAGCAACGTTTTTGATAATATTGTTCCTGGTGAAACATGGGTTATCGAGGCTCAGTCCATAGGTAATGAGAATATTAAGCAAAGCGAGATCGGTCAGACAGAGGTAACGTTTGAAAAGCTTGAAGAAAGCAAGGTTCCGGAAGGAATTACGATGGAATTTGCTTTGAATAAGGATGGAGAAACATATACTGCAACGGTTCTTCCGGAACTGCCAGAGCTTGAATACTTTATCGGAAAGTCAGATGAAGTGCCAGGCGAGGAGGATTATTTATCTGCTGAATCCGGAAGGAATCCTCACATGAAGACAGATTGTGAAGCAGCTACCGAGTACACAGCTTATGTAAGATTTAAAGAGACGGCTACTCATAAAGCAAGCGAACCCGTTAAGGTAACTGGCTTTACAGAGACATTAGTTGTAAAAGAGCCAACCATATCGCTGCTCAGAGACGATAGCAGCGGCGGAAACGGCAGCGAAGATGATGCCAATAATGAGGGCAACGAAGGTAATACTGACAATGAAGGCAGCAACGAGGAAAGCAAAGCAAGAGAGACCAGCGCTGATGATATTACCTTAGGTGAGAATGAATTCCTTGAAACCGGAAAAGTAAAGATTACCTGTAAGACAAAGGGCGCAACCATTTACTATACCACAGACGGTACTGATCCGACAGATCAGGATAACGAGTATACAGGGCCTTTTGAAATCAACGGTAAGGGAGAAACCACGATTAAGGCATTTGCCATAAAGGATGGACGGGAGGATAGCCCGACTGCCTCCGCTACATTTACAAGAAGGCTGTTGAATGTAGAGACGCCTATAATCACACCTGAAGACGGCGAGTCATTTACCGGTTCGATTTTGGTTACGATTGAGTGTCCGACAGAAGGCGCTGATATCTATTATACAACGGATGGAAGCGAGCCGGATGTAACGAACAAAAAGCAGAAGTATAAAGAGCCTTTCAGAATTAATACATCATCAACGATTAACGCCATTGCTGTTATGAAGGATATGGATCCCAGTGAGATGGCGACGGCTTCACTTGAGAAGTTAGAGAGCACGGTGAATGTATATTCAAGCCTTGCTACATTTGCGACAACAGGAGAAGATACGCAGAATAATCCGATTTCAGATGAATTGATGGATAAACTGGGAACCAAGGACAAGAAAGTTGCAAGTGAATCAATAGTTGCGCAGTTGACCGCAGAGCTTTCTGTTATTGGTAGTAATGGAGATTTCACATATGACAGGATGAGGTTTTACGATCTTGTATTGAAGGTGAAAGTTGACAGCGAGCCTTTGCGTGACGCAACCGCTGATGATTTCTCAGAAGGCGGACTTACAGTCACAGTACCGTATCCGGAAGGAACCAGCCTGGAGGCTAATGATTTCGCGATAGCCCATATGTTTGGCTCAGGGGAAAATACCGGAAAGATAGAGACATGGCAGAACATAACTGTTACTAAGACTCCAAGCGGATTGCAGTTTACTGTTACAAGCGCGTCGCCTCTTGCCATTGCGTGGACAACAGCCGTACCAAACGGACCAAACAGCAACAACGTAAGCGGTGGTGACAATGTTGTGGATCCGGATGGTCCGAACGGAGATAACAACGGAGATAATCAGGGAGACAACAATGGAGATAATCAGGGAGACAATAACGGAGATAATCAGGGAGACGTTACTGTAACCACGAATCCGAGAGATGGAGGCACAGGTGACGGATCTACTGCCGGCGGCAACTCAAGTACCACGGGTACCGGAAACGGCACCGTTTCCGATGCTGTCAGGTCTGCCGTATCGTCTGTACTGCCAAAGACTGGAGACACCAGTAAACTTCTAGTATGGGTTGTTCTGGCGGTTGCGTGTGTGGCTGTCATTGTAGGTGTACAGCTCAAGGCTAAGAAGGGAAACAAAAAGAAAAAGTAAGATGATAATAATGGGATGCCGAGATATATTTTTCGGCATCCTTTTTATATACTGTATTTTGGAATCAAACTATGTTAATATTAAAAGGAAAAATATGTAAGTCTACGGAAATGGGGAAAGAATATAGAAATGAAGCGTATATCCCTTGAAGCATTACTTCATACCCATCGGAATGATACCTATGAGCAGCAGTATCAATACATTCTGGCATTAATCTCAGAAGGCAGAATAAAGCCTTTGAAGGCGTCCGGTACCAACGGAAAGCATCCTGCTCTATACTATGAATACTGGCAGATAGAGCAGAAGAAGGATTACAGTTCATTTGAAGAAGAATTAAAATATCAGCTTCACCCTATGATATCCATTGATTATTACCTGACACATCTTAAAAACTATGAACAGGACAGGCAATGGATTATAAGGTTGAGTGAATATCTGAAAAATAGCAGGGAAAAATTGGATTATACAGAATCCGCCAATGAACGCAGCTTTGAGATATGGAGTCACGAGAAGTTCTTAAGCCGTGGACAGGGAAAGCGGATATTGAAGAATTGCGGTTTGGAGGAGGAGTTCCTTAATATATACCAGACAACAGAGCCGATGGCCTATTATTCCCGCACAAGGCAGGTGCCGCAGAATATTCTGATTCTGGAGAATAAGGATACTTTTTACAGTATACGGCGCCATTTGATGGAAGAATCAAGTAATAAGAACGTCAGAAGAATTCTTGGTATGGAGTTTGAAACGTTGATTTATGGCGCGGGAAAAGGGATTCTGCGTTCCTTTCTGGATTTTGACCTGTGTGTGGAAGCGTATATGAAGGATGAAAAGAACCGGATTTATTATTTCGGTGATCTGGATTACGAAGGAATCGGAATCTATGAGAGCCTTGTGCAGATGGTTTCCGGCAGATGGGACATCCTTCCATTTGTAAGGGCGTACCAGGCTATGCTTGAGAAGGCAGACAAAACATGTGGAATGGAGAAGCTGCCGGATACAAAGGAACAGCAGAACCGGAACATACGGGAGGAGTTTTTCACACATTTCCCTGTGGAAATAGTGAACAAGATGAAGGCTGTACTGGAATCCGGAAAGTATATTCCACAGGAGATACTGAATATAGCTGATTTTTGATCGGGAGGTATAGGATGGGAGTCTATTTGAATCCAGATAACAGTAAGTTTGAAGAAGCGGTAAACTCTGCCGTGTATATTGATAAGACGGGATTGATAGAATATACGAATTCAGTTCTCCACACCATGCAGCACAATGTATGTGTAAGCCGCCCGCGCCGTTTTGGGAAGTCGATGGCAGCCAATATGCTGACAGCATATTATAGCCGCGGGTGCGATTCCAGAGAGTTATTTTCAAAATACAGGATTTCACAAAGCGATGATTTCACAAAGCATTTGAATCAATATGATACTATTTTCTTAAATATACAGGAGTTTTTAAGCAGAAGCAGCGATATTCGGGGACTGATTGAGCGTATTAAGAGGCTCGTCCTGAGAGACTTGAAAAAGGCATATCCGGATATCGATTATTTTGACGATACTGATTTGGCTGAGTCTATGCAGGATATTTACGCAGAGACAAAATGTCCCTTTGTGGTTATCATCGACGAGTGGGACTGCATTTTTCGGGAATATAAGATGAATCAGGAGGCACAGGAGATGTATCTCGATTTCCTGAGAGATTTTTTGAAGGATAAGGGATATATCTATCTGGCTTATATGACGGGAATCCTTCCGATTAAGAAGTACGGGACGCACTCTGCTTTGAATATGTTTGATGAATTCTCCATGATTAACCCAGGCCCCCTTGCCTCCTATGTGGGATTTACGGAGGAGGAGGTTTTTAAGCTGTGTGAAAGGTATGGGATGGATTTGGAGGAGGTGAAAAGCTGGTATGACGGATATTCCTTCGGTGAGGGCATGTCTGTGTACAGTCCTCGTTCTGTAATAAGCTGTATGCAGTTTGGTAAAATTGGAAACTACTGGAATCAGACAGAGACCTTCGAGGCTTTAAAGGTCTATATTGATATGAATTTTGACGGATTGAAGGACGATATCCTGAGCATGATTGCGGGAGAAAATGTACTAAGCAATACAGAAGGCTTCGCGAATGATATGACGACTTTTCGGACAGAGGATGATGTGCTGACGTTGTTGGTACATCTCGGATATCTGGGGTATGATTATGAAAACAAATGTGT
Source organism: uncultured Dorea sp. (assembly GCA_910584575.1). GTDB lineage: Bacteria > Bacillota > Clostridia > Lachnospirales > Lachnospiraceae > Sporofaciens. Next base: position 51,365 of record CAJUBG010000003.1, read on the forward strand.
TTTTATTCCCAATAATGAGGTGCGCGGGGAGTATGTAAATGCAGTGTCGGTTTCTGATTGGGGGGAGATATCGGCAGCCCTTAAGAATTCTGCCGATACGTTAAATGCCATCTGGCAGGGACGGGCATCTCAGGTGGCAGAGGGAATACGGCAGGCTCATTTTGAGACTTCCCATATCCAGTATAATGATGAGAATGCATTGAGCTATACGGTTTCTCTGGCTTTGTATGCGGCGCGGAATTTTTATACGATTCATCGGGAACTGGCAGGGGGGAAGGGCTTCGCGGATTTGGTGTTTCTTCCCAGAAAGAAATTTTCAGATAAACCTGCTTTGGTGGTAGAGTTGAAATGGAATCAGAGCGCCGAAGGGGCAATCCGGCAGATACGGAGAAAAGAATATTGCCGGAGTCTGAGCGAGTACAAAGGGAATATCTTGTTGGTGGGAGTGAATTATGACAAAAAGACACGTAAGCACACTTGCGTAATCGAGCAGTCTATTAAATAGGAAGGTACACAATGCAATACGAATTTTTAAAACATTTCCCCAGAAGAATGAAGAATGTAGGTTTATATGCTTTGCTAATCCAGAACAGCGCCCAGAAGACCACCTGGAAGCAGTATGGCTTCCTGACATTAGGGGAACAGTTGAACCTGATTTTCGCGGTAATGCTCTATGTCATGGAGCAGTCTTTGAAGGAAGAACATTGTACCATGGACGATATCGGGGTATATATTGATGCAATTAACACACGGCATTTTCGGAAAAGTATGTCCTATGACGAGTGCAGGCAATTAGGGGATTTTGTGGTAAATATTGTTCTGTCCAATGAAGGCAGAGCCATGTATTTTGAAGGATTTGACTTTGAGGAGAATGAGTATCAGAAGCTTCATATCAGTTATGTAGCGAATCGAATCATTTACATAGACCAGGAATTCAAGCGCACTTCTTACTATCTGACGGACGACGGCTACAATCTTTTGTTGGCGACCCTGGAGATAGAGAATAATATGAAGCTGACCATCCACGAGATGATTTTCCAGATGCATCTTGAGAAGCAGAGCTATGACAAGGCTGTGGATGAGATTAAGAATGTGTTTAATCTGCTGAGAATTCAGTTGCAGAAGATTCAGGAGGCTATGGGGAAGATTCGCAGAAACGCGCTGAATTATTCTGTGAAGGATTATGAGGAGATTTTGCTTGAGAATCTGGATACCATCAGTGATACGAAGCAGAAATTCCAGAATTACAGGGAGATGGTAAAGAGTCGGGCGCAGGCGTTGGAGGAGGAGAATATTAACGTAAAACGGCTCAGTGAGAAGGAGGAGGAGAGTCTTTCCCATCTTCGGGTGATTGAGACGTACCTGAACCGGACGATTGATGAACACCAGAAGATTCTGAACAGTCATTTTGACCTTAAGGCTTTATATACAAAGGAGTTGGAGACGCTGACTCAGATGTCGTTAATCAGAAGATTTCCCCTTCGGACAGAATTGTATGATAAGATTCTTGAGAATCCTAAGGCATTGGAGAAGCTGGATTTTTTCCTGCGTCCCTTGTTTAACCAGGAACCGGACAAGGTTTATAATCTGAATAAGGCGTTTCAACTCCAGCGTCCGGTGAAGAAGCGTATCGAGGAGGATAGTGCGGAGGAGTTGGATTTTGATGAGGAGGAATGGATGCGCGAGCAGGAGAGGCTTCGCAGGGAGAAGCTTAAGCGGTATGAGGTAAGCCTTAGGCGGCTGCTTGGCTATGCGCTTAAGAAGGGGGAGGTATCCCTTCAGGAGATTAGTGCGTTTACGAGGGAACAGGAGGATGAGAGGGAAGAATTGATTCCGAATGTGGAGATTTTCAAAGAGATTATGGTTGAGTTGATTAAGAATCAGGAGATTGATATTAAGACTCTGGCCAGGGAACGGAGTGAGTATATCCAGGATATGCCAGGGGAGTTTCAGTTGAATGAGATGCTTTTGCAGCTAGTGGAGGAATATCCGGAATTTCGGGATGTGCGCAGGGTGGAGACTTACCGGATTGAGGATGGAAGTGTTGTGACGTTTGAAGGGATTTTGAATGAGGATAAGGTAAGAAAGACCATCCGGTGTTCCAATGTGTTGATTCGTGTGGGGCGGGGGAGTTGAGCTGGATAAATATGTGGAATAAAGATCAGTCAAATAAGTATTGGAGTATATTATATGAATATTGTGAATATAGAAAAATTAATTGGGGAAACAACCGAATATGATAAAAAGCAGGCATTGGAATTCAAGAAGCCTAAAAGCTGGTGTAAAAGTATAAGCGCATTTGCCAATGGAAAAGGAGGCTCTTTAATATTTGGCATTACGAATAATAATGAAATTATTGGATTGGAAAATGCGGAAAGAGATGCAGAAATTATCAGTGAAATGATTAAAGTTCATATGAATCCAATTCCTAAAATAAATCTTAAGTTTTATGAAGCAGATAATGGAAAAAAACTGATTATATTGGATATCTATGCAGGCGAGCAGACGCCATACTACTACGATGGGAATGGTACACTGACTGCTTTTCGTAGGGTAGGAAATGAAAGTATTCCCGTAACGCCTATGGAATTGAAAGAATTAGTGTTAGAGGAGGAGTTGAATCTTATGATAGCCTTAAATCCAAGTATTTGTTTAGTGATATGGCTTTTACAAAGCTAAAGTCTGTATACAGACAGAGAACAGGCAATCAGTTTGAAGCTTCTGATTATGCTTCTTTTGGAATTATTGATGATGAGGGGAAACTGACAAATGCAGGGGCGCTATTGGCGGATGAATCTCCGATACGCCATTCAAGGCTTTTTTGTACTCGATGGAATGGGCTGGATAAGGCGTCGGGAGTGGTGGATGCGATTGATGACCATGAGTTTTCAGGCGGACTAATTAACTTGTTGCAAGATGGAACGGAGTTTGTTGCGAATCATTCTAAAAAAGCATGGAAGAAGATACCGGATGGCCGTATCGAGATGCCAGAGTATCCGGAACGAGCAGTATTAGAAGGAATTGTTAATGCATTAATACATCGTAATTATCTGGAGGTCGGAAGCGAGATTCATATTGATATGTTTGATGACAGGTTAGAAATATATTCTCCAGGTGGAATGTTTGACGGAACAAGGGTGCAGGATCGGGATTTAATGAATATTCCATCCAGAAGGAGGAATCCTGTTATCGCTGATATTTTTAGTCGCCTAAAATATATGGATAGGAGAGGGAGTGGATTTAAAAAAATTATTGGTGATTATAGGCAGCAGCCGCAATATGAAGAACATATGAAACCGGAATTTAATTCTGATTACGACCAGTTTATTTTGGTTCTTAAAAATTTAAACTACCATTTAAATTTTACTGGTAGTGATGAAAAAACTACTAAGAAAACTATGAAGAAAATAGTTATAAAAACTACCAGGAAAAAGAATGAAAAAAACATAAACGAAATTATAAATATGATGCTAAAAAATCCCCAAATTACAGTGAAAGAGATGGCAGAAATACTAGGGATTACTGTGGATGGAGTGCGTTATCACATAAAAAAGCTAAAAGCATCCGGCAGAATTGAGAGGGTTGGCCCTGATCGTGGAGGGAGTTGGAAGGTAAACTACCAAGAAAAACTACCAAGATAACTACCAAGAAGCTTGAAAGGTGATTAACTATATAAAAAGTTATAAGGAGTAAAAAATATGGCTTATGAATTAGACGAAGTCCGAACCAGCCAGGAGATTTTCTATTACCTCCTAGAGCATCATGAACTCTGTGAGGATGAAGAAATGCAGCTTTACAGGGCATATACCGAGCAGGAGGAGATTCAAAACCTGGTAAAATCCCAGGGAGAGATTGCCGAGAGCCGGATTGAACGGTACGGCAACGTAATCTATCTCATCCCAAAAGAAGATAATTATTTCCTGGGATTTTCCAAGGCGCAGCTTAAGGCTGCCCTCTGCAAATCCTCCGGCACAGACAAGGACTATTACCTGTCTCAGTTCGTAGTGCTGACTCTTTTGGTGGAATTCTTCGACGGACAGGGAAGCAGCAGTAAGGCAAGAGAATATATGCGGGTGGGAGAGCTGCAGAACTGTATCTCCAACCGCCTGAAGGAAGGCGCCGAGAGTATGGACGAAGAACAGGAGGAGAAGGCAGGGATTGCATTTTCCAATATGTTGGAAGCCTACGAGGCGCTGCGGTCAGATGATAAAGGTTCAAGGGCCAGGACGACTAAGGAGGGCTTCCTTCATTCGATTCTGATATTCCTGCAGAAGCAGGGTTTGGTTGAGTACGTAGAAGCTGACGAGATGATTAAGACCACGAAGAAGCTGGATAATTTTATGGACTGGAATCTGCTGAACCAGAATCACTACCAGAGAGTGCTAAGGGTACTGGGGGTGACGGAGGATGAGTAAAATCAATGCCATCAGGCTGATTAATGTGAATTATAATCATAATGCCATCCGTGTCAGCGACGAGTGTTTTCATCTGAACGGCGAGAGTACCCTTCTTTCCCTTAGAAACGGAGGCGGGAAGTCGGTTCTGGTTCAGATGGTTACCGCGCCCTTTGTACATAAGAGGTACCGAGACGCCAAAGACCGTCCCTTTGAGAGCTATTTTACCACGAATAAGCCCTCCTTTATCCTTGTGGAATGGGTATTGGACGGCGGGGCAGGCTATGTGCTAACAGGGATGATGGTAAGAAGGAGTCAGGAGGCAGGCGAGGGAAACGCAGAGAACCTGGAGATGGTCAACATAATCAGCGAATACAGAGAACCCTGTATCCAGGATATCCATCATCTTCCTGTGGTTGAGAAGGGAAAGAAGGAGATTGTCCTTAAGAATTTCGCGGCGTGCAGGCAGATGTTTGAGTCGTACAAGAAGGACCGTTCCATGAGCTTCTTCTATTATGATATGGCCAATCCCGCCCAATCCAGGCAGTATTTTGACAAATTAATGGAGTACCAGATTCACTATAAGGAGTGGGAGACCATTATCAAGAAGGTGAACCTTAAGGAGTCAGGGCTGTCGGATTTGTTCGCGGATTGCAGGGATGAGAAGGGACTGGTAGAGAAATGGTTTCTGGATGCTGTGGAGAGCAAGCTGAATAAAGAGAGAAACCGTATGAAGGAGTTTCAGGCCATTCTTGAGAAATATGTGGGGCAGTACAAGGATAACCAGACTAAGATTAAGAGGCGTGATATCATACGCGAGTTTAAGGTAGAAGCGGAAAAGCTTCAGGAAAAGGCGGAGGATTATCAGGCTAAGAGCAGTCAGGCCAGGCGCCAGGAGAATCTGGTCGCCCGATTTATCGCTGAACTTTTGCGGCTTCATGAGCAGGCGGAGGGGGAGTATCAGGGAATTCTTGGAAAGATAGAGTGGATTCGAGGACAGTTAGCCAGAGTGGAGTTTGAAAAGCTGTCCGGTGAAATCCATCAGTTAGAGAAGGAACTGCGTTTCCATCTGAGTAATCGGGAAATGATTGAGATTGAGAAGGAAGAACTTGAGATTAAGGAAAAAAGAGTTTTCCGTAAACTGCGCCTTCTGGACTGTGCGAAGCAGCAGAAAGCCACTGAGCATGAGCAGGGTGAACTGGAACTGATTCGCCAGAAGCTTCTTGTATCCAGGAAGAAGGAGGAGGACCTGGAACCGGAAAGAAATGCCCTGGGATATACTCTGAGGCGTTATTATGAAGCGCGTCTTTTTGAAAATGAGGAAAAGTTAAGGGAAAATGAGGAGGCGGCCAAGGCGGCAGCATCAGAGCTGTCTAAGGTAGAAGGGAGGCTTTTAGAGCTTTCAGAGAATTTAATTGAAAATGCGTCGCGCTCAGGCGGACTTAAGAGCGCGGCGGCATCCTATGACCGGACGGAGGATGGGTATAATCAGCGTTATGGAGAGGAATTACTCCGCAATATTCTCGGCGTGTATGAAGCAGGGCTGCTTGAAATCCACAGGCAGGATTATAAGAAGGAGTTGGAGGCATGTACCCGTTTGCGCCTGTCGCTTAAGAAGCAGCGTGAGCAGGCGGTGGCGAGAAGCCGGAGTATTGAGCGTGAGCAGCAGGATTTGCGTTCTAAGCTGCTTCAGGGGAAGCTGGAGTTAGAGCAGCAGGAGGGTGTGCGGCAGGAATATGAGCAAGAGCTGGAAGCCCGAAGGATTGTGTTGCGGTATCTGAATCTGGAGGAGGCGGTAATTTTTGACAAGGGTAAGCTTCTGCATGCGTCAGAGAGAAAATTGTTGGAGATTGCCGGATTCCGCCGCAATCTTGAGAAGGAGGAGGACATTTTACAGAAGGAGTATCAACGTCTGACTCAAGGGAAGGTGCTGGAATTGCCGGAGGAGATAGAGAGAGGGCTTTTGGACCTTGGAATCCATGTAGTCTATGGAATGGAGTGGCTGGCGAAGAATGGTTATTCCGAGCAGCAGAATATAGAGCTGGTGCGCTGCCATCCGTTTTTACCCTATGCCTTGATTTTGTCCCAGGCTGAGGTGCAGAAATTATCCCGAAATATGGATGGAATCTATACGTCGTTTCCGATTCCCATTGTGGCGCGGGAGATTCTGGAGGGAAGCAAGGCAGAGCGCGCCAAGGGCATGATAAATCTTGAGGGCGTCAGCTTCTATGTCTGGTTTAATGAGAATCTGCTGAATGAAGAAAAGCTTAAGCTTCTGGTGCAGGAGAAGGAGAGGCAGATTGCGAAAAAGAGGGAGGCTATTGCCATCCGGCAGGCGGAATATACAGAGTATTTTGAACGCCAGGAGTTGATTCGCAACCAGCAGGTCAGCAAGGAGAAGTGGGAGGCCAATGAGAAGCTGCGAAAAGAGCTTGGCGAACGGCTTCAGAAGCAGGAGAAAGAGCTGCGGGCAGGTGCGGAGGAGTTGGCAGAGCTTAAGGGAAGGCTTGAAGAACTGGAAAACAATATCCGCAATGCGGACCGTGAGGTTGGGTATCAGCAGAGAAGGCTTGAGGATTTTGAACGGCTTTGCGAGGATTATGAGACGTATGAACAGAAGCTAAAAGAGCTGGAACGATGTAAGAAAGAGGCCAAGAAGCTCTCTGAGAAGCAAAAGCTGTGCCAGAACCAGCAGGAGAGCTTAAGAGAACGGCAAAAGACAGGAGAGATAGAGAGAAGCAATCTGATTCGGGAGGGAGATGAGCTTAGGAAGGAGGGGCAGAAATATCATAGTTATGAGAGCGAGGAGAGCCCTGAACCAGATGGTGGAGATTTCGGGAACATCATGGAGATGAAGGCGCGCTACGCTGCAATCACTTCTGCTATGTCCCAGGAAATCCAAGAGCTTGAGGACCAAGAGCACCGCCTGGCCGCCCGTTGCCAGGAGGCGTTAGATGAGCTTAAACATTTGCAGAGGGATTACGGGCTTGCCAGTGAAGAATGGAGGCAGGTGAGTTATAGCCGCGAAGAAAAATCCCATCAGGAGATTATGCTGGAGGATTTAAGGCAGAAGCTTGCCGTGAAGGAAAGACTTTGGAATGACGAGGATAAGCAGGCAGCCGTGGTGAACCAGCAGATGAAAGAACGCCTTGGGAGGATGAAGCAGGAGTGCGGCGAGGAAACGCCTTTGCCAAAGGAAGAAATCCAGAATCAGGATTTTGACGCAAGGAGGAATCAGTTCCGCTATCAGGAGAAGGAGGCGGCAAAACAGGCGGAGGTCTGGAGGGAACGGCTCAGAAGCTATGATGAGAATCTGACAGCCCTCTCTGAGTACAGTGAATTTCCCCTGGGAGATGAGGTGGAGTGGCAGCAGGATTTCGGAGAGATGGATGCAAAGAGCCTTCGCAATTTTAAAGGTATTCTGCTTCGGGATTATAACCAGATGCTTCGTGACTGTCGGGAGGCCAGGGACGCGCTTACCCGTCTGCTCAATCAGGTAGTACGCATGGATAAGTTTCAGGAGGATTTCTATAAGAAGCCTTTAGAGTCAATGCTGGAGTTGACCGCAGACGCATCCGCGGTTCTTCGGCAGTTGGAGACAACCGTACAGTCCTATGACAGTCTGATGGAGAAGCTGGAGGTGGACATTTCCCTTGTGGAGAAGGAGAAGCACAAGATTGTGGAGTTAATGGAGGATTATATCCGCGAGGTACATCAAAACCTGTGCAGGATTGACCATAATTCTACGATTACCATCCGAGAGCGTCCGGTGAAGATGCTGAAAATCGGGCTTCCACAGTGGGAGGAGAATGAGAATCTATATCAGCTTCGCCTTCAGGATATGATAGATGAGATTACCCAGAAGGGACTTTGTCTATTTGAGCAGAATGAAAATGCACAGGAGTATTTTGGAACCCAGATTACCACGAGAAATCTCTATGATACGGTAGTGGGTATCGGCAATGTGCAGATTCGGCTGTATAAGATAGAGGCGTTAAGGGAGTATCCTATTACCTGGGCGGAGGTGGCGAAAAACTCAGGGGGAGAAGGCTTCCTGTCGGCGTTTGTTATTCTGTCAAGCCTCTTGTATTATATGCGCAAGGATGATACAGATATTTTTGCAGACCAGAATGAAGGGAAGGTCCTGGTTATGGATAATCCCTTTGCCCAGACGAATGCGTCCCATCTGCTGAAGCCGCTGATGGAGGTGGCGAAAAAGACGAACACGCAGCTAGTATGTCTGACTGGCCTTGGCGGGGAGTCGATTTACAGCCGTTTTGATAATATTTACGTGCTGAACCTGATTGCGGCAAGCCTTAGAAACGGGATGCAATATCTGAAGGCAGACCATTTGCGGGGAAATGAGCCGGAGACCATGATTGTGTCTCAGATTGAAGTCATGGAACAGCAGGAGTTAGTATTTTAGAAAAAAAGGAAGTAGTAGTGAGGAGTGGGAAAATGGCAAGATATGTGAAAGAAATGGTGTTAAACAAGCCGGATGATTTTGTACAGTTTATTATGAATGATTTTCTGCGGAAAAACAGCTTCGTGATGGCTGACTGGAAGGGAGAACCTGCATACCGTACCGGAGACGCGATGATGGAGGGGTATAAGTATCTGAAGTGGTATTACAGTAACGGTGTTTTCCATCTGGAGGCGTGGATGAAGGGAACCTTCGGCGGAGAGTGGAACCTGGACGGTTTTGTGGGATGTATGCAGAAGAAGCCATACAGAGAGAGCCTTGAGCAGTTATTTGTGGCTCTTAACCAGCCGATTCCCATGCCCCAGGGGATGCCTGGGAACCAGGGAGGCCAGCCCTGCCAGAATGTTGTGCCCGTACATACTGTGGATAATTCCGGCGCGGCTACCATGGGGCTTGTGTTCGGGATTCTAAGCATTGTCTTTGCGTTTTTGATACCGATTGTGAGCATTCTGCTGGCATGTCTCGGATTTTCAAGGGCAAGAATGGGCGCGGGCTCAAGCAAGTCCGGACAGGCGAAGGTGGGAAAGATTCTCTGCATCATCGGGCTTCTCGCGGCGATTGTGATGTGGGGCTTGAATATTCTGCTGCTTATTCCGACGGTGGGAAGTTTTTATTAGGATTAAGCCGCTTCCATTGGAGACGAAAATAGAACACTTCACGCAAAAACGAAACAAAATCTCCCATTTTATGATATACTATTGCCAGCAAAGAAGGGAGAAAAGCAGATGAGTTTAGAAGTAAAGAATTTGTCAAAAAAATACGGTGAAAAAACAGTGGTAGAGAATTTAAGCTTCGAGATGAAGAAGCCGGGCGTATTTGCCTTGCTCGGAACAAACGGAGCCGGAAAGACTACATCAATCCGTATGATGCTGAATATGCTTTCGCGGGACACCGGAGAGGTGCTCTGGATGGGCGCGCCTCTTGATACGGCAACCTGCAATGTGGGTTATCTTGCAGAGGAGAGGGGGTTGTACCCGAAGTATACGCTGATGGATCAGCTTATCTATTTTGCCGGTCTGAGAGGGATTCCCAAGGCAGAGGCAAAGAAGCGAATCCGTTACTGGGCCGAGAGGCTTGAGGTAGAAGAATACCTGTATCCCCAGGCGCCGAAATCAGAAGACGAAAAGGGCAGGCGGAAACGCGCGAAAGCGCAGCCCCCCAAAAAGGCGGATCAGCTTTCCAAGGGGAATCAGCAGAAGATTCAGTTCATGACTGCGCTCTTGCCGGACCCAGACCTGTTGATTCTGGATGAGCCCCTTTCCGGTCTTGACCCTGTGAATACGGATTTATTTAAGGGCATTATCCGAGACGAGATTGAGAAAGGAAAATATCTGATTATGTCCAGCCATCAGATGGCTACTGTGGAGGAATTCTGTACTGATATTATTATATTGAATCGTTCTAAGACGGTTCTTCAGGGGCATCTGAATGAGATTAAAAAGAGCTATGGCCGGATTAACCTGCTGCTAAAAACGGAGACGGATGTGACAGACTTAATCAGGCAGCAGGGATTGAATTTAGTTTCTGCAAAAGAATGTGAGTATCAGATAAAAGTAACCGGAGATGAGCAGGCGAATGGATTTTTGAAGCTCTTAATCGAGAAGGGAGTTACAGTGGTCACATTCAGCCTTCGCGAGCCGTCTCTCCATGAGATTTTCGTGGAGAAAGTAGGTGATTCACATGAAGCTTAAGAAAAGTGATTTTACCGGAACAGGGAAGGTATATCGCTTTACACTGTCGCAGATGATGAAGGGAAAGGCGAATATTATTTCCTTAATAATCTTTTTCCTGATTGCAGCCGCGAGTATTCCGATTATGACTGTGATGATGGGCGGGGATAAAGCCGCGTCCCCTGATAATCCTGAGGCTTTAGGGATTGCCGTTGTCTATGTCCAGAATGATACGGGATATGGATTGGATTTGGAGAGTGTTCCTCAGAGGAATGAGATTTTTGAGAATACAGAATTTGTAGATACAGATTTGATGAATGTGGATTGGTCGGAGGATACATATGAGTCTATGCTTCAACCGGAGGAAATCTATGTACATCTTCAAAGGGATGAAGAAAAGATGTGCTTTTCAATCGGCGCATATACGCTGGAGGATAAGGAGTTTACGGACGGAGATATAGATTCCTGTGTGGGTATGCTGTCCGGACTTCTGGACGAGGCGCGCTATGCGGGGCAGGCTGCCAGGGCAGAGCAGATTGCAGTCATGACCAGCCCATATAATACCAATGTACAGAGCGTTTCGGAGTATCTTGAGGAAAAAGAGGATGACTTTGACGCGCGTTTCGGGGTGCAGATTCTATATTCCGTGGCTCTTTTGATACTATGTACATTTGTTTCGTCCTTTATTATCCAGAAGGTCATAGAGGAAAAGGCTTCAAAGCTAGCAGAGCTTTTGATGGTAAGCGTTCAGCCCCTTGCGCTGCTTGTTGGAAAAATTCTTGCAGTGATGACATATATATTTGGGCTGGTTGTTTCTCTTGCGGCGGTCATGGGAATTTCATACGCGGTTACCGGACAGTTTGCAGATACCTCTGTCATGCGGCAGCAGATTGCAGCATCCGGTATTTCCGCAGATATACTCAATATTTCACCCGTTACTGTGTTGATTCTGGTCGTCTCGCTGTTTCTTGGATATTTGCAGGTTTCCCTGCTTAGCGGGCTGATTGGAACAGGCTGCTCGTCCACAGAGGATGTAGAGCCTGCAAACCTTACGATTGTTCTGTTGGTTATGGCAGGGTACATAGCGGCAGTTATGACGGTTGGCTCAGGTAACCCTGTACTGGCATATGTGGTGTCTCTGTGTCCGGTTGCCTCAATGTTCTGTGCGCCTGTGCGCTATCTCATCGGTGATATCGGAATCGGAATGCTGGCGTTCTCCTGGGTGCTTCAGCTTGCCGTGATTCTTCTGCTGGCTTATGTCTGCGCAAGAATCTACCGCGCTTTGATGATGTACCGCGGAAGCCGCATGAAGCTTGGAGGATGGATTTCCATGTTTCGCCAGAATGGCGCAAAGGAGGTAGATAACAGATGAAAGGGCTTGGAAAAATATTTTCATTTACATTTGTCCAGCATGTGAAGCGAAAAGGCTATCTGAATGTGACGATTATCATTGCTTTTCTCTGTCTGCTGCTTCCGGCAGCCATTATGCCGGCAATCGAGTATTTTAAAGAGGACGACACGTATGAGAGCAAGCTTGCCAAAGTATATGTGGTTGAACAGAATGGCGGGACAGAGGGAGAAACAGACTATGGAGTTTTGAACAGCGTAGACGCCGCGCGGTTTACGGATGTCGTTTACGAGATGGCAGATAGTGTGGAGGAGGCTGCAAAAAAAGCGGAGGCAGACGATTATTCGGCTTTGCTCGTCGTCGGTTATCAGGATAATGCCTATCAGCTTGACGTGCTTCTTCCGGACAAAACGAAGCTTAATAAGAAGGATGTGAATGCATATGAAGCATTTCTTTCGGGTGCGTTCCGTTCTATTCTGATTCAAAAATCCAACCTTGAGGTTACGCAGATTGCAGAGCTGACCATGCCTATTGAAACACAGGTGCGTGACAGCAGTATTCCTGCGGAGGAGAGTGATGAATATGCGTCTGCGAAAAGTGTTCTGGCATCGCTGCTTCCCTATCTGAACATCATGGTTCTCTACTTTATGATTCTTGCATATGGGCAGGGGACGGCGAACAATGCCATTATGGAGAAAACGTCAAAGCTCATGGATTTATTCTTAGTGACTGTGAAGCCAGGGGCAATGCTTTTGGGAAAGGTGTTTGCAACGGCGGCAAGCGGGATTCTTCAGATTTTGGTTTGGATTGGAGGGCTGTTCGGCGGTTTTGCGCTAGGCATCCATTTTACAAAAATGGTGAATCCTAAGACTGATATGGCGTTGATTCAGTTGGTCGAAACGTTTGGAGAATTTTCCGGAATGTTTACGGTTTCCGGCGTGATTCTTGCCCTTCTGATGTTGGCGGCGGGGCTTTTGCTTTACTGCTCGCTTGCGGCAATCGGCGGCGCCATTGCCGAGAAGCCGGAGGATCTGTCCAGCACGAATATGCTGTTTATCATGGTGCTGCTTATAAGCTTCTTCGCAACTATGTTTGCGGGAGGAACAGGTGCGGACGTACCCTGGGATGCGGTTACGTGGCAGGTATGGGTGCCGTTTACGGCGATTCTGGTTGCGCCCACAAAGATTTTACTTGGAGTCATGAGTATACCGGAGGCGCTTGGTTCACTTGCCATTGTGGTTTTGACGGCGACTGTGATTACCATGATTGCGGGGAGGATTTATAAGATGATGTCCCTTTATAAAGGAAATCTGCCGAGTCCGAAGAAAATGATAGAGATGCTGAGAAGTCAGCGGTAAGGTGATACAACTTTAAGAGGTGCCTGAATTACAGGGCTGCCGCATTAGATGCAAAAAGTTTGCTCAGTGCGGCAGCCCTTATATTGTGTGAAATGAAACCTATATGACAGCTCAATCTGCCATGCAATTCACTCTTTTCAGATAGAATTGGAATGAACTGTAATCGTCCACTTCACGATTAATGGGCAGTCCGGCGTTCATAAGGGCAGAACCGGAACGGGGCTCGTCACCGCCGTTAATGCTGTACATTGCGTCGGGGATAAGGCCCTTTGCCCGTATATATTCCTGAGGTCCGTTGCAGGTCAGATTCGTGACAACTACACTCAGAAGCGACTCGGACTTGTCCTTGGATACATGCTGCCATGCAGTCATATTGCCCATTTCAAAAGGATTGGTCAGGCGGTAGTAATCCCCCTTCATAATCAGCGGATAATATTTGCGGAATAAATCACTCTGTTCACGGCATATTTCCTGTTCTTCTTCAGACAGATGGGTTGCATCCAGCTCATAGCCGAAGGTTCCGCACATGGCAACCACAGCCTTTGTCTTAATCGGGACTAATTTACCGCTGTCTGAAATGTGTGCGCCCATGGTACATACCGGATACACGAAGGAGGTTCCGTAGTGGAGTTTCAGCCGGTCAATGGGGTGGTTGTTATCGCTGACCCAATACTGGGGATAGTAGTGGAGCATTGCCGCGTCGTAGCGGCCTCCTCCGCCTGAACACCCTTCAAAGAGAATGTCAGGGTGGGTCTTGATGATGTTGTCCATCACCCTGTAAAGCCCCAGGATATATCTGTGGTAGACCTCGCCCTGTCTTTCAGGAGGAAGCTCGTTAGACCAGATATCTGCAAGGGAACGGTTGATATCCCATTTTACATAGAAGATATTGGCGTCGTCCAAAATAGCGTTGACCTGCTCTATCAGGTAATCCTGCACGTCACGCCTGCTCATATCCAGCGCCATCTGGTTGCGGCTGCGCACAGCATGGCGTCCTGGAATCTGCATGGTCCACTCCGGATGTGCCCTGTATAAATCACTGTCCTCTGACACCATCTCCGGCTCAAACCAGATACCGAACTTCATGCCAAGGTCGTTAATCTGCTCTACAAGTTTATGTAATCCGCATTTAATCTTATCCTGATTCACGTACCAGTCTCCAAGACCGCTGTTGTCGTCGTCACGTTTGCCGAACCAGCCGTCATCCATTACCAGAAGGTCAACGCCCATGTTCTTGGCAGCCTTGGCAATCTCTACCAGCTTCACGTCGTCAAAATCCATGAACGCCGCTTCCCAACTGTTAATCAGAACCGGTCTTTGAACCTCCTGTACGAACTTGCTGCGGCAGAGGTTTGTACGATAGAAATCATGGTACAGATGGGACAGACCGGTAAATCCATGCTCAGTAAACGCCATGACAACCTCAGGTCCTTCAAAGACCTCCTGTGGCTTTACTTCATACACAAACTGCTTGGGATGGATACCCATCACCAGCCTGAGTTGGTCATACTGGTCAAGCTCTGCCTCCGCAAGGAAGTTGCCGCTGTACATCAGGGAAAAACCATAACATTTTCCATAATCTTCTGTGGCGTTCTTGTCACAGAGAACCACAAAGGGGTTCTGCTGATGGCTGGATGAGCCGCGTACACTGCCGATGGTATGGATATGGTGGGTCATGCGCTGGCGCTCTACCTGCCTCTCCTGACCGTACCGTCCCGGAAGGCTTACCAGGTCGAAGTCCAGTCCGTTTAAAAAGTCTACGCAGACGGACATAATCTTCTTAAGATGGATGGAGGCGCTTCCGGAGTTGATTACTTTTACAGCCCTTGTTATGATATCTGCTTCTTCAAAGACGCTGTAAAGCAGAACCACCTGCACATGGCTGACCTCGTCTGACAGGGTTACCTCCAGGGTGTCCACTGTATCGTTTTCTGTGGCAAATACGCAAGGGAGGGTATCCAACTGGTATTTGCCTTTGCTAATCTTATAATCGACGGCTTTCCCGTGATAAGAGTAGCTGCCGTCTCCGTTGACAACTTCAATGCTCGCAGTACGGAAATCTCCCTGCTGTTGTGTGGTGAATTCCTGAGGCTGTGCATCCAGCGAGAATGTCCGTTCATTCCTGGACTCGTAAGGGTTGCCGGAGAAACCCCGATCATACTGCATAATCTGGTAGGACATATCCGCATCTTGGATAGACGGCCCGTAATAAAGATGAAGAAGATAATCCAGATTGCCGATCTTCATCTGATAAGACGAATGTTTTGTGTGTAAGGTAATGGTTTTTGATGTTTCGTTATAAATGATTCCCATAAGTCCTACTGTCCTCCTAAATATTTCCATTTTATAAAAGTATATCATGAATTCTCGGAAAAAGATTTGTCACAATAGTAGAAAATATCGGGAAATTTTAGTGTAGTTTTTCGGTTGATTTTTGGGCTCTCGCATAATTATTTAATATTTGATGAACACTAGTACATAACTGTATTTGTATGGAGGAATAAAGAGTGGTGGAAAAGCGTTCGATATGGACCGAAAATATAAGCTTGCCCCAGTTTAAACAGCTTAAGGGCAATAAGAAAACGGATGTGCTGATTATCGGCGGCGGCATGGCAGGAATCTTAAGCGCCTATTTTATGGAAAAGGTGGGAGTAGACTACGCGCTTGTGGAAGGCGAAAGAATCTGTTCAGGAATCACAGGAAACACTACTGCGAAAATCACGTCCCAACACGGGCTGATTTACCAGAAGCTTCTGAAAAGCCTGGGGATTGAGAGGGCAAGGATGTACCTCGACGCCAACCAGGAGGCTGTTCAAAAATACGCAAGACTCTGCCGGAGGATAGACTGTGATTATGAGGAGAAATATTCTTACGTCTATTCCCTCAATAACCGCAAAAAATTGGAGGACGAGGCAGAGGCGCTGTCTAAGCTCGGCTGTAAGCCTTGGCTTACAGAGCAGTGTGAACTTCCGTTCCAGACCGCAGGGGCAGTAGGATTTGCAGAACAGGCGCAGTTCCACCCTCTGAAATTCATAAACAGTATCGCCAAAGGACTTAAGATTTACGAAAATACCTTTGTGAAGGAACTTAAAAAAGAAGCGGCAGTCACAGAACACGGTGAAATTACGTTTCAGAAGCTCATCTTTGCGACACATTTTCCCATAGACAATAAGCATGGCTTATATCCTTTGAAAATGTACCAGCACAGGTCTTATGTTATTGCCCTTAAGGATGGACCCCAATTAAAAGGCATGTATATTGACGAGGCAAAACAGGGCATGTCCTTTCGTAATTATAAGGAGTATCTCCTTTTGGGCGGCGGAAGCCATAAAACCGGAGAAAAGGGCGGTAATTGGGAAGAACTTCGTAATTGTGCAAGATTATACTATCCTAACCTGGATGAAAAATATTACTGGGCCACTCAGGACTGCATGACCTTGGATGGGATTCCTTATATTGGACGGTATTCCCGAAGTATGCCAGGCTGTTTTGTCGCAACCGGCTTCAACAAATGGGGAATGACCTCCTCCATGGCGGCGGCTTCTATCCTGACAGACCTGGTTCTGGAAAAGGAAAATCCATATGCGTTAGTTTTCAATCCATCCAGAAATATGATAAAACCACAGTTGTTCGTCAATGGATTTACGGCGGTCAAGAACCTGCTCACCATTTCCGAAAAACGCTGTCCCCATCTTGGGTGCGCCCTGAAATGGAATAAGACAGAACATTCCTGGGACTGTCCCTGCCATGGCTCGCGGTTTGACGGGTTCGGGCGGCTGCTTAATAATCCGGCAAACGGAAATCTTAAGAAATAAACAAGTGAAGAACAAGGGGCTGTGAAAGAATAGCGTGTAGAAAACACAATATTCCCCCACAGCCCCAGATATTTTAATACATGATTACATCAATCAGCGAATAGGCTACTCAATCTTCACAAAGTCAGCCGCCCCATGCTTGCAAAGCGGACACACAATATCATCCGGCAGTTCATCGCCTTCATAGACATATCCGCAAACCACGCAGACATAGCCTTTCTTGCCTTCTGTATTCGGTTTTGGCTTCACATTGCTCTGATAGTAATTATATGTCATAGTCTCCACGTTAGTAATCACACGCGCCTCTGTAACTGTACAGATGAACATTCCGTGGGTATCCAAATCTACATATTGCTCAACCTTCAAAGACATGAAGGAGTTGATGTATCTTGGAAGAAATACCAGCCCGTTATCGGAACGAAGCGGAGTACAGTCTGCAAACTTGTCCACAGTCCGCCCACTCTGGAATCCAAAGTTCTCGAATACCTTAAAAGGCGCGTCTGTTGACAGGCAGTTAATATTCATTATGCCGGTCTGCTTGATTACATGATGGGAATAATTATCCTTATTGATGGTTACGGCAATGCGGTTCGGCGTATTCGTCACCTGTGTCACGGTATTGACGATGAGTCCGTTATCCTTCTTTCCGTCATTGGAGGTCACTACATAAAGCCCGTAACCAATCTTAAACAGTGCGGTCAGGTCATTCTTATCTGCAGTCTCATCGTGCTGAGCCAGATAATTCTTGCAGAACTCATCGGCCAGAGCTTCCAACTGCTCATTGCTCTCGTCATTAAGGGCAGAATGGATATGAACAGTCGTGTTTGCAAAGGTCAGCTTCTTACATCCCTCCAACATCTGCTTCATAGTCTTGGCGGCAAGAGGCGCCCAGGAACCGTTTTCAATCAGCCCTACAAAACGATTCTGGAAATTCCTTTCTGTCAGATGGTCAATATACTCGCGCATGAACGGGAAAATATCTGCGTTATAAGTTGTAGTTGCAAGGATTAATTTGCCGTAGCGGAATGCGTCCGCAACTGCCGCCGACATATCACAGCGGGCAAGATCATGAACAATCACAGCCGGACAGCCCTTCCTGCGCAGCTTTTCAGCCAATGCCTCCACAGCCTTCTTTGTGTTGCCGTACACAGAGGTGTAGGCAATGACGATTCCGGTTGTCTCTACATTATAAGCTGACCATGTATTGTAGAGTCCAAGGTAATAGCCAAGGTTCTCTTTAAGTACAGGCCCGTGCAGCGGACAAATGGTCTGAATGTCCAATGTGGAAGCCTTCTTTAAAAGCCTCTGAACCTGTGCGCCGTATTTCCCTACAATTCCGATATAGTAGCGGCGTGCCTCGTCAGCCCATTCTTCGGTAACGTCCAGCGCGCCGAATTTGCCGAAGCCGTCTGCGGAGAATAATACCTTTTCGTAGCTATCGTAAGTGACGATAACCTCTGGCCAGTGTACCATAGGCGCTGTAACGAAGGTAAGCTCATGCTTTCCAAGAGAAAGGGTGTCGCCTTCTGCCACAACAATCTGTCTGTCCTCAAAATCTGTGCCGAAGAACTGCTTCATCATTACAAATGCCTTGGCAGAAGATACGATTGTCGTGTCCTTATATACATTCATAAAATTCGCAATATTGGCGGAATGGTCAGGCTCCATGTGTTGTACGATAAGATAATCGGGCTTGCGTGAGCCTATGGCGGCTTCGATATTATCCAGCCATTCGTGGGTAAAACGTGCGTCAACCGTATCCATCACGGCTACTTTTTCATCCATAATCACATAGGAATTATAGGACATACCATTCTTTACTACATACTGGCCCTCGAACAAATCTACGGCATGGTCATTGACACCGACATATTTGATATCATTTGAAATATCCATTGGTAATCACTCCTATTCTTTTTGATTTTGTCCATTATAGCATAACGGGAAATAAAAATACATGGGATTGTGAAAAAATATGAGATATGATTATGTGCAGAGAAATTCAAAACCTCTGCCTTTCAAATCTTGTCCCAATATGCTATAATGAAAACCATGTTGATACACCTTCCCCGCCCAACGCCTTTATCCAGGCTCTTGGCAGGAGGAGGGAAAGCATATATAAAGGAGTAGAATAGATATGGATTTGATTACAATCAGAGAGTTATACAAGAACAAAGAGAACTATCTTGAAAAGAAGCTTACAGTAGGAGGATGGGTACGCAGTATCCGCGATTCCAAGACATTTGGTTTTATTGTATTGAATGACGGAACATTTTTCGAGCCTTTGCAGATTGTCTATCATGATAAGATGGAGAATTTTGCAGAGATTTCCAAGCTGAATGTAGGCGCTGCGGTAATCGTTACCGGTACGCTGGTTGCCACGCCCCAGGCTAAGCAGCCCTTTGAGATTCAGGCTGACACAGTAGAGGTTGAGGGGGCGTCCGCGCCGGATTATCCGTTACAGAAGAAGCGGCACAGCTTTGAGTACCTGAGAACCATTTCCCACTTAAGGCCAAGGACGAACACCTTCCAGGCAGTCTTCCGCGTGCGTTCATTAACGGCATACGCCCTGCACAGATTTTTCCAGGAGAGAGGCTTCGTCTATGTCCATACGCCGCTGATTACGGGAAGTGACTGCGAGGGTGCGGGAGAGATGTTTCGGGTAACAACACTTGATATGGAGAATGTCCCGAAGAATGAGGAGGGCCAGGCAGACTATACCCAGGACTTCTTCGGCAAGGAGACGAGCCTTACGGTCAGCGGCCAGTTAAATGCGGAAACCTATGCGCAGGCGTTCCGCAACATATACACATTTGGCCCCACATTCCGTGCAGAGAATTCTAATACCACCAGACATGCGGCAGAATTCTGGATGATAGAGCCGGAGATTGCATTTGCAGACCTGGATGACGACATGATGCTGGCAGAGGCGATGTTAAAATATGTCATCAACTATGTCTTAGAAGAAGCGCCTGAAGAAATGAATTTCTTCAACTCCTTCGTGGACAAGGGATTACTTGAACGTCTCCACAATGTTGTGTCCTCTGATTTTGCAAGAGTAACCTACACGGAGGCCATCGAGCTTCTTGAGAAGAATAACGACAAGTTTGAATACAAGGTTTCCTGGGGCGCGGACTTGCAGACTGAGCATGAACGCTATCTGACGGAGGTTGTGTTCAAGCGTCCGGTATTTGTAACAGACTATCCGAAGGAGATTAAAGCCTTCTATATGAAGCAGAACGAGGACGGCAGGACCGTTGCCGCGGTAGACTGCCTTGTCCCTGGAATCGGTGAGATTATCGGCGGCAGCCAGAGGGAGGACGATTACGGAAAGCTGCTTGCAAGAATCGAGGAAATGGGTATGAAGGAGGAGGACTACAAGTTCTATCTGGACCTGCGCAAATACGGTTCTACCCGCCACGCCGGTTTCGGCCTTGGTTTTGAACGCTGCGTGATGTACCTCACTGGAATGAGCAACATCCGTGATGTCATCCCATTCCCAAGAACCGTGAATAACTGCGAATTATAAAAACAAAAAGAGGTTATCATGAACATTTTAGTTGTAGATGATGAAAGAGAGATTGCGGATGTCATTGAATTATATCTTCAGAACGACCAGTACAGCGTATTCAAGTTCTATACCGGCGAGGATGCGCTTGCCTGTATCAAGAGCAAGAAGATTGACCTTGCGATTCTGGACATTATGCTTCCGGATATCGACGGGTTCCAGCTCTTGAAGATGATCCGCGAGAAATACACATTTCCGGTTATTATGCTGACGGCTAAGACGGAATACATGGATAAGATTACCGGCCTTACCCTGGGCGCTGACGACTATATTCCCAAGCCCTTCAATCCCTTAGAGCTGGTTGCAAGGGTCAAGGCACAGCTTCGCCGGTATACCCAGTACAACGACGGAGGGAAGGACGAGGGGGATGTGATTGATTTTGGCGGGCTGCTTTTGAACCGTACCTCCCATGAGTGCGTATATAATGAAGTGCCGCTTACGCTGACCCCTATCGAGTTCGACATCCTCTGGCTTCTCTGTGAGAACCGCGGCAAGGTTATCAGTTCAGAGGAGTTGTTTGAGAAGGTATGGAATGAAAAATACTACAAGAACAGCAACAACACTGTGATGGTACACATCCGGCATCTGAGGGAGAAGATGAGTGGACCCACAGGAAAGTCGGATTTTATCAAGACGGTTTGGGGAGTAGGGTATAAGATTGAAGAATAATTATCGTAAGCTGAAATTCACCATATTGTTGCAGACCGTCTTGGTGACGGCTCTGACGGTGCTGGTGGGCGGTTTTCTGCTGAATTACGTGATTGACGGCATTTACAATGACAGCTTTGCGGAAACCTTTGTCCAGTTCCTTATGTCCATGGACATAGAGGAGAGCCAGGCGATTAAGCTATACTGGAAATTAATTGGAAACAACAAGATGTTTTTCATTATTGTGGGTTTCCTACTCCTTTTTGCGCTGTTTTACTATGCGGCGTTGTCAAAGATGATGAAATACGTGGACCAGATTGGAGATGGGATTGAGAATATCCTGGCAGAGTCCACAGAGCCAATTCATCTGATTACAGAGTTAAAGCCAATAGAGATTCGGTTAAATGAGATTAAGGCAACCCTGAAACGGCAAGAGCTTGAGGCGATAGAGGGTGAGAAGAAGAAGAACGATCTGGTGCTCTTTCTCGCCCATGACCTAAAGACTCCGCTGACCTCCATTGTTGCCTATTTGAGTATGTTGGACAGCCATGCAGGAATGCCGGAGGAGGACCGGATGAAATACATCCATATCGCTTTGGAGAAATCCATCCGCCTGGGAGAACTGATCCATGAATTTTTCGATATCACCCGCTATAATCTTCAGGATATTGAGCTGGAGGCCATTGAGATTAATCTCACGCTGATGTTAGAGCAGTTGGCGGACGAGCTGTACGGAGTCCTGCAGGAAAAGCGTCTGTCCTGCGAGGTGCATGTGGAGGAGAACCTGGTGGTATATGGCGATCCGGACAAGCTGGCAAGAGTATTTGACAATATTTTGAGAAATGCCATTGCATACTGTTATGAGGACACGAAGATAGAGATTGACGCCCGAATGAAGAAGAAGGACGTAGAGATTGTATTTATGAACCAGGGGGAAAAGATACCGGGGGCGATGCTTCAGACCATTTTCGAGAAATTTTATCGTGTAGACGGCTCGCGTTCCTCAGGGACCGGAGGCGCAGGTCTGGGTCTTGCCATTGCAAAAGAGATTGTAGAACTGCACGGCGGCAGAATCAGAGCCAAGAGTGACGATATCCGGACACAGTTTATCGTAGAGCTGCCGTCAAAGACAGAGAAGGAAGAAGGAACAAAAGATGAAGTTCATACATATCGCAGACGTGCATTTGGGGGCAAATCCGGACGCCGGAAGCGCATACAGTGGGGAACGGGGAAGGGAGATCTGGAACAGCCTGGAAAGGGTGGCGGCAGCCTGTAATGAGGAGAAGGCAGAGCTTTTACTGATTGCAGGCGATTTGTTCCACAGACAGCCCCTTCTTCGAGAGCTGAAGGAGGTCAATGACCTGTTTAAAACCCTTAAGAATACCCAGGTGGTTCTGGCTGCGGGAAACCATGATTATCTGAGGCGGGATTCTTATTATCGCACCTTTGCGTGGGGGGAGAATGTACATATGCTTCTGGGCGGGCAGATTACCGTTGTAGAGCTGCCAGAGCTGTCCGCGGCAGTATATGGGCTTAGTTATTATGGCAGGGAGATTACGGAACGGCTGTATGACCAGGCATTTCCCAGGAAGCAGCAGAAATATGAACTTTTACTTGCCCATGGAGGGGATGAACGGCACATTCCGATTCAGAAAGAGAAGCTGCGTTCCCTTGGCTATGATTATATTGCACTGGGGCATATTCATAAACCGTTGGATATGGATACAGGAGGATGTCCCGATGAGCAGCTTCATGAGAGCCGGATGGCATATTCCGGCGCGTTAGAGCCAATCGACAGGAATGATACCGGCCCCCATGGTTATATTCTGGGCGAGCTTACGAGAGGCCGTTGCAGAATCCGTTTTGTCCCCTTTGCTCTAAGGGAATACGTACATTTAGAAGTGACGACGGAAAAGAAGATGACAAATCGGGGGCTGAAAGCCCGTATCCGAGAACAGATTGAGGCGTTGGGGACGCAGAACATCTACAAAGTGACTGTAAAGGGCTTCCGCGATCCGGACATCCTGTTTGAATTGTCGGATATGGATACTTATGGTAATATCATTGACCTGTCGGATGAATCAAAGCCGGCTTATGATTTTACGAAGCTTCTGGCACAGAACCGAGGCGACCTTCTTGGAAAATATATTGAAAGCCTGATAGATTATGACGAGGACAGCGTGGAGTACCTGGCATTGTGCGAGGGTGTGCAGGCGCTAATGGAGACAAAAAGAGGCTGATTATGAAGATTCAAGAATTAAAATTGAAGCATTTTGGCAAATTTACGGACAAAGATATCCGGATTGGGGATGGTATGAATATCTTGTACGGGGAAAATGAGTCCGGCAAATCGACCCTCCACTCCTTCATTAAGGGAATGTTCTTCGGGATGGAGAGAGGGCGGGGACGGGCTTCTGCCCATGATGCGTTCAGCATCTATGAGCCGTGGGAGAATTCAAACTATTATTCCGGTACGCTAAAGTTCGAGAGTGGAGGAAAGATATTCCGGATTGACCGGAATTTTGACAAATATACGAAAAAAGCAGAGCTGATTTGCGAGGATGACGGAGAGCAGTTGTCCGTGGCGGACGGCGATTTGGAGATGCTGCTTGGAGGCTTAGATTCCGGCGGATATGAGAATACCGTCTCGGTGGGGCAGAGAAAAGTGGAGACAGGACAATCTCTTGCGGTTAAGTTCAAGAATTACGCGACGAATTACTACACTGTAAGGGATGAAGCATGTCTGCCCTTTGGGTGTGCAGCGGGAGGCTGCGACATGGATCTTGGCAGGACGTTAGAGCATCTGAAGGAGAAGAAGAAGGCTCTGGAAAAGGAGATTAAGGAGTCTCTGCTTAAGAAGCAGGCGGAGAGGGAGAGAATCGAGCAGGAAGCCTCCTACGTGTGGAGAGACGTACATCATCTGGAGGAGGAGTTCAGACGGATATCAGGAGAACTTGACTACCGCAGGGAGAAAGCGGCCAAAGCTGCGGAAAACGTGGAAAGCAGGAGGATTATAGATGAATTAAGACCTGCGAAATGGCGTATCCATCCGGTAGAGCTGATTTTATTCGGTGTTATTGTTATTCTGGCGTTTATCCTGATTGCAAGGCCCTGGAACTTTCTGGTATCCATCATTATCTTTCTGTCATGCGGCCTGTACGTTTGGAACCGGATGAAAGTAGGAAAGCAGCAGGAAAAGACGCCGCCGGAATTGATTCTGGAGGAAATCACTCCGGAGGAGGAGAAGATTCCTTTGGAAAAATTAATATGGGAGCAGGCGCACGTAAGAGAAGAACTGCGGGAGAAGCAGATTCAATATGGCAATCTTAAAGAGCAGCTTGCCGAATTGGATGAAGTCAGCGAAGATTACCGAGAATATGACAAGAGAAGGTCAGCCCTTAACCTTGCCATGGAACGGCTCAACGAGCTTTCAGGAGAGCTTCAGAGACAGCTAGAAGAACGTCTCAAGGGGGAAGCCTCCGCAATTCTTTCATATATCACAGAAGGAAAATATACACATCTGCTGATTGAGGACGGTATGCATCTAAGCTTATTGAGGGAAGGGAGAAGAATTTCTCTTGAGCAGTTAAGCCGCGGAACAGTAGAGCAAGCCTATTTTGCCCTGCGTATGGCGGCAAGCGGCGTACTCCATGAGGAAGAATATCCTGTTATACTGGACGATACCTTCGCTTATTATGATGATGCGCGTCTGAAAAAGGTACTCCAATGGCTTGGAGAACATAAACAGCAGGTCTTGATTTTTACCTGCCAGAAAAGAGAACAGCAGTTGCTTGATGAGCTTGGAATCGTATATCATCTGCAAGAGATTGTATAGAAGAAAGATTTAAAGGCGGGCGAGCATCCGGAATGTATGATTTCCGAATGCCGCCCTCTTTTTAAAGTCTGTCAGGACATGTATTACGCGCTGCCTTTTGGTTATACTCATTTACTACATAGTGGATACGGTCAACCGGATTCAATATACTGCTGATAGATCCGTCGTGGTTGAGGGTATCAATCATCAATGCTATATATTTACTCATATCGCAGTTAATATAATAGGGCCTCTCAAGAAGCTCAGGCGTCTGATAGATTAGGTTTGTAGTCAGAATCGCGTCGATGCTTCCTTCTTCATATGCCTTGTCAAACTTGTCCAATCCATTGGTAAACAGACCAAAGGTGGCGGCGGCAAAAATCCGCCTTGCCTTGCGCTGCTTGAGCTGGCGGGCAACATCTAAGATACTGTCGCCGGAGGAAATCATGTCGTCAAGTATGATTACATCCTTGCCCTCCACCGAGGACCCAAGGAATTCATGGGCTACAATCGGATTACGTCCGTCAACAATCTTCGTATAATCACGGCGTTTATAGAACATACCCATATCAAGATTCAATACATTTGCCAGATACACGGCGCGTCCGGTGGCGCCTTCGTCGGGACTGATGGCCATCATATGGTCGCTGTCAATCTGAAGGTCTTCAAAACGGCGCAGAAGTCCCTTGATAAACTGGTAAGTCGGCCTTACCGTCTCGAAGCCGTTCAGCGGAATCGCATTCTGAACCCGCGGGTCATGGGCGTCGAAAGTAATGATATTGTCCGCCCCCATGCGCACCAATTCCTGAAGCGCAAGGGCGCAGTCCAGAGATTCGCGGCTGCTTCGTTTATGCTGGCGGCTTTCATAAAGGAACGGCATAATAACGTTGATGCGCCTTGCCTTGCCCCCGATAGCGGCAATCACACGCTTCAAGTTCTGATAGTGGTCGTCTGGGGACATGTGGTTCGTATGTCCGGTCAGAGAATAGGTCAGGCTGTAATTACAGACATCTACCATAAGATAGATATCTTTTCCGCGAACGGATTCATTGATAATGCCCTTGGCTTCCCCAGAGCCAAAACGGGGCACTTTTGCGTCGATCAGATAAGTATCCCTCTCATATCCATTGTAAACAACGTCATCCTTGTAGACATGGCCCTCCTCCTGGCGCCATTTTACGATGTAGTCGTTCACCCGGCTGCCCATCTCCTTGCAGCCGTCAAGAGCAATAATTCCAAGCGCTCCAATGGGTATGTTTTCCAGAATACGGTCATTACGGCGTAGCATCATTCGTACCTCCCAGATTAAGTAGTTTTTTCTGAATACGGATATCGTCACCGGTCAGCCGAAGAATCGTGTAATTACTGCTGATTCGTGAGAAGGTCCGTTCAGAGTAGATGGATTGTATATCCTCCAATGCAAGATTGGTTGATATTATGGTTGCCCTCTGCCTCAGAATCCGTTCGTTCAGGCAGATAAAAAGCTGCGATACGGTAAAGGAATTCGGAAGCTCTGTTCCGAGATCATCAATAATCAGAAGATCGCAGTCATAGATATGTTCTTGTATATCGGAATCCTGTTCTTCGTGTCTGCCAAACGTATTCTCTGCGAATACATCAAATAACTGAGCCGCTGTAAAATATACCACAGAACAGGAGGTGTCGATTAGTTCTTTCGCAATACAGTGGGAGAGAAATGTCTTCCCGACCCCTGTATCCCCATATAACAAAATATTGTTGAACTCCCTGGAAAACGTGTCTACAAAGCTTGTACATACCTTGAGCGCTGTTTGGATGGAGTCCAGCGCAGATCTTCCGGTCAGCGGGTCTATGTGGCTGCGGGAGTAATAATCCAGAGAAAAGGTAGAAAAATTCTCTTTTTTTAAAATCTCCTTTAAGTTCGACTGTTCATAAAGAAGCTCTATGATTGCCTTCTTAAAACAGTGGCACTTCTCATCCCCGATATATCCGGTGTCCTGACAATCAGGACAGGTATAGTGAAGCTCAAGGAAATCCGGAGGAAGCCCGCTGTTCTCTAATAATTGCCGTTTCTTTAGAATCAGGGTATTCAATTCTTCCTTCAATGAAAGGAGGGCCTGGTCGTCGCCGTTTAAAAGGCGGCGGGCTTTCTCAACGCTTAAAGAGGCGATTGCCTGGTCCGTTTCCTCCAGTGCAGGAATCTGCAAATAGGCTTTCTGATAGCGTTCCCTTAATCGGTATTCATTATCCAACTGCCGCTGCTCATAGGTGCGCATCATCTGGTCATACTGTGAGTTTGAAAGTGCCATATTCCGCTATATCTCCTGTCCTATTGCTGCACCAGCCTGCGTTCCAGTGAATCCATATCATAGGAACGTCCGCTGAAGTTGTTGAATTTGTTGCTTTTGCTGATTTTAGGCGCATCCGTAGTTTTCACCGCAGACTTTTTCCTGCGTTCTTTTTCTTTCATATAATTGGCGTCCAGCGCGTCGATATCCTTGCTGTGCCGCACGTTTTTATCACGCCAGTTCTTAAGTATGGTATCTGTGTATTCAAAATTGGGCTGATGGATTGTATTCATCGTCCGGTTGCATGCCTCCAGAATCAGGTCAAGGGAAAAACCATACTCATCGTTCCACCGCCGGATATAGGCAATCTCGGATGCAGCGGGGGCACGTCCCTTAATTCCGTAAGCGTTGAGTATGGAATAACAGTTCTTATTATACAGGACAGAGTTGGACTTTGCCTCAGAAACCGTTGTAATCTTCTGCTCATTCCAGGAGAGGGCTACCTTCCGGATATAGTGCATACTCTTGTGTCCGTTCTCCACGCAATACTCAATGAGGTATTCAATCAGTTCTGCGGACATATGCAGCGTATCATAAAAATATGTAATCATATCAATATCTACTGAGGACAGAGTCTTACCCAGATATTGCTCAGCGACAAACATCAGCTCTTTGAATTCCTTGCGTTCGTTCCGGCTTCGATATTGCTGGATGTTTGTATTAATCGGTTCGGGCGCGGCAGAGTCAGCCTTGGCGGTTGAGATTGCCGCCGTCTGCTCACAATAGTCCAGAAGCTCTTGCTTCTTCCAATATCTTAGTGCACGACGGACATCATTCTCCGTGCACTCTAGGATATCTGCCATCTCAGAGACAGACATCACTCCGTCCGGCCTGTTCATATGGCGCAGGAGAAGAAGGTATACCTTCACGTATTCTCCGTTCGCCTTGACCATGTGATGGTCGATAAACTCATTCTCAAGCACAGTGGTGTTACCCAGTGCATAATTAGTCAGGGTTAATTTCGTCATAATTCTTACGCCGGACCTCCTTTTGTCAGTTCGTAACTTATTTGGTAAATCGTACCTCTCGTAGAGATATTATAGCACCAGAAGGCCAGGCAAAAAAGAAGTTTTTGCGTGAAAAACAGGCTTTTTTGTGGATAAAAATCTGTGGAAAATGTGGATAACTAAGGTTTGAGGAGAGCTTCTCCAATGTTTACAACGTCTCCGGCGCCCATAGTTATCAACAAGTCCCCTTTTTGGCATCTCTCCAAACAGAAATCCTGGATTTCTGCAAACGTAGGGAAATAATATGCGTCGCAGCCCCGCTTTTTTAGCGCCTCGGCAATATCTTTGGAGGAAATCCCCAGTGTATCCGTCTCCCGCGCCGCGTAGATCTCCGCCAGGACGATATGGTCAGCCGCCGCCAGGGCGTCAACGAACTCTGGGAAAAGCAGCTTGGTTCTGGTATAGGTGTGAGGCTGGAAAACGCACCAGATCTCCCTGTGAGGATAACAGCGCGCCGCCGTCAGGGATGCATGAATCTCCGTCGGGTGGTGCGCATAATCGTCAATAACCGTGATTCCCTGTACTTCACCCTTGTATTCAAAGCGGCGGTTGGTTCCGCAAAAGTCCTTCAGACCTTTTTTGACCGCCGCCAGAGAAACGTCAAGAAGATCAGCCGCCGCAATGGAGGCTAATGCGTTAGATACATTGTGGTCGCCGCTGACGGACAGGGAAATTCTGTCAATCACCTCGCCGTGCCTTACAAGGTCAAAGGAAGCCTCGCCAAGTTCGTCATGAGAAATCCTGGCAGCGCTGTAATCAAAGGAAGGGTCATTTCCATAGGTAATGATCCGGCACTTAAGCCCTTCTGTAATTTCAGAAAGGTTCGGAATCTCTCCGTTGATGATTAGAGTCCCGTCTTGTGGCAGGAGTCCTGCGAATTTGTGGAAGGAACAGCGGATATCGTCAAGGTCTTTAAAGAAATCCAGATGATCCGCGTCAATATTCAGAATAATCCCAATCTTCGGGAAGAAATGCAGGAAACTGTTGGTGTACTCACAGGCTTCCGTGACGAATACTTTTGAGCCACCCACACGGATGTTGCCGCCAATAGCTTTCAGGATACCGCCTACGGAGATGGTAGGGTCCTTTTCGCCTGCAAGCAGGATATGTGAAAGCATGGAAGTGGTGGTGGTCTTGCCGTGTGTGCCCGCAACCGCCACGGATGTATCGTAATTGGTCATCAACTGCCCCAGAAGCTCGGCGCGGCTCAGCATTGGAAGTCCCTGGCTTACCGCCTCACGGTACTCCTCGTTGTCATCATGTATGGCCGCCGTGTATACAACAACGTCAATTCCCGCAATAATATTAGAAGCCTTCTGCCCGCAGAAAACGGCTGCACCCAGTTTCCTGAGATGGTCGGTAAGCGCCGATTCTTTATTGTCAGAACCGGAGATTTTAAAGCCCTCTTTTAACAGAATCTCGGCAAGCCCACTCATGCTGATTCCGCCGATGCCAATAAAATGTACATGTACAGGTTGTTTAAAATTAATTTTATACATATGATACCTTCCTTTTTTGAATGAAAAACAGGTTATTGCTTGTCATAAAAATAATATTCTGCTCATATTATTATATACATATATGAAAAAAAATCCAAGTCAGAATTTTTTGTATTATTTTAATAAAATATTTACAAAATTTTCAATTTTTTTGTAAATATTGTTCACTATGTATGAAAACTGTGGTATAATAAGAATTAAACTACTGAGAAGGGGTGATGACATGAGGAAAAAAGAAATGATAGCGATGCTGTTGGCTGGAGGCCAAGGAAGCAGACTGGGGGTTCTTACAGCAAAAGTGGCCAAGCCAGCCGTTGCATTTGGAGGCAAATACAGGATCATAGACTTCCCACTCAGCAACTGCATTAACTCAGGAATTGATACTGTCGGGGTGCTGACGCAATATCAGCCGTTAAGATTGAATACACACATCGGGATTGGAATCCCGTGGGATTTGGACCGCAATTTCGGGGGAGTTACGATTCTCCCGCCTTATGAGAAAAGCAGCAGCAGCGAGTGGTATACAGGCACAGCTAACGCCATATACCAGAATCTTGATTATATGGAGACGTTTAACCCGGACTACGTGCTGATATTGTCTGGGGATCATATCTATAAGATGGATTATGAGGTGATGCTGGATTACCATAAAGAGAATAATGCAGACATAACGATTGCAGCCATGCCTGTGCCGAAGGAGGAGGCCAGCAGATTCGGTATCGTTGTCGCGGATGATGAAGGTAAGATTTCTGAATTTCAGGAGAAGCCTCCTGAGCCAAAGAGTAATCTTGCGTCCATGGGAATTTATATATTTAGCTGGAGGGTTTTGAAGGAGGCGCTGATTGCGCTGGAGAATGTCCAGGGATGTGATTTTGGGAAGCATATCATTCCGTACTGCCACGAACGGGGGCAGAGGTTGTTTGCATATGAATATAACGGATACTGGAAGGACGTGGGAACTCTCGGTTCTTACTGGGAGGCGAACATGGAGTTAATCGATATTATTCCGGAGTTCAACCTGTACGAAGAATATTGGAAGATCTATACGAACAGCGGCGCCCTTCCGCCCCAGTATATTTCCGGACAGGCAGTCGTTGACAGAAGTATTATCGGTAACGGCTCGGAGATTTGCGGAGAAGTGCATAACTGCGTGATTGGGTCGGGCGTGGTTATTGAGGAGGGCTCAGTGATTCGGGATTCCATTATTATGCAGGATGTGCATATCGGTAAGGAGTGTGTGCTTGATAAGGCGGTCATTGCTGAGAACTGTCAGATTGGTAATCGGGTGACCTTTGGTATTGGCAGCGATGTGCCTAACAGGCTGAAGCCGGCAATCTATTCCTTCGGATTGGTTACGGTGGGCGAGAATTCTGTAATTCCGGATGGAGTACAGGTTGGGAAGAATACTGCCATCAGCGGCATAACGTCCCCGGAGGATTATCCGAATGGCGTGCTGGCAAGCGGAGAGACATTGATAAAGGCAGGTGGACGAGTATGAGAGCAGTAGGTATTATTTTAGCAGGCGGTAACAGCCATAAGATGCGTGAACTGACTCAGAGACGGGCGATAGCGGCTATGCCGGTTGCAGGGAGTTACAGGGCGATTGATTTTGCGCTGAGCAATATGTCCAATTCCCACATCCAGAAGGTAGCGGTATTGACCCAGTACAACGCACGTTCACTGAATGAACATCTGAATTCCTCCAAGTGGTGGGATTTCGGGAGGAAACAGGGGGGACTTTACGTATTTACCCCGACGATAACGGCGGACAACGGATACTGGTACAGAGGGACGGCAGATGCAATCTACCAGAATCTTGAGTTCCTGAGAAAATGTCATGAACCCTATGTGATTATTTCCTCAGGTGATGCTGTGTACAAGATGGATTATAATAAGGTGCTGGAATATCATATCCGTAAGAAGGCGGATGTTACGGTGGTCTGCAAGAGGCTTGACGCGGATGAGGATGCCAGCCGTTTTGGAACTTTGAAGATGAATGAGGACATGCGCATTGAGGAATTTGAAGAAAAGCCTATGCTGGCGACTTCAAATACGATATCAGCGGGGATTTATGTAATCAGAAGAAGGCTTCTGATTGACTTGATTGAGCATTGCGCTGAGGAAGAAAGACACGATTTCGTAACGGATATTCTGATCAGATATAAGAATCTGAAAAGGATGTACGGTTATGAGATAAAGGACTACTGGAACAACATTTCAACGGTGGAGGCTTATTACCGGACGAATATGGATTTCCTGAAACCGGAGGTGCGGAAGTATTTCTTCCGCGAGTATCCGGAGGTTTATTCTAAGGTAAGCGACCTGCCGCCTGCGAAGTATAATCCGGGCGCTATCGTTAAGAACAGTCTTGTGGGGAGTGGCAGCATTATTAACGGTACCGTGGAGAACTCAGTTCTTTTCAAGAAGACATTCGTAGGGAATAACTGCGTGATTAAGAACTCGGTTATTCTGAATGATGTATATCTTGGAGACAATACGTATATCGAGAATTGCATTGTAGAAAGCAGGGATACGATTAGGGCGAATACGCGCCATGTTGGGACGAACGGTGTGAAGGTAGTCGTAGAAAAGAACGAAAGGTATGCACTTTAGTGCATAAGCCAGGGGCCGGCTAAGGTTTTCCTGAACCGGCTCTTTTAGGAAGAAAGGGGCAAGTAAGGAGATGCAGATTACAGATGTACGCGTGAGAAAGGTGGCAAAGGAAGGCAAACTCAAAGCAGTTGTGTCCATTACAATGGACGAGGAGTTTGTAGTACATGATATCAAAGTCATCGAGGGTGAGAAGGGACTCTTTATCGCTATGCCGAGCAAGAAAGCAGTGGACGGAGAGTATCGAGATATTGCACATCCGATTAACTCAGGAACAAGAGAGCGCATACAGAGTATTATCCTTGAGAAGTACGAAGAAGCATTGGAGGAAGAGGGCGAGTAAGATGCCCTCTTTTTCTGTGGAATTCCTGGGCGGACGCAGTTTAGTCGCATAGGTTGAAGCAAAGGAGTTTACCTGTCTTGGGGTGATAGAAGTCCAGGCGGCAGGCGCTGAGGCAAATATTCCGCCAAAGGGGGGAAGCTGTACAGTCAGGGTTATACTTGGTATCTCCGATGATGGGACAGCCAATGTGGGCTAACTGGACGCGAATCTGGTGATGGCGGCCTGTGTCCAGCTTAATTTCCAGCTCGGTCACATTTGGCAAAGCGGCATACTCCCCAGAGAAGTATCTGTGACTGTCTGGGACAGTTAAGTAACGCAGTCTTGCCAGCTTTGAATCGCGGACCTGCGGGCGGCAGACTCGCGACAGGTTGGTACGGGAGTCTTTTACGAGGTAGTGTTCCAGGATG
The DNA here is from genome assembly GCA_910584575.1 of uncultured Dorea sp. Classification (GTDB taxonomy): domain Bacteria; phylum Bacillota; class Clostridia; order Lachnospirales; family Lachnospiraceae; genus Sporofaciens. Next base: position 84,656 of record CAJUBG010000003.1, read on the forward strand.
CCTTCCGGCTTTGGGGGACGGCCTTCTACGAGGGCGCGGTAGTATTTCCCGAAGCCCTTGCCCGTGAGCTGACGGTTTAATTCCCTGGCGGCAAAAGGGGTCTTAGCAAAGACCAGGATTCCGGTTACGGGCTGGTCTAAACGGTGGATGACTGCGAGATAAGGCTCGCCCTTGGTGCGGGAGGTCTTGTGAATATGGTTTTTCAAAAGACTAACCATGTCCGGTCTGCCAAGGGTCCGGCTCTGGGTAGCGATACCGTGTGGCTTAATGCAGACCAGGATATAGTTATCCTCGTATAATATTTCTAAAGCATTGGTTATCATAATAAGAATTCTCCTTGACTTTCGTTCAATCTGCTCTTATCATTTAAACATAGTGTGTGAAAATATGCAAATAAAAATTGGGGATGGGATATGATGGACTATATACTGTTGATAATCGGATTTGTGCTGTTAATCAAGGGGGCGGATTATTTTGTGGACGGAAGCTCTAGCGTAGCGCGTCTTTTGAAGGTGCCAACAATCGTGATTGGGCTGACTGTGGTGGCGTTTGGGACAAGTATGCCGGAATTTTCCGTCAGCGTCACAGCGGCTATGCGGGGGGATAACGACCTTGCTGTGAGCAATGTGCTCGGTTCAAATATTTTTAATCTATTGGTTGTTCTGGGGTGCTGTGCACTTGTGAATCCGGTTCAGGCAAAATGGTCGTTGCTAAAGAAAGAATTTCCTTTCTCCATATTCGTTTCGATTATCCTTCTTCTGCTGAATTCTGATTTTTCTATTACAAAGGTTTTAAGCGGCGGGGGACAGTTCGTCCTTGGAAGATGGGGCGGTATATTGTTTCTTGTATTGTTTTTAATCTTTATCTATGCAACGGTGAAGGATGCGCTTGCGGCGAGAGACAGGCAGGAGGTAGATGATGCGGATGAGTATAAGGTATTAAGTCCCTTAAAGAGTGGATTATATATCGGATGCGGCCTTGCCGGAATCGTCCTTGGAGGGAATCTGGTGGTGGACAGCGCCAGTGCGATTGCGGTCCGGTTTGGGCTTAGCCAGACGTTTATCGGGCTTACCATTGTGGCGCTTGGTACGTCTCTGCCGGAGTTGGTAACGTCTGTCGTGGCGGCAGGCAAGGGTGAGAATGATCTTGCTGTGGGAAATGTGGTCGGCTCGAACATTTTCAATATTCTTTTGATTCTGGGGGCGTCAGCGACGATTACGCCGATTGTGATGGATGTTACTGCCGTGTATGATACGGTGATTTTGATTGGGGCAAGTCTTTTGGTGTATTTGGCGGCGCTCAGTAAACATGAGATACAAAAGAAGGAAGGGGTGATTTTCCTGCTGGCGTATGCGGCGTTTTTTGCGTATATATTGGTGCGGTAATATAAAAAAGAAAGGATATTTCCCCCTTGACAAATCTCCCTCCATCCATTAGAATTACATTCAAACTTAAAAACCCCGCTGGCAATGATGGTTGCAGAAGCGGGTTTTGGCTGTGAAAAGGAATAGTAGTTGCAGACGTAGTCCCCCAGAGAGAGAATCCATGGCTGGAAGATTCTTGGATTGACTTGTAACGAACCTACCTTGGAGCCTCTGTGTGAAAATGCAGCGTGACGTCAGCGTTAATGGCGATAAAGAGAGAACTGCGAAAGGGTCGCAGTTAAATAGGGTGGTACCGCCGAGCTTTTCGGTCCCTTTTATTTGTGATGAGGGAGTCGAAGGTCCGGTGTTTTTTTAGTGTTACGATTACCGTGGCCTGGGATGCTTCCGACAGACGAATGTACTCTCAGAGATAAGACCATGAATCTGGGAGTGCCAGAATATGGTGGGGCAAGGGCTCTGCCGGAGAAGAAAAGGAGAAGGAGAAACATGGCAAAGGAAAAATTGGTAAAAAATATCACATCACGCGATGAGAATTTCGCTCAGTGGTATACGGATGTGGTACGCGAGGCAGAGTTGTGTGACTATTCAAGCGTTAAGGGATGTCTGAACTACCTTCCTAACGGATATGCAATCTGGGAATTAATCCAGGCAGATCTTGACAAGAGATTTAAAGAGACAGGAGTAGAGAACGTATCCCTTCCGCTGTTGATTCCGGAGGCGCTTTTGGAGAAAGAGGCGGATCATGTAGACGGCTTTGCGCCGGAGGTGGCATGGGTAACACACGGCGGTATGGAGAGACTTCAGGAGAGACTGTGTATCCGTCCTACGTCAGAGACCTTATTCTGCGATCTGTGGGCAAGAACAGTAAAGTCATACAGAGATCTTCCGAAGGTATGGAATCAGTGGAATTCAGTGCTTCGTTGGGAGAAGACCACCAGGCCGTTTTTGCGTTCCAGAGAGTTCTTATGGCAGGAGGGGCATACCATCCACGCGACCTACGAGGAAGCAGAAGAACGTACCATCCAGATGCTTCACGTATATGAGGATTGCTACAAGGAGACATTAGCGATTCCGTTTGTATCCGGAAGAAAGGCAGAGCATGAGAAGTTTGCCGGCGCGCAGGATACTTACACTATCGAGGCTTTGATGCACGACGGAAAGGCGTTGCAGTCTGCAACCAGCCATTTCTTCGGAAGCGGTTTTCCGGATGCATTTGATATTAAATATGTGGATAAGAACAATGAGCTTCAGAGCGTTTATGAGACCTCCTGGGGATGGTCCACCAGAAGTATCGGCGCGTTGATTATGGTTCACGGTGATGACGACGGGCTGGTACTGCCTCCACATGTAGCGCCTGTTGAGTGTCGGGTAATTCCGGTTGCACAGCACAAGGAGGGTGTACTCGACAAGGCTTACGCTCTGTTGGACGAACTCAAGAAAGCAGGATACAGAGTGAAGATTGACGATTCAGAAAAGAGTCCGGGATGGAAGTTCTCCGAGCAGGAGATGCTTGGTATTCCTACCCGTATCGAGATCGGACCGAAGGATCTTGAGAAGAACCAGGTAATTGTGGTACGCCGCGATACCCGCGAGAAGATTGTAGTTTCCATGGATGAGATTGCAGTTAAGCTTCGTGATATCTTAGAGACGATACAGCAGGATATGTATGATCGGGCAAATGAATTCCTTCAGGGCCATATCGACACAGCGGTAACTATGGATGAGATGACAGAGAAGTTCAAGAAGAACCGTGGATTTGTAAAAGCCTGCTGGTGCGGCGATCCGGAGTGTGAAGGCGAAGTGAAGTATGTGACAGGCGGTGCGGCCACCAGATGTCTGATTGAGGATGAGGACATGATTTCAGACAAATGTATCTGGTGCGGTAAGCCTGCGAAGCATATGGCGTACTGGGGTAAGTCATACTAATCTAATATTGTTCGGAAGGTCAGACGTATGAGGCGTCTGGCCTTTTTACAGTAATAATATCATTTTATGAGATAAATCCCACCTCCGATACATACAATAAGAATAAGCTATATATGAAAATGAGGACATCGTGTGAAATTATTATTGTTTATGACTGATTTTATCGTACCACTGGTAATTTTCGGAATCATAAGCTATGGTATCTTAATGGAGGTAAATGTGTACGATACCTTTATTAAGGGGGCGAAAAGCGGCTTTTTTACGGTTATTAAGATCATGCCGACCCTGGTAGGGCTTATGGTGGCAGTAGGAATCCTGCGCGCATCAGGATTTCTTGATTTTATATCAGAGATAATCGGACAATTTACGGGCGCACTTGGTTTTCCGGGAGAACTGGTTCCCCTCACGGTAGTCAAGATGTTCTCATCCTCGGCGGCAACCGGACTGCTATTGGATTTATTCAAAGAATTCGGGACAGACTCCTACATAGGATTAATCGGCTCAATCAGTATGTCCTGTACGGAAACCATATTTTATACGATGAGTGTGTATTTTATGACTGCAAAAGTAACAAAGACAAGGTATACGCTGACAGGCGCGCTGCTCTCCACCCTGGCAGGACTTATTGCGAGCGTACTCTTAGCGGGGATGATGATGTAGAAGCTCAAATAAAAAACAGCAGTTATGGCAAGTTTGCACATAGCTGCTGTATTCTGTAATATTTCGGTTATTACCAGTACCTCTTTCCACGTCCCTTATCATGCGGATTCTTCCACACGTTGAGAGCTGCGACAATTCCCACAATATACAGGATGCTTATAAGAATCGTCGGATTATCCTGCAGAAGATAGGTTATTCCCACAATAGCAGCCAAAGAGATTAATAGCTGAAATGCGATTAAGATCCGCTTTTCCTTTGCCTCCTTTGCCTGTTGTAAGAATTCTAGCCTTCGTTGTTCTAAGGCAAGGTATTCCATAAGATCTTCATCCTTGATTCGGGACAGAATCAATTTGTCTCTGGATTCCTCGTCATTGGCGGAACGAAGATGAAAGAAACGCTTCTTCGGACGTTCATCTTCATCAAAGTCAAAATCATCCTCCGGTTCAAATCTGAATGAACGGCGCTTTTGACGTCTGCTGTTTTGCGAAAAATCTTCGTCAGAGGCTGAAGCCGTGTAATCTGCGTTAGTTGATGCAGAATTAGGCGAAGCGTTAGCGGAGGCGTCCCTGGTATCAGGAGCATCAGAAGCTTTTTGCTGTACAGCCGGCTCGACTGGTGAAGCGGCAGACGGCTGTTCAACCGGCGCAGCCGAGGGCTGTGACGCATGCTGTGCGACCAACTGTGCAGCCGTTTCAGACGATGGCGCCGTATTCTCTGATTCAGCAGAATTCGCCTTATTTATAATAGGAACAATCTTATTCTCATCCTTAACCCCTTTGTCCTCCCCTGAACATGTTTCTGCGATGGTTTCCGTAGTTTCTTCGTTGACGATATTCAATTCATTAGACACAATTACTCCCTCCTTTTGTGTGTGTCTATTATCATAACAATTTTCGACATAAAATTCAAGGAATACGGCGGATTGAATGGGAGAAATTTTCAACCGAGGGTTGGAGGTTATTCTGGAAAATGGGAACGGGTTATGTTATACTTAGTTCGTTAAATCAGTTGTTGAGTAAAGTAGGAGTGGGGAATGAACATTTTACATAAATTGGAGAAGATAAAAAACAGGAATAGTTGGGCGGGGACAGGATTTTTGCTGTTAGCGCTGCTTTTTGCCATAAATGTGAGAATGGCATATGCCGATGAGAACGAAGTTGAGCTTGATTTGCGAAAAGGCGACATTACGATTGAAGAAAACGGGTATTCCCAGAATGGGGCAGGGCAGTCTGGTTATAATAACCCACCCAGATATATTATTACAAGCGGCGGTGAAAAGACGGGAAATATGATTTCGGTCTTTGGAGGTAAACAGAATATAATGCTTCGCGACGTGCATATTGAGACTGAGGAGACAAGAGGAAGCGCAGCCCTTTATGTGCCGCCGGAGAGCGATGGCGTCAAAGTTGAACTGACACTGGAAGGCGACAATATATTGAAGGGGGAAGAAGGAGTTTATCTTGGCAGTACGAGTAAACAGAAGGCAGAGCTGTCTATTACTGATAAAAGTACGGGGAAAGTAGAGATTATCGGCAGAGGCGTTAATCATGCCGGAATACGTACATATAAGAATAATGTTTTCATTAATGGCGGAGAAGTGATTGTACGAGGCGGAGACGGCGCGGCCGGAATCGGAGGAAACGCTTACGAAGACTGTGGAAATGTCACGATTACAGGCGGGCATGTGGAATGCTACGGAGGCAAAGCGGTAGATGGTGCTGGCGTTGGCGCAGGCTCTGGAATCGGCAATTCTTTTCGTGAAACAGACGGCGCGACAAGCGAGATTGGTTCGATTACCATTTCCGGCGGAACGGTGATTGCCGAGGGCGGCGGAGACGGCGCGGCCGGAATCGGCGGAGGGAAGGGGACAGAAGACGGAAAGCAAGGGACATTTATCCTGCGTGGGGACGCATGGGTGGACATCAGCAGCCGGAACGTGAAGTTCCTTGCTCTCGAATCCGGCGTATTGTTTGTTGGCGAGGATAATCCGGCACCGGCCGGTAAGCTCTATGGACAGAGTTACACTCTGCCAAAAGACGTGGGCATCCGTGCTAATAAGACGCTGCAGATTGAACAGGATCAGTCCTTACGGGTGCAAAAGGGGAAGGTTCTCACGATTGAAGAAAACGGCACCCTGCACAATGAAGGCACAATGAGACTCCAGGGAGAAGCCTGTCTGACCGGAGGCGGACTGGCAACCGGAAGCGGGAACTTCTATCTTTTTAATGATGCATTTGAGATTACGGACGAATGGCACGCGGATGGTACGGATTTGACTGATACGGTGAGAAGCAGGCTTACGGAGATATTTGAGGCGGCTTGTACAAGAACTATCTGCCGTGAAGGGCACTTTAAGCCGGAGACTGGCTGGAGGTTGACGTTTAATCCACAGACTGTCCGTAATGCAGGAGAATATGATGCCGCATTTACAGCAGGGGGTGATAGAACTACAAAGATTTTTAAAGTATTGACCGACAATATGGTAACGAAGATTGAGGTCATCAATCCGCCTGCAAAGACAGACTATGAGGCAGGAGATGATTTTGACCCGTCGGGAATCAAGGTTACGGCGACGCTTCAGGATGGCTCTACGAAAGATGTCACAGATGAGATTGAGTTTGAAGGCGGCAAGAATCTAAAGACGGGGCAGACGTCTGTGACGCTTATCTATACAGATTCCTATGGAAGTTCGGTAAAGGCATCTGTAGATATCAGCGTAAATAAGAAGGTTGTTGACGCCTCGGATATTCAATTGGAGGACGGTCCGAACCTTATCTATAACGGAGAAGAACAGACCAAAACATTTACCGGAAAACTGCCGGAATATATTGACATGAAGGTACTTAGCGGCGATACTGGAAAAGACGCCGGTATATATACCGCTAAGATTGAATTTACAATTAAGGAGGGATACAAGGATTATTATACATTTGCAGACGGACCGTCCATTATATTGGATAAAGATTGGGCGATTGATAAGAAGAAACTGGACTGGGTTACAGGAGATGTGGACGCTGTCGGTAATACACGGGATGACGAGGCATATATTTATGGCGAGATAGGCGTGGACGGCATTGTCTCAGACGACAAGGAAGACGGAAAGATACCGGAAAGTTTCCCTGCGGATAAGCTTACCGGCACTCATGACAAGCAGCCTGGGGAGAGCCAGGAGATTCAACTGGGATGGAAGGACGAGAGTGATAGATTTGAGCTTGGAGATGACGGCGCAGCAGGGAATTATGAGTTGGACGAACTGCCGGTGATTAAGGATGGCGTTATCAATGAAGTAAAGGAATTACCCCTTCCGCCGGAATTGGATTCTGTGGAAGGAATAGAATTGCGGATGGATATTGAAGAAAGGATTTCCAAAGTACCGGAATTACTGCTTCCCCAATATAAGAATCCGGAAGAGTTAGAAGGGTGGATGATTAAAGAGTTTGTAGAGCAAAAAGGGGTCAGCCAGTCATACATTACGGTCTACGACCTTACGCTGATGAGCAGAGTGGAAGGAGAGTCGGATTGGCAGAGAGCCGATGTCGGACTGATACCGGAGAAGGGCCTTACCATTATACTCCCATATCCGGAGGGGATTACGAAAGAAAAGTATGTAGGTATTGTTTCTTACATATATCCGGTAGATATGAATGGAATAGAAGCGGGAACGCAGGTTTATCTGGAGGTTGAAATGACGGACGAGGGAATTCAGTTCGTTATATCGGGGCCAGGGCCGATTGCTGTAGGCTGGAAGGAGATGTCAGGTTCAGGAGACGGCTCAGGAGGTTCAGGAGATGGAGATGGAGATGGTTCGGGCGGTGGAGACGGCTCAGGAGACGGAGACGGTTCGGGCGGCTCAGGAGGCGGAAGCGGTTCAGGAGGTTCAGGCTCAGGAGGCGGAAGCGGTTCAGGAAGTTCGGGCAGCGGAAGCGGCTCAGGCAGCGGCGCCGGAATACTTACAGGCGACAATGCCCGGTTCGTTGTATATGCAGTCCTGGGAATTTTGTCGATTGCGATTATATTTGTGGTAGTTCAGATATACAGGCTTGACAAGAAGAAGGTTAAGAGGAAATCATATGAATAAGAAGCAAATGTATACGAAAAGGAATTTGCTCGGAATCATTGCCATCTCATTCTTCCTGTGGGGAGGAACGACGGCATATGCATCCGACAATGTGAATTTAGATTTGACGAAAGGCGATATTGAAATCAGCGTAGACGGCTACCGCCAGAACGGTGGAGAGTTGAAAGACGGCCCTGAGGACGGAAGCTATGTGATTACCTCAGACGGTGCGGAGACGGGGAATGTGATAACGGTAGTAAGCGGCAAGCGCCATGAAATTATATTAGACAATGTCAGAATCCATGCTGCCGCAGACAGAGGTTACAATCCCATCTACATAGCCCCCAAGGCAAAGGCCAGCCTTACACTGAAAGGGACGAATGTGGTGCAGTCCGACGGCTACGCGGGAATCGCAGTACCGGAGGAAGCGTCTCTGACCATCGAGGCAAAGAACGGCGGTACTTTGGATGCCTGGGTTGGGGCTGCGTCGATAAGCGCCGGAATTGGAGGCACATTCAGGGATAATGAAGGAAATGATACACAGAACGCCAACTGTGGGACTATTGAGATTAACAGCGGCGTAATCAATACCTCATCCATTGGAAAGGGAAATACAGGGACAGCGGCAGAGGGCGGTACGTTGGTTTCTGATGATGACGGTACGGCCTGGATTGACGCAGGGAGTGTGAGCGCAGGAAAGCGTGGTTTTGTGTCTGGCGTCATATTTGACGGCGCTGACGGACAGGTGTATGGCAGTTATACTTTGAATAAAGAGGGGCTGCTTGTTCCTTTCGGCAAGACACTGACCATATCCGCAAGACGGACACTGACGGTTCCAAGGAAATATCCCCTGACCCTTGAGGGCAGCCTTGTGAATAACGGGACCCTTAAGATTGGCGACGAGAACAGTCTCCTTGGAAACGGCGGACTTGCCGGCGGTACAGGTGAGTTCTATATACTCAGCGGACTTACAGCAGACATGTTCTCCGTACCGGATGGAATACTTTACGGTACAGGCGAGGATCATACGGAGTATGTGGAGAAATATGTAAAGGACAGCATTCAGGCAGGCAGCTCTACCGTTTGGGTGCGGGGGCAGGTATTTAATCGGGCGCAGGGCGGCGACTGGGAGATGGAGATTAAACCGTCCGAGGTCATTGAGAAAGGAACCTACACGGTTACATTTACCGATCCGGAGGATGAGTCAAACCAGGTAAGCAAGAGCTTCGAGGTGCTTGACGCCGGAGAACTGACGAGTATGGTGATTACTACGCCGCCCGAAAAGACCCAGTATACCTATGGAGAACGTTTCAGCAAGAAGGGGATGGAGGCTTCGGTTACATACAGCTCAGGCGCAACCAAGACTCTGTCGAATGAAAAGGTGAAGGTTAAAGACGGGAATCTAAATGTGGGGCAGGAATCGGTAACCCTTTATTATAAGGAAAACGGAAAAGAAGTAACCTGCACCGTGGGGATTCAGGTATCCCCAAAAGAGATAGACGTCTCCAAGATTAACTGGGAGGAAAGAAGCAAGGCAGCCTTTGTCTATAACGGTACGGTTCAGTCGTTTGATTTCCGCGCCGATATGCCGGACGGCCTTAAGGTGTCTGTCGGCGGGGTCAACAGTGCGACAAACGCAGGCGTTTACACGGCGACGGTTGACTTCTTTCTGGACGAGAGTTATGCGGGCAACTATGTGCTTGCAGGCAGTACGTCTGTGACAAAGGAGTGGACCATTGCCCCCATACAGTTAGAGTGGAATACAGGTGATCTTGAGGTCGCGGGAAATACAAGGGATGACAATGTCTACGTCTACGGTGAGTTAGGGGTGGAGGGCATTCTTCCTGCGGATGCAAAGAGTGAGAAATTAACCACGAGCTTTCCGGCAGATAAGATTACAGGAACCCATAACGGGCTGGCAGGAGACGAGCAGGAGATTACGCTAATGTGGGCAGATGAGAATGACCGGTATTCTCTTGGGGACGACGAGACGGCAGGAAATTATGCGCTGCCGGATGAACTTCCGATTCTTCCTGCCGTGATAAATGACATTAAGATTACTGTGGCGCCTCCGGAATTGGAGTTCGGAGGAGGCTTGGCATACAGGCTGGATATTGAGAGTGGGATTTCTTTCGTGCCAAGCGGGCTTAAGAGTGAGCCGGATTACGATTTCCCAAGTGAAATCCAGAAGGGGTTGATTCAGGCAGTAATGAAGAAGGGAATCAGCCAGACCTATGTGAATACCTATGATGTTACCCTGATGCGCAAAGAAAAGGGTGAGTCGGAGTGGAAACGGGTAAGGGCTGACTTAGACCCGTCCGAAGGGATGACGGTGACCATTCCGTATCCGAAGGGAATTACAAAGGATGCCTATGACGCTGTGGTCGCCTATATTTATCCTAAGGATATCGGCGATGAGAAAGCCGGAACGATTGTCTATCCGGAGGTGACAAAGGCGGATAAAGGAATCCAGTTTGTTGTACCGGAGGCCGCGCCTGTGGCCGTGGGATATAAAAAGGCAGCCGCTTCAAAGGGATTTAGTTTTTGGAAGGACAGTTTTAAGAAAAGGAAGTAATTATGCAATTACGAAGCGAGATCCCGGACACGTTTTGGAGTCTATTCCGAAGCGTGAACCGGGAGATTTATATAGAAGCACTTTTGTGCATTAACGACGAATATCAGTACAGTAATTATTTTCTTACCAGAGAAGTGTGTATCCAGGTGTTAAGCGATATGAACGCTAGGAAACGTTTTGAGCTTAAGGCAGAAGAAAGCGAGACTGAGTCTGACATGATGGAGACGCCCTCAGCCAGAATTTTAAGCTGGCTTCTGAAAACAGGTTGGCTGAAACGGATTGAGGATTATCACTCATTGGTGACAAATATTGTGATTCCGGACTATTCGGCAGTATTTATTGAAGCGTTCGAGCGTCTGAACTCCGATGAGATGGAGGAGACAGACATTTACATCCAGAATGTCTATGCAACGCTTTTTTCTTTCCGGAACGACCCCAGAGCCAGCCTGAGTATGTTAAGGACAGCTTTGTTCAACACCCGACGGCTTAATAAGGCGTTACAGGATATGCTTCACAATATGGACAAGTTCTTCGGGCGGCTGTTAGAGCAAGAATCTTACGGCGACCTGCTTCGAGAACATTTGGACGGATATGTGGAGGAGATTGTACGCAAGAAGTACCACATTCTGAAAACCTCCGATAATTTCTACATTTACAAGATGGATATCAAGAAATGTATTCGAGAGATGCGTGAGAACGAGGAATGGATTGAAAATGTCCGCAGGTGCGCGCGGGCTATGGGGGATACGAGGGACGATGTGCTTGAGCTTCTGGATTTGATTGACAGAGGCTTCGATGATATCGAGCACCGGATTTCCAATATGGATAAAGAGCACACGAAATATGTGCGTGCGACGGTGACGCGGCTTGACTACCTCCTAAGCGGCGAGTCAGACACCAAGGGACTGGTGGTTCAGCTTTTGAACCGGATGGCGGCAGGCAAGGGCCAGGATGAGCTAATCCAAAAGACAGGAGAGAGGATGAACCTTTCCCTTGTAGAAATGTTGTCGGAGAAGTCCCTGTACAAACGCCGCAAGAGTCGGAAGGACTTCGTCAGCCAGATGGCGGCGGATGTGGAGATTGAGGATTTGAATAAGGCGGATGTGCTGAGACTGAATCGAATCCAGGTGCGTTACAGTAAAGAGGAGATTGAGGACTTCATTGAGATGCATATGGAGGACGAAATTATGGATGCTGCGAAGATGGAGATTGAAAATAAGGAAGAATTCGAGAAGCTGATTCTGGCATACGATTACAGCACCAGAAAGAACAGCAGATATGCTATATTGGAGGATGAACCAGAGCTTGTAGAGAGGAACGGATACCGGTATCCGGCTCTGCGGTTCGTGCGCAGGGGCGTGTGATGAGCACGCCCCTTTTGTAAACTTACTGATTAGCGCCCTCGTCAATCCGGTTCAGCATATCGTAAATCTCAATCCTCTTAGCGTTCATCTCCGGCAGTCCGATAAAAATGGTTCCGCACATATAACGCTCGTCTTCGGTCTGTTCAATTCTGACCACTTTCAAAAATGCATGGATAATCTCATCCGTCCATATCTTAAGATCAGCTTCATATACCTCCCCAATCAACAGGGGGGCGTCACAGATAAATCCTACGCCTGTCTTGGATACGTTCAGCACGTCAATCTCTACATTCTCTGGTTCGGCTGAACTGTCGCTCATATTCTTAATCGCTAACCGTGCCGTTAAGCTAATTCGTCTGTCACGTCTCTTTTCTTCCATATTCCGTACCACCTTTCGCAGAAACTCTTTCTATTTAATAATTTTATCGCATTTGGACATATTTGTAAAGCGGTCTAAAAGACTTCACGCTGAAAGCAAGACGGAGAACCAGATAGAAAGTTATGTAGTTGTTATGATGGAGTTATGAACAACTGAATGCCTGGTGTTGAGAACACTATAATAATATGGGTACGTCGGGATAGCAATATCATCCTAAAGTACCTTGCTAATTGAATAAAGGCTTTACACCACATTCACCGATTGATATAATTAGTTGTCGCTGTAATTTGTGCTGTTAGAATTTGTGCTGTTAGAGTTCTTGATTCTGGCGTTAGGCGTGATTGTATCCATACGCAGAAGAAGTAGAAGGGTAATATAATTTTAGGATACTAAGTAATACGGGATATCGGAGAATGTAATATTTTTCCGGTATCCCGTTTGTAATATCCGAGCAAGGGAGAAGCTGAAAATTTATGTGGATTTATAAATAGAATTATGTAGGGCGGCATGATACAATGTAGATGTTGGATTTTTTGATACAAAGATATTTTGTAAGGAGTGGCTGCGATGGATAAAAATTTTGATATTATAAAAGATGTTGATGGCAAAAGTATTGTACTTATTAATGATTTGCGGTTTAAGGGAAGAAGGAGTGTCGATTGGAACATTGTAGAAAATTGTTTGAAAGAATATATCGGAGAGTGCGTACAAATTATGGAAACATCAGATATTGTATATATAGGTACTGATTTTCCAGACGAATTTTCACATTCTAAAGATACAAAGGAATTAAGGGGTGCAAATATGTATGCAAAAGCAAATTCTTCAAGCATTATCAGGGAGTTGATTGAAATCGCCACAAATAAAAGCTTTGCAGAAAATTATGCACAAAAACATGACATAGATGCAAAATTTGGCTGGTACAGATATGATACACGTTTTGCAATTCCAATATATGATGATACTGGTGAGCTGGTTAGATACAATATTTTTAAAGCAAGGATTTTTGTGCGCCATGCAAAGGATGAGAAATTGTATTTGTACGATATATTAAGAACAAAAAAAAGAAACGAGCAAGCCGCTTGAGCAATAGCTGTACGGTCGAAAAACTCATTTCTTCATATCTGTATTTTAAAGATATATTATAGACTTGTCAAGTGCAAAACAGCTTTAATTGCTTAAATTGATGCTTACTTTCTTAGAGCGCATGGGATTCTTACAGAACAGATGCTGCAGATAGTATTCATGTTTTTTGTTTTCCCTTTCACAGTCTTTTCCAGCTCTTTTTCATTTTCATTGCCTGTAAATTCCATTTTGATACTTATGAGGATTCTCGGATGTAACACCCGTTTGGTTTTTAATACTGATTTGGAGAAATAATTTTGGAATATTATACCAGAAATAGTTGACAAAAAGTGTC